>JBDTWH010000092.1:0-2753 GCA_040006795.1 Actinomycetota bacterium | reverse complement strand
GGAAGGACCACCGAGGCAAGCACCCCCGCCAGACCCATCGCCCACACCGTCAAAAAGACCACAATGCGCCTCATGAAGATCCCCGAATTCTTATCCCCGAACCAACACCCCACCGGTACCGACTAGCGCAGCGTGACACTCGAGGGCCGCAATCCGTTCGGCGCGTCGTGTGACTTCGGTCACACTGTTGGGTCAATCAGCCATGTCAGTTGGTGAGAAGTCTCCTAAACGCGCCCAGGTAGCTCTTCTTGAGCCCGAGGCGGGATCCCCATCGCGAGGGTTGAGGGAAGCTGAGTCGCAGGTGCGCCGGCAGGGCTCGAGGCTACATGGCGCCAGAAGCCAGCCCGAGGTAGTTCTCGAGCCCGACCGTGAGCCCTGGGTGGTCGCCGACCTGCCGCACGCCAGCCATGACACCCGGCATGAAGCTGATCCGGTCGAAGGAGTCGTGACGGAGGGTCAGCAGCTCGCCGGCCGCACCAAGCAGGACCTCTTGATGCGCCACCAAACCCCGCAGCCGGAGCGCGTGCACGGGTATCCCGTCCACACGGGCACCCCGGGCGCCGCCGGGATCCGAGGAGGTCGCGTCCGGTACCTCGCCCAGCCCGGCATCCTGTCGAGCCCGGGCGATCAACGAAGCCGTGCGGGCGGCCGTGCCCGAGGGCGCATCCACCTTGTCGGGGTGGTGCAGCTCCACGATCTCGACCGACTCGTAGAAACGCGCTGCCTGCTGGGCAAAGGACATCATCAGGATCGCGCCGATGGCGAAGTTCGGGGCGATCAGCACCCCGACCCCTGGCCGGTCCGTCAGCTGTGAGCTCACCCCGGACAGCGCGGCCTCAGTCCAACCCGTCGTGCCGACCACGACGTGGCTGCCGCGGTCGATGCAGTGAGCGACGTTGGCGGCAGACGACCCTGGCACCGAGAACTCCACAACGACGTCTGCGCCACCGAGGTCGCCGAGGTCATCGCCCAGGTCGTAGCGCCCGACCAGCTCGGTGTCCGGCGCAGCCTCAACCGTCCGACATACCGTCGAACCCATCCGCCCGGCAGCCCCGATGACAGAGACCTTGATGACAGGGACCTTGATCGATTGGCTCATCCGCAAAGACTACTGAGCCTTTGCCAGGAACCTCTCCACGTCAGCAGCCTCGCGGTCAAGCGCAGCCTTGACCCGGGTCGCGATCGGGCCAAACGGCCTGAGGGTGACCCGGCCCCGGGGCATGCCCCAGGTAGCGACCGCCCGACCGTTGACCAGGGCGAAGGGCCGGAAGATGCCGTTCGTGGTCACGATCGAGATGTTGCCGTCCAGAACCGGCGTGCGGTCGACCCAGCCGTGCAGCAACGGGTCGAACCCGCCGAGGAGCTTTGGCCGGGACCGGCCCTGCCGCGCCTCGTCTCCGGCCAGGTCGACGAGGCCACCTGGGCGTTCGGTGAGGTGCGGTCCCGCTGCGCGAAGTGCCCGACGAGCGTCGCCGAGGGTGATGCCGGCCCATTTGGCCAGGTCGCCTCCATCAGCTGGACCATGACCGGCGAGAAAGCGGCGGGCCAGCGCGGACAGGTCCGTATCGCGGTCGGTCGGCTTCTCTCCCGCGATGTGACCGCGCGGGTCACCGAGCCAGTCACGGACAAGGACGAAGCCCTGGTCCCGGCCGATCATCGGGCCGCGGACCGTCAGACCCCGCAGCGCCGACAGGAAGAGGATGTGAACCAGTGCCTGTCCGGCAACGGGCACGTCGGCCGACGCCACAACCTCCCGCAGCTGTGCGCGGGTCATCGGGCCATGAGTGGCCAGCGAGGTCTCGATGGCGGCGACACCACGATCAGCGTGTGCTGGTGAGACCCCTTCCTGCTCAAGGCGTCTGGCGTTCCCGGCAGCCAGCTGTGATGTTGTCAGCCGCTGCAGCCACCAGTAGTCCTGCGACCTGACGAGATGCAGGGTGCCGCGGTTCAGCCAGGTCACCACCAGCGTCCGGTTCTCGAGCTCGCGGTCGATGTCGGCGGCGGTGAGCCCCGTTGTGCGAGCCCTGATCGCGAGCCGTGCGGCGCGCAGATCCTGAGCCTGTACCGCCAGCAACCGCTCGACGACCTCGACCACGCCCTCGGCCGGCGGACCCGCCAGGTGCTGGGCGGCCAACCGACGTCGGTCACGCTCGCGGTGCGTCGCCGTACCGGCTGAAACTCGAGCCATGCCCGTGACCCTAGCCAACGTCGCCGCCCCGAGACACTCCTGTGTCTGCGTCTCCGCCTGCCCGGCAGACAACCGAGGCCCGGCACACCCTCTCGGGTGCACCGGGCCTCGGTGTCGTTCAACCTGTGTGTCGTTCAACCTGTGTGTCGTTCAACCTGTGTGTCGTTCAACTCTTGAGTCGTTCAACCGCGCAGGTGGTTCAAGCAGTGTCAGGCATCAACCGTCGCTGTTGAAGTCGCATCAGCGTTGACCTCGTCGCCGGCCGGGGCAGCCTCGGCCGGTGCGTCAAGGACCGCACCGAGGGAGAGCTTGCCGCGAGGGTCGATCTCCTTGAGCTCGACCTGGATCTTCTGGCCGATCTTGAGGACGTCGTCCACCGAGTCGATCCGCTTGCCGCCGACGAGCTTGCGCACCTCGGAGATGTGCAGCAGGCCGTCCTTGCCCGGGAGCAGGGAGACGAACGCGCCGAAGGTCGTGGTCTTGACCACGGTGCCCATGAAGCGCTCGCCGACCTCGGGCATCGTCGGGTTGGCGATGGCGTTGATCATGGCGCGAGCGGCCTCGG
>JBDTWH010000091.1:0-16190 GCA_040006795.1 Actinomycetota bacterium | reverse complement strand
CGACCTCGGTGGTATTCATCAGCGCACCACCAGCGGTAACCGCACCCTCGAAGATGACCGGTCGCAGATCGGCGCGAGCCGCGTAGATGGCGGCCGTGTAGCCGGCAGGACCCGACCCGATGATGATGACGTCACGGACCTCAGCACTCATGGCTCACCTCAGGGGCTCCTTCGTATCTCACGCTTGACATTGTCCTCGGGTAACGGGTGCTGACGTGCGGCGGCTGTTCTGCTCTCAACCGATCCTACGGCGGGATTGTTCCACGTGGATCCACGGCCCGCGCGGTCCGGACCATCAACCCGGTGCGCTGTTCAGGACAGCGGGGTCGCCTGGCGCAATACCGCCGCATCCGTACGTGAGCACGCACGTCCCACGGCATACGCCTTGGGCACACCGTTCGTGACAGCCACGATGATCACGGCTGGTCGCCCTTCATAGAAGGCCACGTCAGCCAGGACCATCTGGGCATCGCCGGCACCGATGGCGATCAGGCACTCCCTCAGACCTGCAACCGTGCTCGCAGGTCCGAGGGCTGGTGAGGTGGCGGGCTGTGACCGGATCGGACCGCCGTTCGAGCTGCGGAGCACCTGGGCCTGCGTCACGAAGCCAGCTCCTGTGTATCGGGTCGACGACAGGCCGATCAGAACCAGCGATGGCGCTGCGGGGACGCCCGCTGCCGGGGCCTTGTTGGTGTCGCTCAGGGGCGCGGTACCGCGGTCCTGTCCCGCTTCTGCGGAGCTGGCGATCCCCTCCCGGCCGGCGGTCGTTGCGCTCTGATCCGCTGTGAACAGGCTTGTCCCGACGACTCCGAACACGGCAACGGCCGCTGCCACGGCGACTATCGCGAACGGGAGCCGCGCCCGGCGACGTCGTAGCGGCGCCAACAACGGAGTCGCCGAAGCGCCCTGGAGGTTGGTGGCCCGCTGCGCCTGCTCGGCGGCCAGGCTGGCGTTGATCCTCTCCACGAGATCTTTGGGCATGGCGCCCGGCCCGGGCAATGAGGACAGCAGAGCGCGGACACCCGTGGGGTCGTCATCACTGGTTGGCTCTGATCCCATGGAGCTGTGGGGCCTGTTCAGGGTATTCACCTCGATGCTGGTTCGCGAGACGGTCGGTGGCGTTGTCGGGTGGCCTCGTAGGTTTTCGGGGCCCTTCCCGATGGCAAAGATGCCGACGAGGGTATGACGTCAGGGAGATGCCATTGGTTCCTTCGGGGCTGGACGGGTACGCGTGGCTGAGGGTGCGCCGAGCCCCAGCAGGGGGACCATCGCTGATCTCCCGCGCGCGCACCGCGACTTGATGGTGCCCTCGGCCACGTTCAGGATCCCGGCCGCCTCGGCGACGCTGAGCCCGTGCATGTCGACCAGGATCAGAGCCATTCGCTGACCCTCGGGCAGCTGATCCAACGCCGCCTGGATGTCGAGCCTGACCTCGACGCTGTGGTGCCGGTCGTGGGCGTCAGCCAGCATGCTCAGGCCGGCATCGGGTAGGTGCACGACGGGCTTGATCCGGCGGAGCCGGTCAAGGCAGGAGTTGACCACGATCCGGTGGAGCCAGGTGGTGACCGCGGCTTCGCCCCGGAAGGACTCGGCGCCCCGGAAGGCCGACAGGAATGCCTCCTGGACGGCGTCCGCCGCAACCTCCGGGTCACGGGTCGTCCGCAGGGCTAGCGCCCACATCTGGTCACGGTGGCGCCGAAAGAGCTCTCCGAAAGCATCCGGGTCGCCCGCGCAGTGCGCAGTGAGCAGGTCGCGGTCGGGTAGTTCGCGCACGTCTTCCAGGCGCGACATCAGGTGCACTCAGTTGAGTGCGATCTCCGAGATCGAGACGCCGAACTGGCCGCCCTGCGGGGCGAGCGATGAGAACCAGACGATGATGAACTCGGACTCGGGAATGGTCGTGGCGGCCTTGACCTCGACCCGCCCCGACGCCGCATCGGCGGTTCCGATCACGGTGGCACCTGTCAGGCTCGGACTCGCCGCGGCATAGACCGTGACGTCCAGTGGTCCGTTGGCGAGGTCGATGGTGACCTTGTGGACCGACGTCGGCTGGCCAAGGTCCAGGAGCAGCCCAACGCCCTTCTTCAAGTTGCCGAACTCAGGCGTGACGTAGAGCTCCGAGGTCCAGGCGGTCGCGGGGTCGCCGTCGTAGACCCGGGCTGCCTGGGAGTTGTTCTCACTCTGATCACCTTGCGGGTCGAAACCTGTGGCCGAGAGGATCGCGATCGGGCCTCCGGCGGTCGCCGCAGCCTGCGGCGCCGGCGAGGCTGGCACCGTCACCGCTGGTCCGCTCACCGTGACCGTGCGGCGAGGGCTGGGGCTGACCTGGCTGGCGTCACCGCCCGGCCCCATCAGCCCGCGGTATCCCACGAACAGCGCCCCCACCACGAATGCGGCAACCACCACCATGACTGCCTTGGACTGGCCACGGCTGGGAGGCTGTGATGTGGAGGAGGGGAGCATCGGCAGGGGCGGTCCGATATCGTCTCCGCTCGTGAGCCCGATGGGCATTCCCGTCCGGACCCGCCCGCGAACGGCTTCGTCGGCGCTGAGATCTCCCGTAGCCGCGGCCCGCGAGCTCGGCTCGCCACCAAGACCGGCTGACGAAGCCATACCCGAGCCCGGAAGGGCAGTCCTGAACACCCCGGTGGTGGCGGCCCCCACACTGGCTGCCGGGTCGTTCGACGGTCCCTGCCCATTCGACTGGTCCGGCCCCGTGGACGGACTCCGTGAGGCCAGGCCACCTTCTGAGGCCGAGACCCTCGGTGCTGGAGGAGCCCCCATGACCGGAGACGCCAACGGAATGACGCTCGGAACAACGTCCGAGGCGATGTCCGAGGCGGGCAGGCGCAGGACAAGGGTGGGGTCCACCCCGACGCGGTGAGCCACAGGGTCCACCCCTGCGCGGTGGACCTGTTCATCCGGCCATGGAGCGATGCGGCGGACGAACTCCCCGGGTGTCGACGGACCACAGGCCTCGTTGAGCGCTGCGGCGCACAACGCGTCGAGATCAGGCGGGATGCCCGGGACAAGCTCGGACGGTGCGACGACGGTGTCGCCCACGCGCGGCGCGGACTCGAGGCCGGCGACTGCCTCGTGAAACGGCCACCTGCTTGTCAGGGCGGCATAGATGATGGCCACCAGGGAGAGCGAGTCTCGCCGCAACGCGCCGCCTGGATCTTGCTCTCGTTCACCATGCCCATCGATGGCGGCGTCTACGGTGATACCGCGGACCCTGACTCCGCCGTCGGGGGCGATAAGGACGTGGTGTGGAGTCAGGCGAAGGTGATGAAGGCCGCGTTGCCCGGCGATTTCGAGGCCCTTGGCGGCTTCTCCCGCCACACGGCGCGCTTCCTCGGCCGGCAGTGGCCCGTGGAGGAGGACGGCGGCCAGAGACTCTGACCCGCTCCTGGCCTCCTCGACGATGAACGGGGCGTCGTTCTGGGTGCCGACGTCCAGGATGCGGACCAGTCTGGCATCCTCGACCCCTGCGGCCCGCCGGGCTGCGTCAAGGACGGCAGAGCAGTTCGGGTGACCTGTGCCAACGATGATGAGAGTGACATCGCGATTGAGCGTGGTGTCGAGGGCGGACCAGCGCTCGAGGTCAGGCCGTTGCGACAGGCGGCGGCGCAGGGCATAGCGATCCCCGAAGACAACTCCTGGGCCGACGCCTTGCACTTCGGCTCCCATCTGTGTCAAGAATCACGACCGTGTTGAGTCGTGGGCATTCCGGCATCATGCTAAGTCATCATCCTAGAGTGGCCTCAGCGCCAGGGCAGTGCCCTTCCCACGCGCTCCAGCACGGGTCCGGCCAGATCATCGATCTCGCGAACATGGAGCCTGCGTGCCGTGCCGACATAGACTGCGGCGAATACCAGGCCCCCGGCCACCAGGCTGACAGGACTGTAAAGCTTCCCTGCGATGATCTGGGCCAGGCCGAGCTGCACGACGAGGGCCGCGGCTGCGGCAACCAGAGACGCGAGACCGAGTCGGACGTAGGTTCGCGTCACCTCGTTCAGGGGGAGTCCGTTGAGCCTGCGCCGCACCAGGACCAGCCCGATGGCCATGCCGACGAAGTTGCTGAGAGCCTGCCCGGCGCCCACCCCCACGACGATCCAGCGCAGCGGGAGCAGGAGGCTGGCCAGGTTCGCCAAGGTCGCGATGACGGTGACCACAACCGTCAGCTTGAAAGGGGTCTTGGCGTCCTCGAAGGCGTAGAACGTCCGCTGAAGCAGGAAGAGGATCCCGAACGGCACCAGCCCGACCATCATCGCCATCATGACCAGGGCGATGCCACGCGTTGCGGTCGCGCTGTTGAAAAAGAACAGGGTGGCTGTTGCGGCGAAGCCGAGGACGAATGCACCCACCGTGGCCGGGACCGTGGCGACCGCGGTCAGTCGCATTCCCCTGTCGACATCCCTACGGACCTCGTCGAGGTTGCCTGCGCCTGCGGCTCTGGACATTCGGGTGAACAGAGCTGTGACGAGCGAGACGGTGACCAGTGAGTGGGGGAGCATGAAGATCAGGAAGGCGTTGCTGTAGGAGATCTTGCCCGGCACTTTCAGTCCCGCCAGGGTTCCTGCCTGGCCGGCGTACGTGCTGACCTGGGAGGTGATGATGAAACCGAGAGTCGAGACGCCGAGGGCCGCGAAAGCCCACAGGGCAACGGTGGAGGCGGTGCGCAGACCCACCCCGCGAAAGCCCCAACGCGGCGTGTACCGGAACCCGGATCGCCACAGAGGCACGATGAGCACCAGGGCCTGGGCGACGATTCCGGCAGTGGCGCTCCCGGCGAGCACCCAGATCATGGGGGAGGTCCAGCTCAGGGGCGCGGCCTGTTGTGGATAGGCCACCAGGAAGAATCCCATCCCGGCGATGGCCACGATGTTGGCCAGGACCGGGGCCCACATGTAGGCCGCGAAGTGGTTGCGGGCGTTCAGCACATTGCCCAGGAGCGTGTAGAGCCCGTAGAAGAAGATCTGCGGCATACAGATGAACGCGAAAGCGACGCTGAGTGAGAGCGTGTCCGCCCTCCACGTCGAGGAGCTGTAGAGCCGGACGAGCAGCCCCGCGGCCAGCGTGAAGACGACGGTGATGACCGCCAGTGCGGTGATCGAGACGGTGAGCAGACGGTCGACGTACTCGCGCCCACCGTCGGCGTGGCCGGCCGCCCGGGTGATCTGAGGGACCAGGACCGCGTTGATGACGCCACCGGCAAGCAGTAAGTAGACGATGTTTGGCAGGGTGTTTGCGACATCCCAGGCGTCACCCGTTGCCAGCGCCCCGACGACTGCCAGCACCATCGAGGCGCGCACGACGCCCAGAATTCTTGAGGCGATGACGCCGGAGGCCATGCCTGCGGTGGAGCGAGCCAGGCTGGCCTCGGGAGCGTCCGCTGTCTCAGTCGGGTCGGGCGGGACTCGCGAGTCCCGCGGAGCTGACGAGGCTGGCGTCACAGACGACGTCGGCAGCATGGACCCTGGAGCGATGGGTGAGCCAGGCGGAAGGGTCGAGCCCGCAGGGATGGGTGAACCGGGCGGAGAGGGTGGGCCCGGCCGGGCAGGCGAGTCGTTGTCGAAGGACTCAGTCATAAAGAGGCGGTTCCTGTGCGTCGGGGCGGGAGGCGCGGGTGGACCCGCGACGTAGTGATCGTTGGGTGCCGAGCACGAGGATGATCCCGGCCAGTCCGCCCAGACCCCAGTAGATCCAGGTGGCAGGCGGCTGGACGCGCACCCTGACACTCGTGTCCTGGCCCAGAGACGTGCCGTTTGGCGTGCTCAGGACGGCGTCGACGTTGACCAGCCCCGCGGCGATCGACGTGACGCGCAGTGGGACGGTCGCCCGGGCCTTCGCACCGATCCGCAGTGGTCCGGGCTGGCCGTCTATCCGCAGCCTGGGCTGACCGGGAGTCAGGGTCAGGTGCACGTCATGGATGGGCACCGCGAGGTCATTGACGACCGTGACCTGCAGGACACCGCGGTCGGCAAAGAAGTTCACCTCGCTGGGCGCCACCCTCACGTTGCGCCTGACGTGGTTGATCGCCGCCCCGGTGGCGGTGTCGATGACCGCAAGCCCCTGCGGGTGGCCACGCCAACGAGTGGACAGCTTCTGAACCTGAGCGTCGGTCCATGTGTCCGTGAAGACCTGTCCGTCACCCAGGATGCTGGCAATCCCCGTGATCTCGGACAGCGTGCGCGGGATGTTCCCGAGCTGGACCGGGTTCAGGGGGGAGGTGCCTGGCTCCAACAGATCGGGAGGTGTCGGTCCGGCCGTCGGTGCGGGCGAGAGTGTGGGCCCGCCGGTGCCGCTCGTGCCGTTGTCGAGCGACTCCGGGGGCAGTTCCTTGCTGACCGACAAGAGCTGCCCGGTCGTCGCGGGAGTCAGCCACGGGGCCTTGGCGACGGCGGCGAAAAGTGAGCGCAGGACGGTGGGGTCACCGGCGAACGTCCTGGGTTCGGCGACGAGTACCGACCGGTTGAGGGTGCCGGGCCGTTCACCCAGCAGGGCCATCGAGTCGGCGAGGAATCGCTGGATGGTGACTGCGCCGTCTGCCCTGGACGAGGTCTCGGCGACTGTCCTGCTCAACGACTGGTCAAAGGCCAGTAAGGGCAACCCGCCGATCGCTTTTCGGGTGGCGTCGCTGGTCAGACCGTTGTGGCTGTCCAGGACGGAGGCGGAGGTCACCGTGGCCGCCAGCCCGGGAGACCTGAACGCGCGCTGCAACGTCGTCTGGTTCTGGGGTGTGGGCGTCCCTGTCACCGGCCACGCGATGTCGGAGCGCGCCGGGCCCACCGCCACCTCCAGGGTCGAAGGGTGGCTGATGAGGGTGTTGAGAACCTCGTTGCCGGAAGTGAGTGGGAGGAGGGCTGCGAGGTCGGGATCGGCATAAGGGAGCGACCAGATGGTATGACCGGGCGCGGCCGCCTTGAGCCGCGTCGCCAGGGCTGTGGTCGCCGCGGTCACCGGGTCTGCTGCCGCGCCCTCGGGCGAGAGCGGCTGCGCTGGGCTCGAGGTCGGTGGCTGCTGCGTGGCAGATGCGTTTTCGGCAGTCGACCCGTCCTGTGGACCCAGAATCGCAGGATCGATGGCCCACGTGACGTCTGCGCTCTCCGTGCCCTGTATCAACCGGTCCAGACGTGAGTCGGGCCCGATGGCCTTGTTCCAGGCGGCGGTACGGGCGGGGCCGGCGGGCCCGTGAAGCGCCGGGTCGGGATCGAGAGTGAGGGGCACGAGCCAGGCGATGGACATCGGTTCGTATGCCTTGATCGGCGACAGCGTTGGCAGGAAGGTGTGCACGGCACCTGATGGCTGGATGCCGGTGGTCGTTGTCCCGGTCACCTCGATGCGCAGTCTCAGGACCGCAAAGGACGGGCCATGGTTGATGGTGTTCGCCGCGATGGTGAGGGTGAACCGGGCGGTGGCGCCCGCCGCCAGGGATTTGCCCACTGAAGTGCGGGCGACCTCATTCAGGGGCGGCGCATCTGTGGACTCGGCCCAGTCGGACACGGCTTGGCGGCTGGTCAGGGGGCTCTGTCCGAGAAGGGCGCGTCCCACAGGTGAGGCGATCGGGGCGCCACTGGAGTTGCGGACGGTTCCGGTGATCTTGACCGGGGTCCTCGGGACGGCGATGGTCGGCGTGATGGCTATCAGAGAGACCGTCAAGGCCTCGGTGGAGGCCGCGACCGGGGTCTTTGCCAGGATACCGGCTGTCGCCGCTTTGTCCGTTGTTCCCGTCGCCGCGAGCACCGGCGAGATCGGCAGCACCGAGATGGTCAGGAGTGAGAGCGCGATGAGGCTGGCTGAACTGGTCCGTCGGCATAGGCTCCCGAGGATCTTGGGTCCGGTCACGTCGCGCCCGCCAGGCGCTCCCAGGCGGCCTGGGCGATCCGCTGCTCATTGGGGAAGGTCAGGCGTGTCTGAACGTCGCCGAGCGGGAACCACGCCACATCGATGGCTTCGGCATCGGGATCGCCCTCGATGCTGAGCTCACCGCCGATGGCTTCCAGCAGGTAGTGGTGGACGATCTTGTGGACACGCATGCCCGAGGCGGAGAACCAGTAGTTGATGGTGCCCAGCGAGGCGAGGACCCTGCCGACGATCCCGGTCTCCTCTGCAACCTCACGCACGGCTGTCTCCTCCAGGGTCTCGTCCTTCTCGACATGGCCCTTGGGCAGGCACCACTCGACCCGGCCCGCACGGTTGCGACGTGCGATGACCGCAATCCGCGCGACACCGTCATGCACGCCGATGATCACCCCTCCAGCCGAGACCTCCTCCACCTCCGGCAGGCGGTGTGGCGGCCGGCCGGGCAGCTTGGCCGGCCGCGGGGGAGACGAAGTCATTACATAACTGTAGCCAGCCCTGACGATGAGGCCGGTCGGGCTCGTTGGATGGACTGCAACGGCGGAGCCGGGTTGCCGTCACCTACGCTTGGCTCTCGTGGCTGCCTCCGATCTGACCAATGCCCTCCTTCGAGAGGCCGTGCGTCGGTTGGCTCCGGTCCTGCCGCTGCTGACCGACCTGGGCTCCCTGTTCGCGGACGCCGGTCATGAGATCTCCCTGGTGGGCGGGCCCGTGCGCGACGCGTTCCTGGGCCGGGTGTCGCCAGACCTGGACCTCACCACCTCTGCGGCACCGGAGCAGACCGAGGCGATCCTGACCGGCTGGGCCGACGCCAGCTGGGATGTGGGCCGGGCCTTCGGCACGATCGGGGCCCGCAAGGATGGCCATGTCATCGAGGTGACCACGTATCGCGCGGACGAGTACGACCGCGTGAGCCGAAAACCCGTGGTCGCATTCGGCGACAACCTGCCGGATGACCTGGCTCGCCGTGACTTCGCGATCAACGCGATGGCCATGCGACTTCCCTCACTGCAGTTCGTGGACCCTTATGACGGACTTGCCGACCTGGAGCGCGGGATCCTTCGCACGCCCGGCGCACCCGAGGTGTCCTTCGCCGACGACCCGCTGCGAATGATGCGGGCCGCACGCTTCGTGTCCCAGCTGGGTCTCACCGCCGAGCCAGAGGTTGTTGCGGCAATGACAGCCATGGCGTCGTCGCTGAAGATGGTGTCGGCGGAGCGGGTCCGCGACGAGTTCGTCAAGCTCATCCTGGGCTCTGCCCCTCGTCAGGGGCTGGCCCTCTTCGTCGACACCGGCCTGGCCGGGTACGTGCTGCCCGAGCTGCCGGCGCTCAAGCTCGAGGTGGACGAACATCACCGGCACAAGGATGTCTACGAGCACTCACTGACCGTGCTCGAGCAGGCCATCGCCCTGGAGGGCCCGGCTGACGGGCCCGCCTCCTCCGTGCCCGGGCCGGACCTGGTCCTTCGGATCGCCGCGCTCCTGCATGACATCGGCAAGCCGGCCACCCGCCGTTTCGAGGATGACGACGGTGTTGGCGGCGTGAGCTTCCATCATCATGAGGTGGTCGGCGCCAAGCTGGCCGCGCGCCGGATGAAGGCGATGCGCTTCGACAAGGACAAGATCAAGGCTGTGTCCCGGCTCATCGAGCTGCACCTGCGCTTTCACGGCTACGGCGATGGTGAGTGGACCGACTCGGCTGTGCGCCGCTACGTCACTGACGCCGGGCCGCTGCTGCCCCGGCTGCACCGCCTCACCCGTTCGGACTGCACGACTCGCAACGTGCGCAAGGCGCGCAACCTGTCCCGCATCTACGACGACCTCGAGGTCCGTATCGCCCGCCTCCTGGAGCAGGAGCAGCTGGACGCGGTCCGTCCCGAGCTGGACGGCAACGAGATTGCCGAGATTCTCGGGATCACCCCCGGACCGTTGCTGGGCCGCGCCTACAAGCACCTGCTTGCCGTGCGCATGGACCAGGGGCTTGTCGGTCGTGAGGCTGCCGTCGAAGCCCTGAGAACGTGGTGGGCGCAACAGCCCGAGTCGGACAACAGGGTCTGAGCGAAAACTGGCTGTGCATAACTGCCTGGAGCTTCTGCTCGTTCATGCGAGCATGCCGGGGTGGCCGAATCCGGGTTGAGGGTCTTGTTCTGTGGTGAGGAGTTCCCTGTCCACAGGGGTCATCAGCTGACGATCGGGCGCTGCGGGGACGTCGAGATCGACGACAACCTGTACCTGCACCGCATCTTCCTGGTGCTCCTTGAGCAGCGCGGTCTGTGGTGGCTGTCCAATGTCGGCTCGACGTTGACGGCCACGGTGGCCGACGACACCGGACTGCTGCAGGCGTGGCTCGCCCCGGGCGCACGGATCCCGTTGGCGCTGAGCCGGACCCTCGTGCTGTTCACGGCGGGGCCGACCACGTACGACTTCGAGATCGTCGTGGACGATCCAGCCTTCGTCCCCGTCGCCCCGGATCCCGTCGAGCTGGCGTGTCTGGCCGAGATGACTGTGGGCCGGGTGACCTTCACGCCAGACCAGAAGCTGCTCATGGTCGCCCTGTGTGAAGGGTCCTTGCACCGCAGTCGTCCCGGCACCAGCCAGATTCCGTCCTCGGCGGTCGCCGCAGCCAGGATCGGCTGGACGGTGACCAGGTTCAACCGCAAGCTCGACAACGTCTGCCAGAAGCTGGCTGATGCGGGTACGCGCGGGCTTCACGGCGGGATCGGGAGGCTGGCAAGCAACCGCAAGTCGCGTCTTGTCGAGCATGCGCTGTCAACCCGGCTGGTCACCGCGAAAGACCTGATCCTGCTGGACAGCCGGCGCGCCCCGTGAAGCTGAAACTGGTGCTGGAGGCGTCTGACCGGGGCAGACGCGATCTGGTTGCCACGATCGACCCCTCCACCACCGTCGGTGAGCTGGCCGGCTATCTGGCCCTGGCTGACCCCCAGCGTCCCGACGCGTGTCCGGTGGCTCCAGAGGCGGAGGCGGAGCCGGTGGCTGCCGCGGGGGCTGTGGCTGCTGACGCCTCTGTGGACGCTCGTGTGGATGCCGGGGGTGTCGGCGACCTCACACTGGCTCTGGTCGATCAGAGCTACCTCCCGGTCGACGCACTGCTGACGGTCCTGGACAGTGGTCTGCGCTCCGGCGTCACGATCGCCGTCACCCGGCGCCTTGGGCCCAGCCCAGACCCCGGCAGGCCCGTCGCGGTGGGTGTCGTCGTCTCAGGGCCCGACTCGGGCAAGGACTTCCCTCTGTGGCCCGGCACGGCATACATCGGTCGAGGGCAGGGAGCAGAGCTCATGCTCAGCGACTCCTCGGTCTCGCGGCGTCACGCCAAGCTGGTGGTCTCCGGACTACCAGCACTCAAGCAGGTCACGCCGGTCGCCTGGGTCATCGAGGTCGTTGACCTCGGCTCGGCCAACGGGATCACGGTGGGCGGCACCCCGGTGCCCCGGTCCGTCCTCACATCCGGCGATCGGGTAAGGCTCGGCGACACGGAGATCGAGGTCCGCCTGACCGACCCATCAGGCGTGCTCGGGGCCGAGAATGTCAGCGCCTCGGCGTCTGCGTCGGCAGCTTTCGTCAGATCGCCGCGGATCGCCCCCCTTTTCGAGGGCCGCCAGTTCGACCTGCCAGACCTTCCCGAGCGCCCCAGACCATCGCGGATGCCGTGGCTGGCCATGCTGCTCCCGGCGCTGATGGGAATGGGACTGTTCGCCTTCACCAAGAGCCCCTACTCGCTGATGTTCGTGCTCATGTCGCCCATGATGATGCTCGGCAACCATGTCGAGCAGCGTCGTGGTGGCAAGAAGGACTTCGAGAGCCGGATGCGGGACTTCCGCCAGGACCTTGAGATCGTGGCGACGCAGATCCGTGGGTCGCTGGAGGTCGAGGCTGAGCAGCGGCGCACCGAGAACCCTTCCGGGGTCGAGTGCGCAGAGGCAGCCCGCCGGCTCAGCCCCCTGCTGTGGACCAGGCGTCACGACACCCCCGGCTTCCTGCAGCTCCGGCTGGGCCTCGGGACGCTCCCGTCGCGGAGCTCGATGACCATGCCTTCGGTCGGCCGTTCCACGGCACAGGCCTGGAGCGAGCTGGCCGGTTCCCTGACGGGGCTGACCGTCGTACCGGGCGTCCCGATCGTCGTCGACCCCCTGAGCACCGGGGCGATCGGCGTGTCGGGCGCCCGCCTGATGGCGCTCCCTGCGGCCAGATCCCTCGTGCTTCAGGCGGTGTCTCTGCACTCCCCGGCTGAGCTGATCGTGACCGCTTTCGCCTCGACCACCACCGCGCGTGACTGGGACTGGCTCAAGTGGGTGCCACACACGACCTCGAACCAGAGCCCCATATCGGCAGACCATCTGGCCAGCACAGCACCCGCCTGTTCTGCCTTGCTGACCCAGATCGAGGACCTGGTCGCTTCAGCGAGTGAGCTCAAAGTGCCGGCCGGGGCCCGGCCCACCCCCCATCCGTGCATCCTGGTCCTGGTCGAGAATGATGCCCCTGCTGAGCGAAGTCGGCTGGTCAGGCTCGCCGAGAACGGCTGGCGCAAAGGCATCTGTGTGGTGTGGCTTGCGACTGCCACCGCCTCCTTGCCGGCAGCCTGCCGGGTATTCCTCGAGGTGGACGGCGATCAGGGCGATGCCGGTTATATCAGGGATGGCACGCTGGTTAGCCCCGTGGTCGTGGACAGGGTCGGCGCAGGACGAGCCCTGGAGGCCGCCCGTCTCCTCGCGCCCGTCGAGGACTCCGGAGCCCCGGTCGATGACGCCGGCGACCTGCCCCGGGCTGTATCTCTGCTAACTCTCACCGGCACCGCGCTGGCCCATTCCGAGCGCGCCGTCCTCGAGCGCTGGGCAGAGAGTCGCTCATTGCTCACCGGCCCGTTCGCTCCGGTGACTCCGCACCGCGGGGCGGGCAACCTCCGGGCGATCATCGGCCAGTCAGCGCAGGGGACGTTCTCCGTCGACCTGCGCGCGGACGGCCCGCACGCCCTGGTCGGTGGAACCACGGGCTCGGGCAAGTCGGAGCTCCTGCAGGCCTGGATCCTTGGTATGGCGTCCGCGCACTCCCCCCAACGGGTCACCTTTCTGCTGGTCGACTACAAGGGCGGCTCGGCCTTCCGCGACTGCGTGGAGCTGCCACACACGGTCGGGCTGGTCACCGACCTTTCCCCGCACCTGGTCCAGCGGGCGCTGGCCTCGCTGTCGGCCGAGCTGTTTCATCGGGAGCGCCTCCTGGCCCGGTACCGGGCCAAGGACCTCGTCGAGCTCGAGGCGCGCGGTGAGGTCGAGGCACCGCCCAGCCTAGTCATCGTCGTGGACGAGTTCGCCGCTCTGGTCCAGGAGGTTCCCGAGTTCGTCGAAGGCGTCGTCAACGTGGCCCAGCGTGGCCGCTCCCTGGGGGTGCACCTGATCCTTGCGACACAGCGGCCGGCCGGCGTGATCAGGGACAACCTGCGCGCCAATACGAACCTGCGCATCGCCCTGCGGATGGCCGATGAGCACGACAGCACGGACGTTCTTGGTTCGAGCGTCGCCGCGTCCTTCGACCTGGATCTGCCAGGCCGGGCCGTGTCCAAGTGTGGGCCTGGGCGACTGACATCGTTCCAGACGGGGTACGCAGGTGGCTGGACCTCGCAGACCCCCCTGCCGCCGGACATACGGGTCGAGACCTTGAGCTTCGGCCGCACCCAGACCTGGGCACCCCGGCTCGACGATGCGGCACCCCGCCACCCCACAGCCGATCACGGACCGACGGACATCCAGCGGCTGGTGTCGACGATTCGGCTGGCCGCCAAGAGCGCCGAGCTGCCGGCCCCTCGCGTGCCGTGGCTGCCTGAGCTGCGTCCGGTCTATGACCTCGCAAGCCTGCCCACGGCCCAGCGAGATGACGAGCTGGTCTTCGGCGTGGCCGATGATCCGGATCGTCAGGCCCAGCCCCTGGTGGCGTTCAACCCGGACCAGGAGGGCAACCTTGCCGTCTTCGGCGCGAGCGGTTCGGGCAAGAGCGTGTTGCTGCGGACGATCGCGCTGGCGGCCGGGCTCTCGGCTCAGGGTCCCTGTCACGTCTACGGCATCGACTTCGGCAACCGGGCCCTGTCCATGCTGGAGGCCCTGCCGCATGTCGGCAGCATCATTGCCGGCGCGGACCACGAGCGCCTCACCCGTCTGCTGACGTTCTTGCGCGAGACGATTGACGATCGGGCAGCGCGTTACTCCCTGGCGAGCGCGTCGACGATCACCGACTATCGTCGCCTGGCCGAGGCGCCTGAAGAGACCCGGATCATCGTGCTGGTGGACGGCTGGTCCGCCTTTCGCGCGGCCTACGACACGGGCGGCAGGGCCCGATGGCTCGATCTGCTCACCTCGCTGGCCGCCGACGGCCGTCCGGTGGGCGTGCACTTCGTGATCTCGGTGGACCAGCGCACCGGCATGCCGAACGCGTTGGCCTCCGCTGTTCAGAGCCGGGTGGTTCTGCGGATGGCACACGCCGATGACTACGGGTTCCTCGGCGTTTCCGGCGACGTGCTGACAAGCGCGTCACCGCCCGGCCGGGGACTGCACAACGGGGTCGAGATCCAGTGCGCTGTTCTGGGAGGCACCTGTGAGGTGATGACGCAGTCCCGGGCCGTGAGCGCCTTTGCTGAGGCGATGCGCGGTGTCCGGGCCACTGTCCAGGCAGCGGACCAGACATGGACCCGGACGGTAACCAAGACCGAGACCAAGACGGGGACCAAGACGGGGACCAAGACGGCCAGTTCAGGGAGCCGCCGGCGTATGAGCGAGGCGCCCGCGATCCGCAGCCTGACCCACCACGTCGTGATGGAGAACCTTCCCGCTGAGGTCGACGGGTTGCCGGTGCTCGGCATCGGTTCGACGACCCTCTCGGCTCTGCCATTCCGGCCCCGGGGGTCGTTCGTCGTGACGGGCCCCTCCGGCAGTGGGCGGACGACAAGCCTGGCATCTCTGGCCCGGTCGCTTCATCGCTGGAACCCGGCCATGTCGCGATACCTGGTCACACCGAGACGTTCCTCGGAGCTGGCCGCGCTCCCGGGCTGGACGGAGGTCGCTGCCGGGACCGACGACGTCGTCGCGTTGGCCGGCCGGCTGCGGTGCGAGCTTGACGAGGGTGCCCCTGCAGGACCGATGGCGTTGCTGGTCGAAAGGATGGATGACCTCGCCGGCACGGTCGCAGAGGCGCCCTT
This sequence comes from Actinomycetota bacterium, assembly GCA_040006795.1. Classification (GTDB taxonomy): domain Bacteria; phylum Actinomycetota; class Actinomycetes; order Actinomycetales; family Dermatophilaceae; genus UBA4719. Next base: position 1,126 of record JBDTWH010000091.1, on the reverse strand, counting down.
GTGCGCTCTGGTCAAGGCGTGCCTGGACGATGAGAGCTTCGTGGTGGCCGAGGGAGAGGCAATCTTCTTCAGCTCTGGTTTTGGCCTGCCGGGTCTGCTGAAGACCTCACGCTCGGGTCTGGCGCTACAACCTGACGGCATTGAAGGACAGACGGTCTTTCGCTCGACCTTTCCTGCCTTCAACCGTGTGTACCAGCCGGAGGGTCGCGGTTTCCTCGTTCAGCGTGGCCGGGCGGAGATGCTCCAGGTTGCCCTGCCGGTCTAGGTCGGGCACTGCGGCCTGGGCCGGCACCGTCGATGTGGAGCGCTCCCCATCGACACCGCAAGCAGTGGCACCTAGTTTTCAGACAGCAAGCTTTTGGTGAACAAGCCCGATGCCGCCGTGGCGAGGGCACGTCTTGAAGGGACTTGGTATGGGCAGCGCAGGTCAGCACGGCGGAGGCTCGTGGGAGGGGATGAACCCCGACATCGTCGAGGCGCAGGCCCGCATCCTGCACGGGCTTTCCGGTGAGATCACCACGCTCATGCAGAAGATCGAGGGTGAGGTCACGGCGCTCGCCGACGCCTGGCACGGCGATGACTCCCGCAAGTTTGCGGCCGAGTGGGCAGGCACGCACAAACCCGTGTTCACGACGGCGGCCACGCTTCTTGCTGACATGGGCAACACCAGCCAGCGCAGCGCCGCCCAGCAGCGGACCACGTCGTCGCATTGATGAGGACGACATTGATGAGGACGACGTCGATGTGGACAACATTGATGTGGACAACGATGTTGAGCCCCGGCCCGGGCCTTGAGGTTCAGGCCTTGATATCTGAGAAAAGGGATAGTGATGGTCGTTAGCCATGGTATGGATCATTCGGCTGTGCTGACGATCGCGGCTCAGCTCGACACCGACCAGCAGAGCGTGGCTGACCTGATGCAGCGCGCTCAGGGCGCCGTGACCACCCTCGGTCAGAACTGGTTCGGAAATGACTCGAGCCAGTTCGCCTCGAGCTGGGCCACCCGCTCCACGCAGCTCATGGGGGCTGCGGACGTGATCGCCGTGATGTCCAGACAGGCCCACGCCCAGGCCTCTGATCAGGCGACCACCTCGACGAGCTAGACGACTCAATAGCTAGACGACTC
>JBDTWH010000090.1:0-6980 GCA_040006795.1 Actinomycetota bacterium | reverse complement strand
CGCCCCTGCCCAGCAATAGGTTGCGCCCCTCGTCAGCTGAACGCGCTCTCATGCCGCGTTGGGCGCACTCCTGCAGCGATTCGCTCGTAATCACTGAGCGGAACACGGTCTTCATCTGATGAACGGCCGGGGTCCCTACTCCTGCCCGCGTTAGTTACGAAGGATCCGCTGTCCTACTCTCGGGCCATGCGCCCAAGAAGCAGCGGCCACGAGAAGATCCCGGTACCGGGCCCTGACTCGCGCTTCTTTGTGCCGCAGGCGAGCAGCAAGGCGCTGCGCTGGTCCATCGTCTTCTTCCTCGTTGGTCCTGCTGTCCTCGCCTTCGCCGTCTTTGAGTTCGCATTGGCACGCGAGTGGACAGGACTGGTCATCGCCTTGGTGATGTTGTGTACCTACAGCCTGATGAAGTGGCTCCAAATCCACGCCACCGTCCGGGAGCTCGCGCGCCGACGATCTGGCGGGAGCAACGTGGGAAGTGGGAAGGCGGCCCATCCCGGCGGGAGTGACGATGACGCTCAGGAAGTGGAGCGCCGGCGGGCAGCGTGGACGAGCTTGCGCCTCGGCTTGCGCACGACCATCTCGATGATGACCGCCTCAGGGATCCTGACGTTCACCACTGCCGGCGACGGCACCCTCATGGCGTAGGACTGGGAGGTGTCGCCCAGGGGGTGGCTGCGGACCCTGGGGCCGTTGTTCGGCCCGATGGGAGCCCGGATGGAGCGCGGCATCTGGACCGGGCTGAAGCGATGGCTCGAGGGCGGCCGGATCGATCCCTCACCCTGAGCCGGTTCGAGCGGGAGCGGTCGGCATCAGCGTCACCATGGGTGAGTCGCTCACCCAGTCATCGATGGAGTACGGCTGCGCCGCGTACCAGGGCTGGAGACGCCACGCCTGCACAGTGACACGTCGCCGCGAGGCCTCATCCGTCACCTCCCCCGCCACCACCGTAAGATCGCTCGCCGGCTCACGCAGATGCAGCACCGCCTCGGGGTGCTCGCGCAGGTTGGCCAGCCAGTGCCTGGCACCTGGGGTCCCCGTCAGGACGATCTGCCCCTCGACGACGACGTACCAGATCTCGACGCGGCGGGTTCTCCCGCTGCGGCGCCCCAGAGTGCTCACCTCGCATGTGCCCGTTGGCGGCAACGCCACGGCATCCATGCCCGAAGGCTAGTGGAGCCGGCCGCTCATCGCAGGCCGCCCCGCCCCGTCCTCGACCCAACCCGATCACACGGTGCCGAGCACAGCTCGACTACCGCTATGCAGGGACAGACGACAGGACATGGGCACCCGCCCACTCCTTGACGCCAAACACTTCACCCTGATGAGTGCGAGGATCCTGATGCGTCTTCCCGCCGCGGAAGCGCCCATCCGGAGCCTGCGCGCCAATGGTGAAGGGCGTCTCCCAGCCGGCTGCTCAGCTCTCGTAGCTCCGCGTCGAGCTCGTCAAACGTGGTCTTCTCTGCTCGACCGGAATAACGACGTCAGTGTTGCCAGGACTAGCGCTGCGGTCGTCGACCTACTGGACCATCATCGTGAGGCCGAACGGGACCAGGCCAGCGGCCATAACGATGGCCGTGCCGAGGTTGACGATCTCGGCGCCCTCGTCATCACTGAGGCCATCCAGAGCGCTCATGGTCAGACATAGAGCGCCCTTGTCGGCAGCGAGGGACACGGTGCCGAGCACGGCTAGGAGCGTGCCAACGAGGCCCGCCCAGCTAGCGCCGTGGGTCGTCACGACCCTTCCGAGGTACAGCGCAACGACGATCATCAACCCCGTGTTGAGGGTTACGAGACCGTGGCCGGCATGCAGCAGGCGCCTTCCCCGTGACCGATCGCTCAACTGCTCGGGACCCAGAACCCGCGGCCGCAGCAGACCAGGATGGGTCGCGAACGCGAAGACGAACACCAGTGGCATGACGACGAAGGCCAACCCAGTGCCAAACCTCGCGGCGTCGGCGGCGCTCATATTGGCATCCCGTTCGCCGGGACGATCAACTGCCAATCGAGCTGAGGCTAGGCCCAGTCGATGGTCGAGCCGATGGTGGTGACGATGTAGACAAGCTCGAACGCGTGCTCATACCTCAAGTCTCGTCGCGTGTGACGCAGCCTCCAGAGTCCAAAGTCCTGCGCCCGAACGGTGCCGGAACGGCTGGACGACCAGGCTTCCAGGTCGGCGACGGGCCGGCGTTATACCGCTGCGATCCGGGCGTGGTCGGCTTGCAAACACGATTGGCGCTGAAGACTAGGAACCGGCGGCATCATCCTCGATGAACCCCAAGACGCGGGGGGAAGACTCGGGGGAAGACGCGGCGGAACTCCCCTGAACCAGGTATGTCGGTCAGCCGGACGGAGTGAGCTTCCATCGGACGTTGGGGACTGGCCAAGATTACCGGCGCTCGTCGCTTCAACGTCGTTCATGCTCGCTGCGCTGCGCGTGCTCCACGTTGAGACCCCCCAGGCTCTGGTGGGGCCCTAGCCCGGATCGAGGAATGGCCATCCGTGGCCTCGAGCGGTGATGCCGTCGAGGGGCGTGTTGGTCCGGGGCGTCGCCCTGTCAGCCTTTGATGTAGAAGGCGTTGGTCTGCGAGACAGAAGGATCGGACACCGTGGCGTCGAGAGCGGCGAAAGTAAAGAGGACCTCGTCGGACTTCCCGGTCGCGGGGTTGTAGCAGAGGTAGTCCCTCGGCCTGTTCACCCCGAGCCTCTGGATGCACCCTTTCTTTGTGATGTACAGGTCGTCCAGCTTGGCCTGGACGACGCCCACCTGGTCGGTAGACCTCACCACAGCCGTGGTCGAGCTTTGCGAGAGCAAGGTGCCCGGGCTGGTCGGAAGCGGGAAGGCACCCGGCCAGGTGCCGGATGATCCGCCTCCGCTGGCCGAGGCCGCGCCAGCGTTGAGGACAAGGACCGCAAGCGTGGCGGTGGACATGGCAATCGCGGCGAACTTGTTCATGATCTCTCCTCGTGAACCAGAATCTGAAGGTGTCCTGCTCCCCGGTGGGGTGATCCCAGAGTCCGCTCGCCGCGGTACCAGCAGCAATCGAACCTTGGTGTTAGTGCCTCGCCCTTGCAGACCACCAACCGTCCGCTGCGGGACGCGCCCGGATGCTGCCAGACTGGGGTAATGGCCGAGACACGCATCGTCTCGACGAGCGCGGGACCCGTGGAGATCGTGCAGGTGCCGGGGGAGCGACCGCCCGTGTTGTTCTTTCCCGGCGGCCATTGCTCGGCAAAGTGCGACTGCGGGTGGGGTTTGTACACCGGGTCGGGACATGCCGTCGTCTCGTTCTCGCGCCCAGGATACGGCGGCACGCGTGTCGGCCCGCTCAGCGCCGCAGAATTCGAGCCGCTGATTAGCGAAGTCTGCGAACAACTTGATATCACGGTGATCGCCGCCGCTGTCGGAGTCGCACGCGCGCTGTTCCGATGCATGCGCTCCGATTCGGGGTTCATCAACGACCTCCGCCAAGGGCAGGACCGATGGGCTGCGGCGCGAAGGGACGTCCTGTCGAAGGTCCAGTGCCCGACGCTCGTTACGGGCTCGCCGCACGATCGTGGAGTCTCCTTCGCGCACGCCGAAGACTTTGCCAACGCCATCCCCGACGCGCAACTTGTCGGACTCGACTCGCCGAGCCACATCTTCTGGATCGGCCCGGGAAGAGCACGCCTGGTCTCGATCGTCAGATCATTCATCGACGAGTGACTGCGCGTCGCCCGTGGCGGCCGGCAAGCCGATCGGTCAGCGGAGACCTGCGAACGACGGCGTGCGATCCCTGGATCGATTGTCACCCGGACGCTGATCAGTTTGACGTGCGGACGCCGACAAGTGAGTGGGCCGGTCAACTTCCGCATCGCGTCGATCCAGGGGACACTGGGTCGTCTTGGCATCAACCAAGGATTCTCGCGAAACGGTTCGCCCATGGCATCGAGCCATGTCACCAGTCTGATCCTGACGCCGCGGTCGCATGTCCCGCCATGAAGGAGTCGCCATGAGTCATTCCGTGCCCGCCGCAGACGTCCCCGAAGGCACCGTTACCGGAGTCGACGAGTACGCCGTCGGCAACAACGGCGAATACTTCGCTGTCGGTCGCAGATGCCGCCACCTGCGCGCCGACCTGGCAGGCGGCAGTATCGACGCAGAGGGCTGCCTCGAGTGCCCCTGGCACGGGGCAAAGTACGACGTGAACACAGGACATATGGTGCGCGGCCCGCAAGGCATCTTCGCCAAGATCCCCGGCCTGGGCGCCAGCTTCATGGCCCTGACCCGGGTGATTCCACTGAAGCGAGGCACGATCGAACAGCGCGGCGCTTCTCTCTACATCGACTGATAGACCGATCAAGATGGTGACCCTGAGAGCCAAGGAAGACCTCGACCCGACCAGACCGAGGCCCTGATCAGCAATAGCCGTGACATCCCGGGCGCACCGCAAGTGCCGCCGCAGGTCACTGATCATCCCCGTCATCATCGACGCATGACACGGGTTCGTTCTCCAGGAGGAGTGGTCGCGTGAGTGCCCGGTTCGAGGAGCTCGACTTTAGCCCCACACCGATCGGTGACGTCAGCCTCCGCAGACGCCGCGACCCGGTCACTGGCGTCGATATCTTCGAGGCCAAGCTCGGCGACGAGTTCCTCATGTCTAGCCTGTTCACCGTCGCCGAGATCGAGGTAGCCCGGCTCGCCCTTGCCAGGCTCCAGGGGTCCGGGTTCGACGTGGCGGTCGGCGGGCTGGGGCTCGGCTACACCGCCCAGGCCGTGCTGGAGGACGAGCGAGTACGCGAGCTGCTGGTCATCGACACCCTCGAGCCGGTGATCCAGTGGCACCAGCGCGGACTGGTACCGGTCGGGCCGATCCTGACCGCCGACCCTCGCTGCCGCCTCGTGCACGGAGACTTCTTTGCGATGAGCGACGGATCGGGGTTCGACCCCCTGATGCCGAAACGGGTCCTCGACGCCGTCGTCGTCGACATCGACCACTCGCCCAGGCACCTGCTCGCCGACGGCAGCGCCGGCTTCTACGGCGCGGAGGGGACGCGACGGCTGGCCCGGCACCTGCGGCCAGGTGGCGTCTACTCCCTGTGGTCCAACGACCCGCCCGACAACGCCTACCTGAAGGTCCTATCGGAGGTGTTCGTCGACGTCGCAGCGGAGGTCGTCAGCTTCCCCAACCCGCTCCAGGACCGCAAAGCCACCAACACCGTCTACCTGGGCACCAAGCCGGGCTGATGCCAGGGTCAACGCAGCCGTTCGGACGGACGGTCGCTGGAGGAGCCGTCGCGTTCCCTCGTGATCGCGGCCGCGCTCGCCGTCGACACCGCGCTCCCTGGCTAGAACCCGAGCGATAACCACTCTGATCTTGGCTCGTTCGTCGGCGCCCACTTGGAAATCTTCGCGGCGATCAAGGATCGTCGACCGGAACGGCTCTCGGTGATGGTCGGGCCATTCCTCAGGCGGTGTCTACGACTCCGTCATGGATAATGACGAAGGTGCACGAACATCGCCCGGAGGCAAGTCCCGACCACCCGGACCTGCGCGACTACGTGGGCTGGCACGCGGCGTACGACGATCCTGGGTCGAGCCTTTCGGTGCGGCTGCGCCATGTCCAGCGAGCCATCGTCGAGTGGCTGGACCGCACGTCCGGCCCGGTTCGCGTGCTCAGCGCGTGCGCCGGCCAAGGCCACGACATTTTGGGTGCGCTGGAGGAACGCAGCCGAAGGGATCGTGCCCGGGTGACCGGCGCCCTCATTGAGATCGACCCGACGAACGTCGCCATCGCCCGGGGCCGTATCGCGCACCTCGACCTTGCCCTGACCGTCGTTGAAGCCGACGCCGCGACCACTGACACGTATCTCGGTCTGGTCCCCGCAGACCTCCTGCTCCTGAGCGGGATAATGGGCAATATCTCCGCCCCCGACATCGAGCGGCTTGTGCGCGTCTCCCGTCAGTTCTGCGCGGCGGGAGCCACCGTAATCTGGACTCGGGGGGCACAGGATCCTGACCTCGGACCCGACATCCGCCGATGGTTCGATCAGGCGGGGTTCGAGGAGTTGTCCTGCGACGAATGGATCGAAGGCACGGGCATGCGGGTCGGCGTAAACCGCCTCATCACACCACCCCAGCCGCTGCGCGCCGGAGAGGTGATCTTCACCTTCTACCGCTGACGCACATGCGCCACCCGGTTCCGCAAGCGGATCCCCAACTGCGATTCGAGCGCGCGCTGTATGCGGGCCGGTTCAGGTTGCTCTCATCCATCGGCGACCGTGACCAGGAAGGGTCTGTCGGATCCTGCGCGTGATACTCCGGTCAGTGGGCCAGGGACTCCGAAGCGGAGGTGACGGGAAGGTACGGTGAGCGCGACCGCGGCGGCGGCGCAGAACGCGCCCGCCCCGGAACGCGAAGGGCTGGGCCAGCGATGACTGACAAGGACGTGGCGGGCGAGCACTACGACATGATCAGCGAGATCATCGACCGGTGCGGGGTGATGGTCCAGTGGGTGGGTGCCGGGGCGGATACACCGGCGTTCGCCTACACGGTGGGCCTGGCCAAGCTGGACCACCCTGAGCTCATCATCTTCGGGCTTAGCCTGCAGACTGCCCAGGGTGTCCTGAACTCCATGGGTCTTCCGGTTGTCGCCAAGACTCGCCGCTGGGGACCAGGGCGAAGCGACGACGTCTTCAGCCGCGGCGTACCAGCGTTGCTGGTCGAGGTCCGCGACAGCGCCGATTACCTGCTTGCGGCGAACTCGATGTTTGCGATCCCGGGCCAGGGCCCGCTGCCGGCCCTGCAGGTGCTCTACCCTGACGCCGCCGGACTGTGGCCGTGGCAGAAAGGCAGCACGTTCGCCGACCAGCCCGTCCTGGGACCGGTCCCGGCTGTAGAGACCGGAAACACAGCCACGTCAGAACAGTGACCTGCCCTGGCGTGGCTGCTAAGGGCCCACACCGACATGCGTGTCGGCCGCGGTCCTCAGTTCCGGCTGGCG
>JBDTWH010000089.1:0-11386 GCA_040006795.1 Actinomycetota bacterium | reverse complement strand
GCCATCCCGCCGGAGTTGTGGATCACCAGCATCGGCTTCGTGTAGCCCGAGTCCCGCAGGTTGCTGGACAGCTGGTTCAGCGCGTGGAACATCGTCGCGTGCAGAAAAGCGTCCACGATGGTGGCCGTGGCGCGCACATACTCGCCCTTGCGACCAGACACCTGGCTGCTCAGAAGCACCGGGATGGAGCCCAGCTCGTGACTCGGGTACTCCTCCAGAATGATCTCCAGGACTCGCTCCTCATGGGCCGAGTTCTCGGTGGCATTGGTCAGCGCGACCACGATCGCCTCGGCGCCGTTGTCGACCAGCTCACGAACCTGCTGGCGCACGTCGTCGTACATGACCGGCACCAGCACCTCGCCCACCGAGTCGATCCGTTCCTTGATCGAGCGGATCAGCTTGCGCGGGACGAGCGGCTCCGGACGCTCGGCGTTGGGCATGTCGCCCTGCCTGACGGTGTCCAGCCCCTCCCCGTACCCACGCCCGCGTGACAGCGGGATCGTGTCCTCGAAGCCATGGGTCACCAGAGCCGCGATCCGGGGGCCCTTGCCCTCGATCAGGGCGTTGGTCCCCAAGGTGGTGGCGTAGCGGACCGAGTCCACCTCGCGCAGGGCCGTATCACGATCCACCCCCGCCTTCTCGCAGGCGCGATCCAGGGCTTCGTTGAACCCGAGCGCCAGGTTGTGGTGGGTCGTGAGCGCCTTGGACTCGATATAGAGGTCGTCCCAGACGAAGAAGCAGTCGCTGAAGGTGCCGCCGATGTCAACGGAGATGCGTTTCATGGTCACATTCCTTTCTGATGGATACGGCGGTCAGCTGTTGGCTGGAGAAGGGGAGTGGCTGCCGGTCTGCTCGAACCTGGCGGTGAAGTCGGTGACCGCGTTCTCGTTCGGTCCGTAGTTGACGACGACCTCGGCGTTGTCGCCGCTCGCATTCCACTTCTCGCGCAGGGAGTCGATGTCCCAGATCATGTCCACCGTCGGGGGGTGGCCCGGGGGGAGGTACTCGGCCTCGATCTGGGTGCCGCACCCCGGGCAGCAGAACTCGAGGATGCGGCAGAAGGCGGGGTCCGGGGAGAACGTGAACTCGTACCTCTCCGGGTCCAGGATCGGCGGGTGGATCTCCCGGGGGTCGCGGTCGTAGACCAGCGTTCCCTCCTTGTAGTTGCCGCGGGCATCGCCGAGGTCCTGGCCGCAGATCCGGCACAGCCACCTCTCGGAGTCGAGATCGATGAACAGGTACTCCGTCATGGGAACGCGCATGGTGCTCTACCTTTCGCTGAAATGGTCTGGGACGTTCTGTGCGGAGTGCTACTTTGCGTCGGTGAGCAGCAGGTCTCCTGCCGCCGAGATGTCCAGGGTCCAGCCGGCCGGGACGCGTGCGGTGAAGAAGGGGCCTTCGACGATCGCGGGCCCCGTTGCCGTGGCACCGGGCTGCTGGCTCTCGAGCTGGTAGACCGAGATGGTGTCGACCTGCGTCGCCGAAGAACGGACCGCCCGGGTGCCAGAGGCGAGCGCGTCACTCTTGTTCGCGGGGGTCCCGCCCTCGATCACGGGGTGAGGCAACGCGAAGGTTGCCTTGAGGGACAGGATGACGGTCTGGCCGGAGGCTGGTGAGGGGACCAGTCCATCGGAGTACACCGTCGACGGACTCGACGAGCCGTCCTTGTTCTCGGTAACCAGCCTCCAGTCGACCGTGCACTCGTTGAGCTCGTGCCCTTCCTGGAACATGTCTCGCGAGGCCTTGGCCTCCATCGCCTTCTTCACCTCGTCGACAGCGGTCGTGTCCATGCCCGTGATGTTGGTCTCGTAGGTCTGGGCGATGTCGGAGAAGCTGATCCCGAAGGCAGAGAACACGGCAGCCAGCTTCGGCACCAGCACGTGACGAACACCGGTGATCCGCGCGGCGCTGCAGGCACTCATCGGTCCGCCGCCACCGAAAGCGGCCACCGTCGTCGTCTCGGGGTCTCCGACAAAGTGGGCGAACGCTCCGGCCATCTTCTGCGAGTAGGTGTCCTCCATCCGGACCAGCGCTTCCTCCAGGCTGATACCCAGGGGTTCCGCGATGGTCTTGGTGATGACCGCCTTGGACCGCTCGGCGTCGAGGAACATCTCACCGTTGAGGTATGTCTGCGGATCCAGCACTCCGAGAAGCAGGTTCACGTCCGTGATGGTTGCCTGAGTGCCGCCGAAGCCGAAGCACGCCGGGCCCGGGGCTGCGCCGACACTCTCGGGGCCGACCGTGATCTCGCCATTCTGGACGGCGATGATGGAGCTGCCGCCCACACCGCTCGAGTGGACGTTGCTCATCTCATAGGAGATCGACACCCCCTTGACCGAGCCATGGCGGTCCGTGGCGATGGTCGAGCCGTTCACCGCGCCGACGTCTGTGGTGGTGCCACCGACATCGATCATCAGGACGTTCTCGAGCCCGTAGGCCTCGGCCAGCGCCCGGGTGCCTTCCAGGCCGCCGCGCGGTCCTGAGGAATATGTCTTGAGCGCAACGGACTTTGCCACCCGCGACGACGCGCCGTCGTTGCGGTAGATCAGGAGCGGGTTCTTGATCTTGTGTGCCCGCAGCCTGTCCTCGGCGTTGTAGAGGAACCGCTCAACCGTGGGGTGAAGGTAGGAGTTGAGGATCCCGGACCAGATCTGACGAGAACGCACCGTGTCGGTGGCGAACTCCCTGGAGAACAGGACCGGAACCGATCCCAGGAGATGCCGGGGGAAGTTCTTGAGCAGCGCCCGCCTGTACAGCTGCTCACGCTCCACGCTTGCCGCCGCGACGACCAGTCGCTCGGCTCCGGCCGTCGTCAGCTGGTTGATCTGGGACACCAGGGCCGTGCGCAGCTCGTCGTCCCCGCCCTCTGCCGGCAGCAGGCCGACCCGGTCACCGATCAGATCGTCGAACAACACAGCGGACTCATCCGAGGATCGCAGCTCTTCGACCAGCTCAGGATCGTCGGTGATGAGCCCGATGGACGGGCCGTTGCGCTCGATCAACGCGTTCGTGCCCTGGGTGGAGGAGTAGCGGATGTGCCGGGTCGAGTGCAGCAGCTTCGCGAGGTCAGCTTGCCCGTACAGCTCTGCCGAAGCCTTGGTCATCCCGTCGAACAGACACTGTGAGAGATCGACCGGGGTCGTGAGCGTCTTGGTGAAGGTGAAGTCCGCTCCACTGCCCACGACGATGTCAGTGAGAGTCCCACCGTTGTCGATATTGATCAGACGCTCCATGATTGTCCCTTTTCGTTTGGCTGAGAGGCGGGCTGCAGGTCTGGGGTCCTGAGGCGGGTGCAGCGAATGTCCAGAGTGCGGGATGTGCCAAGGGTGTGACCTGTCCCATATTTGGACACGGGTCAGAGCTCGGAAAACAGCTCGTTCGGGGCGAAAGAGGGGGCTTGACCTTCGGATAGGGGCTAAATCCGTGTCTGGATGCCGGGTGTCTGAGCTGCTGCTGTGCTCCCCGCCGTTCGTTCTCGCTGTCCCCGGCATGAGGCGTGTCTCACATTCGGACACCCGGAAAAGGCCCGAAAGCACCGAAAGAGGTTCCGCCCTGATCAGCGGAGAGGCATTCTTGGGTGACCACAGGGGAGAAAGCATTCTTGGGTGACCACAGGGGAGAAAGAGGGACTGATATGGCGGACGTCGCAGCCCGGCGCCAACGCATCACCGCTGCCCGTGCAGGATTCCTCGCCACCGGGTCTGCGCACGATAGCTCGGTCGCCAAGGTCGTGGCAGCGTCCTGGCAGCGATCGCGCAGCGCCGGCGTCGACGCCTCGACATCCGAGGCCTCATTTCACTCGGATCTGGACACCTCGTCGCGGCTGGTCCGCTGCTCACGGCCGATCATCGACCGGTTGAGCGAAGAGACCTCCAACATCCCCCTGAGCATTGCGGTGACCGACGGCAAAGCCCGACTGCTCACCAGGGTCGACAACTCACCGAGCATCGGTCTGCTCCTGGACAACGTCTCGTTCGCGCCGGGGTTCGACTACGCCGAAGGCGGCATGGGTACCAATGGCGTGGGCACGGTGTTCGAGTCCGGACAACCGATCCAGATCGTGGGACCGGAGCACTTCCATGAGCTTCTCCAACCGTTTGCCTGCTCGGGCACCCCGATACGGGACCCGCTCAGCGGCCGCATCGAAGGCGTCCTCGACATCAGCTGCCTGGTCGAGCACTCCAGCCCGCTGATGCACTCGCTGGTCAGGTCAGCCGCCCATGACATCGAGCGCAACCTGCTGATCGACCGCAGCCAGTACCAGCAGGCCCTGTTCGAGACCTTCATCCGCGCCGACGCCCGGTGCCGGGGTGGCGTCATGGCCATCGGCGGCACGGTCGTGATGGCCAACACCGTGGCCCAGGGTCTGCTGACGCCGACGGAGCGAGCAACCATCCAGGACCACGCTCGCTACCTCATGAGCCGTCACGGCCGCACGGTGGATCAGCTCGAGCTGTCCACCGGCAAGGTGATCCGCATCAGAGGCACCCGTGTCGTGGTCGGAGCTGACGTTGCCGGCATGGTCCTGGAGATCACGCTGGTCGCAGAGGCAGCCAGTCCGACCAGCCAGGTCGTCGCCGAACGACCAGCCCCCCAGCTGGTCCTGGGCAGCGGCGCCAACCTCAGCCTGCCGCAGCTGCTCATCCCCTCCACGCTGAGCGGCAGCGGTCAGTCGCCGTTGTGGAAGCGCGCGTGCAGCGACATCGCAGCGGCATCGTCCAGCCACGACGCCTTCCTTGTCATGGGAGAGACCGGGACCGGCAAGTTCGCGCTCATCGCCGAGATCTATCACCGGGTGAACCCGGGCGGCCGGAGTCTGCTCATTGACGCCGTCGACATCTCCCCTTACTTCTACGACGACGCCGAGGCCGCTCTCGAGGCGAACACCCTGCCAACCCTGTACATCTTCAGGAACATCGACGCGCTGTCCACCGACGGAGTTGAGGAGCTCAACAAGTTCCTGCTGGCGTTGGCGGACAGTGACCGGCCCGTCTATCTCGCCGCCACGTTGTCGGATGCCAACCTCGACTCGGACCTGCCCTTCCGCGACCTCCTGGTCCACTTCCAGCAGGCCGTGACGGTGCCCCCGCTTCGCCACCGGACCGAGGATATGGCCACCGTCGTGTCACAGGTTCTCAACCAGATCTCCCAGGGACGCCCGACCCGGGTCGGGCCCGCCGCCATGCGGGTGATCGCCCGGTACTCGTGGCCACGCAACATCACCCAGCTCGAGGAGGCTCTGGAGGCAGCTCTTCTGCGGCGCCCGGTCGGGGACATCCAGCCCGAGGATCTGCCCGGCTACTGTCTCGACTCGGCCCGACGTCAGCTCACCGGGCTGGAGGCCCTCGAGCGGGATGCCATCGTCAACGCGCTTCGGGACGCAGGCGGAAACCGGGTTCAGGCGGCGGCCACGCTGGGCATCGCTCGCTCTTCCCTCTATCGCAAGCTCAAGAGCTTCGGCATCTCGACGATCTAGCCGTGACCCGGCCTGTCACCCCCGCGAGGCGCAGGTGTTCTTCCTCCTCGCGGGTCGATGACCTACCAGGCCTGAGCTAGCGAGTCACAAGGTGGCGACGACCCGTCGTACCGCCTCAACGGTCCGGTCCACGTCGGCCGGGGTCGTGGCCCAGCTCGACAGGGAGCAGCGCTGGACGGCGCGGCCACGCCAGGTTGCGGGAGTGAACACGGCCTCACCACCAGCCAGCAGCCTGCGTCCGGCCTCGGCGGTGCGGGCATCGTCACCGAAGGACGTCATGACCTGCGTGAAGGCCACCTCGTTGACCACCTCGACGCCGGGGATCGCGGCCAGGCCGACGGCCATCTGGGTCGCCCGGGCACACAGCTGGTCGATGAGGGCGGCCAGCCCGTCCCCACCAAGGCTCCGCAGAGCGGCCCACACCGGGAAGCCGCGGGCTCTGCGCGACAGCTCGGGAACCCGTTCCGTCGGGTCGCCCTCCCCCTCGATCAGATAGTCCGCGTGGACCCCGAACACTGACACGAGCGCCGCCGGATCACGCACGAGCGCGACCCCGCAGTCATAGGGGACGTTCAGCGTCTTGTGCGCATCTGTGGCCCAGGAGTCTGCGGCGGCCATGCCGTCGGTCAGGTGTCGCAACCGCGGGCTGGCTGCTGCCCAGAGGCCGAACGCGCCGTCGACGTGCACCCATGCGTCATGCCGGCGGGCGATCCCGATCGCGTCGGCGAAGGGGTCGAACGCACCGGTGTGCACCTCGCCGGCCTGCAGGCAGACGATCACGGGTCCTGCGTCGGCCTCGAGCACGGAGGCGAGCACCCCGGCATCGAGACGGCCCTGGCCGTCGGTGTCCACCTCGCGCACCGAGTCCGCCCCCAGCCCGAGGAAGCGGACGGCCCGGTCAATGGTGTCGTGCCGGTCCCTGCCTACGACAACCCGCACCCGGGGGGCTTCGAAGAGCCCGCGCTGGTTGACATCCCAGCCGTGCCGGGCCAGCACCGCGTGACGGGCGGCCGAAAGACACGTGTAGTTGGCCATCATGCCGCCGGTGGCGAGCCCGACGGCCGTACCGCCCGGCAGGCCGAGGGCGTCAACTATCCACTGGCCGGCGATGGCCTCGGCCGCAGCAGCAGCCGGCGCGACCGAGTTGAGACCGGCGTTCTGGTCCCAGACGGTGGTCAGCCAGTCGGCGCCCAGGGCGGCAGGGAGCTCACCGCCGATGACGAAGCCGAAGAACCTGCCCCCGGCGATACCAGCGAGCCCTGGGTCCGCCAGGCGGGCCAGCTCCGCGACGACCTCGACGGGGTCGGAGCCGGCAGCGGGCAGTGCCCCGCCGAGAGCCCGCAGCATCTCCTCGTACGTTGCCCGAGGCCATACCGGCCGATCACCCAACGTGTCGAGAAAGCCTCCCGCCAGCTCAAAGGCCCGGGTCAGCGCCCCGTGACGATCATCCATGGACCGCTCCGTCCTCATGTCGGGGGCGCAAGCGCCCGGCGCCGGCCGGAGTCCCCGGGCGGGCTGGAGTCCCCGGGCTGTCCAGGGCCCGACAGCCCCTCCCTCAGGGCAACCGCCAGCCCCGGAGCCAGCGGCAGCAGAGGCAGCAGCGTCGCCTGGAACGCGTGGTAGAGGTCCGGCTTACCCGGCCACACCTCGCGGCTCGGCACATTCGTCGGGTCGAGCTCGTGGTGCCACGACCCTCGCTCGCGGTCGATCAGGAACTCTGCCGCATAGTCCCACCAGAGGGCGTAGTCGCGGGCGTATCGCATCTCGCCCGTCGCCCGGTGCAACGCGGCGGCTGCTCCGATCGCCTCGGCGACAACCCAGTGCATGCGGGTATGCACCACGGGCGCCCCGCTCCAGTCGGTGGTGTAGACAAACCCCGGAGCGCCGTCGACCGACCATCCGTCCCGCACGGCCCGGTCATAGAGCTCGCGCGCCCCGGCGACCAGCGTCTCCGGAGCGCGTCCCGGCAGAGTCGCATCAAGCTGCAACAGGAGACGGGACCACTCCAGACCATGACCCACCGTGGCGCCATACGGCTTGAACGGGTCGTCGGGGTGGTCGATGCCCATCTCAGGCTGCGGAACCCAGGTCTTCGTGAAGTGCTCGGGGATACGCCAGTCGTTGACACTGGCCCACGCGAGCACGTGATCAGCGATCGTGGCGGCTCGTTCGTGCCAGCGCATCTGGCCGGTTGCATCCCCTGCGGCAAGCAGTGCCTCGACGGCATGCATGTTGGCGTTCACCCCACGGTAGGGGTCGAGCGTCGTCCAGGTGCGGTCCCACTCGTCGGCGTGCAGGCCTGCAGCAGGCTCCCAGAAATGCTCGAGCACCTCGAGAGCGTCATCGAGCAGCGCCCGGCCGCCGTCGATTCCGGCGACGGTTCCGGTCGAGGCCGCCAGCACGACGAAAGCATGCGCGTAGGCGCTCTTGGTGGTGTCAGGCTTGCCGTCCGGCGCGAGCGAGACGTACCAGCCGCCATACTTCTCGTCGTGCAATGACGTCCGCAGCGTGGCCAGCGCCCGGGTTGCCACCGCACGGCTGCCGGGGACACCGAGGAGGTGCCCGAGCGCATAGACGTGCGCCATCCGTGCGGTGATCCAGGTGAAGACGGGCCGGGTCGCGTCGACCACGCCGTCGTCGTCAAGCCAGCCTGCTCGATTGCTGGACACCGCACCCTGCCCGAACTCGAGCAGGCGCAACGTCTCGGCGTGCAGCCAGCGCCGGTGGCTCTGCCGTTCGGTCCAGGTGATCATCGGGCTCCCGGGTCGTCCGCCTCGCCCGCGTCGTACAGCCCGCGCCGGCCAGTCCCGGATCATGCTAGTCGTCCATGCTCTGCCATGACATCGTTGCCAAGTTGATGATCAGACCTAGTCCACCCGTTCGGGCATCGGTGCGCGGCGCCTTCGCGCTGGAGGCTGTACTTCAGCGGGCAGGGGTGGAATGCCGATACTGTCGTCACCACGCTTGACTTTGTTGCCTTGCCTAGGGGGATCTCCTGATGTTCGCACGGGGCGCTCAGTGCGTGCGAGCCACGAAGCACATGATCGCGCTCGCAAGGACCTGGGGACTGGGAACTCGGCATCGGCCACCCATCGCACTGCTACGCCGATGACTGCGGTCTCGCACGCCGTCTTTGCGGCCTTGCCCGGTAGTCTCTACCGGTCCCGTGCCGACACGGACCCAGCCACGCGGCTACCGCTCCGCGGAGTGGTCCGAGAGGGGGTGCCCAGTGGCGCCGAATGATGCAACCGGGATCGCTTATGTGGTGGCCGCGGTCGTGTTCGTGTGGGTCGCCGTGCTGACCTGGCGGCGCCGGGCGCACAACCCGGTCGTCGCGGTGTCCCTGGTCGTCGTGATGCTGGGGCTCGGCGTGTCATCCGTCGCCGACGCCGTAGCCGTGGCGGCCACCCATGAGACTTCCGCGGCGATCGCCTCGCTGGCGATCTTGCCCGGGGTGGGCATTGCGACTGGCGCCTTCGTGTGTCTGGCGCTCGGCATCGCACAACCGCAGTGGGCGCCGCGGCGCGGGTTCGTCGCGTTGCTGCTCGTCGAGCCGCTGCTGATCACCGTGGCAGTGGTGACGAACCCCTCGCACCTGTGGGTGTACAGCGGAGCGGGGGCCGATCGCCTTACCGGATCTGCCACGTGGGGGTATGGCCCGGGTTTCTGGTTGCATACGGGGTACAGCTATGCCGCGCTCGCCATGGGGATCGGGTTGATCGCGTGGGGCTGGTGGAAGGGACCAGCGGCGTTCCGGCGGCAGCGGCTCACCATCCTCCTTGCCACCCTCATCCCGGTTGCGGCCAACGTGATCTACCTCGCCCGGGGGTTCGGCGCCCTCGTCGATCCGACGCCGTTCGGCTTCGCCGTGGCGGGCACAGTCATCTTCTACGCGATCTTCCGGCAGCACCTGTTCACCTTCAGTCCCGTGGCTCGGGCACTGATCCTCGACCAGATCGGTGATGCCATCGTGGTCGTCAACCCCGGCGGGAGGGTCCTGGACCTGAACACCGCCGCGATCGGCCTGCTGCGAGGCATGCACCCGGACGCGCCCACCAACCTGGTCGGTGAATCAGCCCAGCAGCTCCTGGGCAGGGGCATCCCCACCCCGGGCGAGCCGGAGACCGAGATCGTGTTGCAGCTCCCCAGCGGTCGATCCGAGTTCCAGGTACGGGACTCCGTGCTCATCGACCGTTACAACCGCGACCTGGGAACCGTGTACGTCGCGCGCGACGTGACCGAGTCCAACAACCAGATCCGACGCCTCGCCGCCGCGCACGCCCAGCTGGTCCGTCAGGTCGAGACCATCGAGCTGCTCAGGTCTGACCTGGCCGAGCTGGCAAGCAGGGATGTCCTGACCGGGCTGCACAACCGGCGCCATCTGGTCGAGGAGCTCACCTCGATGATCAGGACGGCTGAACGGACCGATGAGCCCCTCGCGGTGGCCCTCTTCGACGTCGATAGCTTCAAGTCCATCAACGACCAGTACGGCCACCTGGCGGGGGACGCAGTGCTGGTCGAGCTCGCGGAGCTGATGGGCGAGCGGGCGCCTGCCGGCGCGCTGGTGGCCCGATGGGGCGGGGAAGAGTTCTTCGTCGCCCTGCCCGGCGCCGGCGCTGCGGCGGGACTGGCGTTCGCCGAGGACCTGAGAGGCCGATGCGAGCTGAACGTGATCGTTGTCGAGGGCCAGATGATCCGCTGCACCCTCAGTGGGGGCGTGGCGGCGTACCCGGCGTCGGGGACCAGCATGAACGAACTCTTCCACGCCGTTGACATCTCGATGTACGAGGCCAAAGACGCCGGCAGAAACCTCATTCGTCTCCACGAGCCACACCGGACTTCCACCCGGGTTCTGTAGGGGCGGGCGAGCTCGCACCTCGTGTCACCCAAGGCGACGCCGTGGCTGCCCGGTCGACCCCACCGGCCAGGACCGGAATGGTCAGCGCCGCCGCGCCGTTGACCTCATCGTGACTGCCTCGGAAGTCATCGGAAGGTGTCACCACCATGCGGCTGCGCAACTTCCCGCAGGTGCCGGGGAGGGAGGCTGCTCGGCATGGTCCGCATCGACACGACGAGCTCCCACCGGCAGCGCGAAGAAGCATCCGGGCTCGACGAAGAGTCAAGCTCTCGCAGCGATCAGGAGTGAGCAGCAGTGAGACGACGGCAGGATGGCCCTGGTCAGGTGCCCACCACGGGAGTCCTCGTATGCTTCCACGCCCACCCCGACGACGAGGTATTCACCACCGGTGGAGTCATGCGCCTCGCAGCGGATGCCGGACACCGTGTCGTGTTGGTGACCGCCACCGACGGCGCGCTGGGAGAGGTACCGGAGGGTTTGCTGGCCGAGGGCGAACGGCTCGCCGACCGGCGCCGTAGCGAGCTCGAGGCCTCAGCCCGGGCACTCGGCGTGCACCGGCTGGAGATGCTCGGCTACCCGGACTCGGGGATGGCCGGCACCCCTGACAACGCGCGGGTGGACGCGTTCTGCAACGTGGACGTCGAGATCGCCGCGTCGCGGCTGGCGCAGGTGTTGGTCGAGGAGGACGCCGACGTGCTCACCGTCTACGACCCGCACGGCAACTACGGGCATCCCGACCACGTCCGTGTACACGTCGTCGGTGTCCGGGCCGCTGAGCTGGCCGGGGTCACCCAGGTGTACGAAGCAACCGTTAATCGCGACCAGATGGTCAGGCTCATGGCCAGCAACCCGCAGTGGGCGGACGGGGTTGCTCCGCCGGACGTCTCAGAGTTCGGCCTTCCCGAGTCGGAGATCACCACCGTCATTGACGTTCGGGCGGCGATGACCGCGAAACGGGCCGCGATGGCGGCGCACGAGTCCCAGGTGGGCGACTTCGGCCCATTCCTGGCGATGCCCGCCGAGCAGGTCGAGGCCGCCTTCGGCCAGGAGTC
>JBDTWH010000088.1:0-10743 GCA_040006795.1 Actinomycetota bacterium | reverse complement strand
GTGACGTCGGTGAGCGAGGAGCCGAGGTGGCGGATCATCTTGGTGCGCTGCGCCTCGCCGCCCGACAGCGTGCCCGACGGCCGGTCGAGCGAGAGGTAGCCCAGCCCGATCTCCACGAACGAGTCGAGGGTGTGCCGCAGCGCCTCGAGCAGCGGGGCCACCGATGAGTCTCCAAGGCCGCGCACCCACGCCGCAAGGTCGCTGATCTGCATCGCGGCGACGTCGGCGATGTTGATCCCCCTGATCTTCGACGAGCGAGCCCCCTCGCTGAGCCTGGTGCCGCCGCACTCGGGGCAGACGGTGAACGTCACCGCCCGATCCACGAAGGCGCGGACGTGCGGCTGCAGGGTGTCGACGTCCTTGGACAGGAACGACTTCTGGATTCTCGGGATCAGCCCCTCGTACGTCAGGTTGACGTTCGCCACCTTGATCTTGGTCGGTTCCTTGTGGAGCAGGTCGTGGAGCTCCTTCTTGGTGTACCGGCGGATCGGCTTGTCCGGGTCGAGGAAGCCGGAGCCACCGTAGATGCGGCCGTACCAGCCGTCGACGCTGTAGCCGGGGATCGTGAGCGCACCCTCGTTGAGCGACTTGCTGTCGTCGTACAGCGCAGACAGGTCGAAGTCGGTCACACTGCCCATGCCCTCGCAACGTGGACACATGCCCCCGGTGACGGAGAAGCTCCGTCTCACGGCCTTGCTGGACCCACGCTCGACGGTGATCGCCCCGCCGCCGTGGGCCGAGGCGACATTGAAGGAGAACGCCTGGGGCGAGCCGATGTGCGGCTTCCCGAGCCGGCTGAACAGGATGCGCAGCATCGCGTTGGCGTCGGTGGCGGTGCCGACGGTGGAGCGGGCGTTGGCGCCCATCCGCTCCTGGTCGACGATGATCGCCGTCGTCAGCCCGTCGAGCACGTCGACGTCCGGCCTGGCCAGCGTCGGCATGAAGCCCTGCACAAAGGCGCTGTAGGTCTCGTTGATCATCCGCTGCGACTCCGCGGCGATCGTGCTGAAGACCAGCGAGCTCTTGCCCGAGCCGGAGACGCCGGTGAATACCGTGAGCCGGCGCTTCGGGATCTCGACGCTGAGGTCCTTGAGGTTGTTGACGCGCGCGCCGTGCACGCGGATCAGATCGTGGCTGTCGGCAACGTGCAGCGAAGTCCGGTGCGGTCGCGGGAGCGGGGTCGACACTCGTCAGCCTCCGGGAAGAGCAGCAAGATCCCACTTGGTCTTCATGAGTCTCATTCCCTTTCATAGTCTGCCCGGTTCCGACGCCGCTGCGGACCTCGAGTCCGAGGGTAGCGCGTGAGAACGCCGGGGAGGCGTCCCGGTCGTTGTCCGGGGGGAGACTCGCGTGAGTGGTGATGTCCATAGTTCCCCCCGCACCCGCTGACCCGCAGGTAGGTTGTGTCGAGTGAACGACAGGGGCTCGACGGGACGCCCACCAGCCGCGGGCAGCCCTTCGCCGGCCGTATCGGCCTACATCGCGGTCATCATGCTGATTGCGTCTTCCCTGGCGGTCGTGGCCTGGCGAGGCCACCCGCTGACCTCCAGCGGTCCACCCTCGGACAACGACGTCGTCACCCTGGTGGTGCTTGGTGTGCTGGGTGTCCTGGGCTCGACCTCGAAGGAACGCAATGTCGGGGGGCGGATCGGCTTCTCCTTCGCCAGCATCATCCTGCTGGCCGCCGTGGCCCTGATCGGTCCGCTCGGAGCGGCCGCCGTCGGCGCGGTGACCTACCTGATGGTGTTCGAGAAGCAGAGGTTCGAAGTGCGGGTCTTCAACCTCAGCATGACCGCTGTCATCGGAGCCGCCGGGGGGTTTGTCTACCTCATGGCCGGGGGTGCCACCATGGCTGGCCGTGCCACCGAGGTGAGCGCATCGGGGGGTGACGCCTTCCTCACGGTGCACGTGGGTCTCCCGCTGATCGCGGCCGACGTCGTGATCTGCGTGCTGAACGCGGTGATCTTGTCGGGGATCGTCCGGCTGACCCGCGGAACCCCGATGCGCAGGTTCATTCTGGGAATGCTGGAGACCTCCGGTCCGGCCTACATCGGCTACGGGCTCATCGGGTTCTTGTTCGTGATCCTCTGGGTGCCTGCCGGGGTCGGACCGGCAAGCGCGGTGCTGATCCTTGCGCCGCTGTTCGTGGCGCGCTGGGCCTTTGTCCAGTATGGCGACGAGCAGCGTGCCCGCGAGCGCACCCTCAGCGCGCTGGTCGCCGCAGTGGAGACCAAGGACGTGTACACCAGGGGCCACAGCGAACGGGTCGCCAGCCTGTGCGGCCTGATGGCAGGGGCTCTGGCTCTGAGCCATCAGGAGACCGAAGCTCTGCGCTTCGCCGGGATTCTGCACGACATCGGCAAGCTCGCCATCCCGACCCGCGTCCTGCGCAAGGCCGACCGGCTCTCGGCGTCGGATCTCGACAAGGTTGCCACCCATGTTGCCGTTGGCGTCGAGATGGTTCGCGACATCGAGTTCCTCAGCGACTCGACCGACGCGATCCTGCACCATCACGAACGCATGGACGGGCTGGGCTACCCGGCTGGTCTTCGCGGCCAGGACACTCCGCTGCTGGCGCGCATCATCTCCGTTGCGGATGCCTTCGACTCGCTCACGACGTCACGATTTCACCGTGAGGCCTGCACCGTTGAAGAGGCTCTGGCCGAGTTGCGGGAACGCGCGGGGAGCCAGCTCGACCCGTTGGTCGTCGCAGCCCTGGAGCGAGGCCTGGACCGGCACCCCTGGGAGCCCACAAGGCTCGACCCTGCCCTGATGGTGACAGCGGGCAGCGCTTTCGACCACGACGACCCCGTCTCGTCCGACCTGATGGCCGGCCTCGCGGGCTCTGAGCAGGTGCCATGAGAAACCGGGTGAGGGGTGTCCGGCTCGAGCTTCTCAGCGGGGCCTTTGCCCTGGTGCTGACGCTCGGCGCCCTGCTGGTCATCCGGGTTCGCCTCCATGAGGCCCCGAGCTACCTGATCCGGCCGCTGCTGCCGATGTTGGGGGTCTTCTTCGTCGTGATCGTGATCGGCGAGGTGTACCGCGTCAGGCAGGAGGCCAGTCGTCATACGGCTCCGCTGGCCACGGCCGCTGCCATGGCCATGGCCATGACGGTGGCTTGCCCCAGCGGTACGTCCGCGCGCTACGGAGCCCCGCTGGTCGTAGCGGTGACGGCTGTTGCGATGGCGCTCGGGTTGATCCCTAGCCTGGTCCGCCGGCGCCCCGTCCGCCTGAGCGACCTGGCCAACAGCCTGGTCGGGATCACGACCGCAGCGGTGATCTTCCGGGAGCTTCCGATCTCGGCGGGTCGCACGATGCTGGAGCTGCAGGCTGGCTGGGCACCCGACCGGCTTGCTCTGGTCATGGTGCTCATCTGCGCCTTCGGGCTCACGGTTGAGATGCTCCTGCTGGCCATCGTTCGGGCGGCCCGCTCTCAGGCACCTTTCCGCAGGACTCTCCAGGATGAGTTCATGGCCGGGTTCGGCCTCACCGCCGCACTCAGCACCACCGGCGCCATCGTCGCTCTGGGCGAGCGACCGCTGGGCGTGGTCGCCATCCCCCTGTTCCTCTTTCCGCTGGTGCTGACGCAGTTTGCCGTGCGACGCCAGAGCGCCATCCGGCGGACCTATCGGCAGATGATCCGCACGCTGTCGCGGCTGACCGAGTTCGGCGGTTACACGGAGCCGGGGCACGCGTCTCGCGTGGCTAAGCTCGCCCGCGCGATGGGCCAGCACCTGGGGATGTCGGAGCGAGAGGTGCTCGACCTGGAGTATGCCGCACTGCTGCACGACATCGGCCAGGTCTCGCTGACGGAGCCGATCCCCGGCGGCGCTACCGTGCTGGCGGCACCGGCGGATCAGCGCAAGATCGCCCACGATGGCGCCGAGATCGTCCGTCGGACCGGGGTCCTTGACAAGGTGGCAGTCATCCTGGAAGCACAGACCACGTCATACCGCCATGTTCGTGAGCTGGGCGAGGACCTGCCGCTGGCCAGCCGGATCATCAAGGTCTGCAACGCCTATGACGACATGGCCGGGAGCCTTCCCACCCGCGCGCGACGCAGTGCCGCGATGGAGCGGATCAACCTGGGGCTGGGCTACGAGTACGACCCTCGCGTGGTCGATGCCCTGGTCAGGGTCCTGGAGCGACGCAAGGACTAGATGGCGCAGCCCACAACCTCGCCTGGCCTCCACCGCGACACGTCTTGTCATGGTGGAGGCCAGGCGGGTGACAGGGTCCTGCTACTTCTCCGGGACGGCGGACACGGCCACTTCCGGCTCGTCGTCCGCAGCCTCTTCGTGCGCGACGGTCCGCTCCATGCCGGCCATCTGCGAGTAGAGCCTCCATCGCTCGTCCGCGTCCGCCTGGGCCAGGGCCAGCAGGTGATCGCTGCGCTCGCTGTCCTTGCGGGCCAGCATCGAGAACCGGGTCTCGGCGAGGGCGAAGTCCCGCAACGACGTGGTCGGCTTCTTCGAGTCCAGCTTGAACGGGTGGCCTTCGGCCTCCTCGCTCGGGCGGAAACGGTACAGCGGCCAGTAGCCACTGGACACCGCTTCCTTCTGGTGCGTCATCGAGGTCGACATCTCGATCCCGTGAGCGATGCAGGTGCTGTACCCGATGACGACCGAGACGCCGGGGTGAGCCTGCGCCTCGAGCATGGCCCGCACGGCCTGCTGCTCGTTCGCGCCGATCGCGACCTGCGCAACGTAGACGTCGCCGTAGACCTGGGCGATCGCGCCGAGGTCCTTCTTCGCCGTGGACTTGCCCGACGCCGCGAACTTGGCCGACGCCCCGCGAGGAGTCGACTTCGACGCCTGGCCGCCGGTGTTGGAGTAGACCTCGGTGTCCAGGATCAGGATATTGACGTTGCGGCCCGAGCCGAGCACGTGGTCGAGTCCGCCGTAGCCGATGTCGTAGGCCCAGCCGTCACCACCGACGATCCACACGGTCTTCTCGACGAGCTCGTCGGCCAGGCTGCGAAGGTGCCTCACGGCCGATGCCTGGAGGATCACGTTGGGGTCGTTCGTGGCGGCGTCAAGCTTCGTCTTGAGCAGCTCGACCCGGTCTCGCTGGGCTGCGATCCCCGCCTCGTCGCTCTGGTCTGCGCCCAGCAGTGCCTCGGCCAGGTCAGCGCCGATCAGGGCGTCGAGCTCGCCGACATACCGGCGGGCCTCGCCGTTCTGCTGCTCCCAGCCCAGGCGCAGGCCCAGACCGAACTCTGCGTTGTCCTCGAACAACGAGTTCGCCCACGCAGGGCCCCGGCCCTCGGCGTTCACGGTGTACGGGGTCGTCGGAAGGTTGGCGCCGAAGATCGACGAGCAGCCGGTGGCGTTGGCGATGATCATCCGGTCGCCGAAGAGCTGGGTCAGCGTCTTCAGGTATGGCGTCTCGCCGCAGCCCGCGCAGGCACCCGAGAACTCGAACAACGGCTGGAGCTGGGCCACGCCCTTGACCGTGTCGTGGCGCACCTTCGTGCGGTCCACCTCCGGGATGGTCAGGAAGTGCTCGTAGCTCGTCCTCAACGCGTCACGGTTCTCCAGCGCAGAGACGAGGTCGAGCGACTTGTGGCTCGGGTCGCTCTTGGAGACGGCCGGGCAGACGTCGACGCAGATCCCGCAGCCCGTGCAGTCGTCGGCCGCGATGGCGATGCTGAGCTGGTAGTCGGGCAGGTCCCTCGACTTGAAGGCCTTGCTCTGGAACCCTTCGGGTGCGCCTTCGAGCTGCTCGTTGGGGAAGATCTTGATCCGCACCGCGGTGTGCGGGCAGGTCACGGCGCACTTGCCGCAGTCGGTGCAGAGATCCGGGTCCCAGACCGGCAGGTCCTGGGCGATCGCCCGCTTCTCCCACTGGGCGGTGCCGGTGGGCCAGGTGCCGTCCGCCGGCATGGCGCTGACCGGCAGCAGGTCACCCTCACCACGAATCAGACGCGAGGTGACCTCGCGGACGAACTCGGGGGCGTTGTCGGGCATCGGCGGCATCCGGTGCAGGGTGCTCGTCGTCGCGGCCGGAATCTTGACCTCACTCAGCTCGCTGAGCGCCCGGTCGACGGCTGCGAAGTTCTTCTCGACGACCTTGCGGCCGCGCTTGCCATACTCCTTCTCGATCGACGCCTTGATCCGCGGGATGACCTCATCGGCGGGCAGCACCCCGGAGACGTGGAAGAAGCAGGGCTGCATGATCGTGTTGATCCGCGCTCCGAGACCGACGTCTCTGGCGACGGCGTGCGCGTCGATCACGAAGAGCTTCAGGTCCTTGTCGATCAGCTGCTGCTGGACCTCGACCGGTAGCTGGTCGAAGACCTGGTCGGCCGGGTACGGCGCGTTCAGCAGGAGTGTGCCGCCCTGCTTGGCCAGCTCCAGCACCTTCACCGTGCGCAGGAGCGAGAACTGGTGGACGCCGATGACATCGGCCGACTCGATCAGGTACGTCGAGCGGATCTCGTCGTCGCCGAACCTCAGGTGCGAGACGGTCCCTCCGCCGGACTTCTTCGAGTCGAGCACGAAGTAGCCCTGCACGAACTGGTCGGTGCCCTCGCCGATGATCTTGATGGAGTTCTTGTTGGCACCGACCGTGCCGTCGGAGCCGAGTCCGAAGAAGACTGCGGTGACCGCGGTGTGCGGCACGACGAAGTCGGGATCGGTGTCCAGCGAGAGGTGGGTGACGTCGTCGACGATGCCGACGGTGAAGCGGCGCTTCGGGGTGTCGCGACCGAGCTCGGTGAAGACCCCGGCCACCATGGACGGGGTGAACTCCTTGCTCGACAGGCCGTAGCGGCCGCCGATAACGGTCGGCAGTGAGCCGCCACCGTTGAACATGACGCTGTCCATCAGGGCGGTTGAGACATCCAGGTGCAGCGGTTCGGCCGGCGCGCCCGGCTCCTTGCAGCGGTCAAGAACCGCGATGTGCTTCGTGCTGTCCGGCAGGGCTGCCAGGAAGGCCTCGACCGGGAACGGCCGGTACAGCCGAACGGTGAGGTACCCGACCTTCTCTCCACGGGCGACGAGGGTGTCGACGGCCTCGCCCACGGCGCCGGCGCCTGAGCCCATGATCACGATGACCCGCTCGGCGTCCGGGGCCCCGTGGTAGTCGACGAGGTTGTATCGGCGCCCCGTGCGCTCTGCGAGCTCGTCCATCGTCTGCTCGACGATCCCGGGCACGGCATTGTGGTAGGAGTTGCTGGCCTCGCGGCCCTGGAAGAAGGCGTCGGGGTTCTGGGCGGTGCCGCGCGCGGTCGGCGCGTCGGGGGTGAGCCCGCGCAGCCGGTTCTCCAGCACCAGCTCGTCGGGCAGCATGGCCCGCATCAGGTCCTCGTCGACCACGGCGATCTTGTTGATCTCGTGAGAGGTGCGGAACCCGTCGAAGAAGTGCATGAACGGGATGCGCGAGCGCAGGGTGGCTGCGTGGGAGATGAGGGCGAAGTCGTGCGCCTCCTGGACGGATGACGAGCAGAGCATCGCCCAGCCGGTCATCCGTGCGCTCATCACGTCCGAGTGATCGCCGAAGATCGAGAGTGCGTGGGTGGCCAGCGTGCGCGCTGCGACGTGGATCACGCAGGGGGACAGCTCACCGGCGATCTTGTACATATTCGGCAGCATCAGGAGCAGGCCCTGGGACGACGTGAAGGTCGTGCCGAGTGCGCCCTTCTGGACCGCGCCGTGCAGTGCACCGGCGGCGCCGGCCTCTGACTGCATCTCGACGACCTCGGGGACCGAGCCCCACAGGTTGCGCGTCCCCGCGGCGCTCCAGGCGTCGGCGTGCTCGCCCATGGTCGAAGCAGGGGTGATCGGGTAGATCGAGATCACTTCGCTGCAGGCGTGGGCGACGCGTGCAGCCGCCTCGTTGCCATCGACACATGCCCAGGTCACGTCTGTTGCAGCGTCCGCCACGTCGTCCTCCGAGAGAGTAGAACTGCCCAAAACTGCCCAAAACTTGATTGGTCAGTCCTTACCGGTAGAAACCTACGGCGCCATCAGTATGACGCCAAGGGGACAAAGTCCCGCCAACGCCCATCCCCGGTTCATCCGCTGTGTAGGACGTGGTGCCCGGGAGCACCTCATACCCTCCTGTTCTTATGACCACGGACCAGGCTCTCGGGGCAGGGACGTCGATGAGCCGCGCTCAGCGCCGTCGAATGCTCGGATGGGTGCTGTTTCGCTCGCTGGCGAGTGCGTTCGTCCTCGTCGCGCTCTACTACCTGGTGCCCATAGAGGACCTCAAAGGCGTCCACCTTCCGTTGTCGCTGGCCGTCGGTCTGGGAGTTCTTCTTGTCCTGATCCTCCTGCAGGTACGGGCGATCACCCGGAGCCGATATCCGGCGGTGCGTGCGGTCGAGGCCCTGGCATTCACCGCGCCCCTGTTCCTGCTGATGTACGCGACGACATACGTCCTGCTGGCGCAGGATGATGCGGTCAACTTCAGCACCCACCAGCTCAGCCGGACCGATGCGCTCTACTTCACCCTGACGGTCTTCTCCACGGTCGGATTCGGTGACATCACGGCAACCAGCCAGAGCGCCCGGGTGTTCGTCATGGCCCAGATGGTGCTGGACCTCGCAATTCTGGGTCTTGGCGTCCAGGCCTTCCGGAGTGCTGTCGGCGAGGGGCGCAGGCGATCCGCAGGTCAGGGCGGCGACCAGCGGGAAGGCAGCGATGGCAGCGGCCATCAGGAGGGGACCACGTCATGACCTCACCGAGCGAGAGCCCCGGCTCCGGGGCTTCACCGAACCAGGCCTCAATGTCTCCGCCCGACCTCACGAGCGTGTTGCGCAGCCGCGGATACCACGTCCTGTTGCTGGCGGCCGCCGTGGTCGGGCTGCCGATCGCTGCCATCGCCTTCGGCTTCCTGGCCGCGGTGAGCGCGATGGAGAAGTATGTCTGGCAGACGCTGCCGAAGGACCTCGGCTGGGATGAGCCGAAAGCCTGGTATGCCGTCGTGGTGCTGGGCCTGGCCGGGGTGCTCGTCGGACTCGTGGTGGCCAGGCTTCCCGGCCGGGGTGGGCATGTCGCGGCCAACGGCATGGGCGGCGGCATGACCCAGCCCATCGACCTGACCGGGGTGCTCCTTGCGGCTGCTCTCAGCCTGGTGCTGGGCGCCGTCATCGGCCCCGAGGCGCCCCTGATCGCCCTCGGAGGCGGCCTGTCGAGACTGGCCGCCAACCGGACCCGGCTCCGCGAGTCGCCGCAAGGGGTGACGTTGGTCGCCGCCGCCGGCTCGGCAGCAGCCATCGCGACCATCTTCGGCAACCCCCTGGTCGCCGCCGTGCTCATGCTCGAGGTCGTGGGCCTTGCCGGGCGTCAGGTCCTGCTCGTGCTGCTGCCCTGTCTGGTGTCCAGCGGGATCGGCGCGTTGATCTTCACCGGGCTGGGGGACTGGACCGGGATATCCGTGCCGTCCCTGACGATTCCGGGCCTGCCGGCCGCAACGGTCGACTGGGGGGACCTGCTCTGGGTCGTCCCGCTCGCCGTCCTTGCCGCCGTCGGCGCTCAGCTCTGCCGGCGCCTGGGTCTGCGGATCGCGCAACAGACAGCCGCTCACACCCTCGCCACCACCACGATCGCGGGGCTGCTCGTGGGTGCCTGCGCCGCGACGTTCTCTCTTGTCACCGGACGCTCGCCGCTGGACGTGCTCCAGTCCGGACAGGCTGCTCTCCCAGAGCTCGTCAGCTCGCCGCACAGCTGGTCGATCGTCGCGCTGCTGCTCCTGCTGACCTTCAAGGGCGCGGCCTACGGGATCTCGCTCGGATCGTTCCGCGGAGGGCCCACGTTCCCCGCGGTGTTTCTCGGCGCCGTCCTCGGCGTGCTGGTCGGGCCCCTGCCCGGGCTGGGGGTCACGGCCGGGATCGCGATCGGGATGACCGCGGCCACCACCGCGGTCCTCCGCCTGCCGGTGACCTCCATCGTGCTGGTCGTGCTGCTGCTCGGGACCGAGGGCATCACCCAGCTCCCGATCATTCTCCTGGCCGCGGCGGTTGCCCTGGTCAGCGCCGTGGCGCTCGACGAGCTTGGCGGCCCGTGACGCTCGCAAAGATCTGCATCGGAATGACGAGACGAGACAGGTGAAGAACCCGACAGCAGGAAAGGCCCATGCAAACGTCCTCGGGACGTTCGGCCCTTGTGCTGAGCGTGAGGTTGTTGGAGATTACTAGTGCAATAGACAGGGCGCTCGGGACGCGGACCACCCGACACAACAACACCCGCCTCAGGAGGGACGAGGCGGGCGTCGCTGTGTTCGGCGGGTGCGTGGCGCGTGGGTGCGCCCTGTTGGGTTGCGATGGTCCAGGTCCAGCCGGGATGGCGACGCCATCCCGGCGATTCTGCGGACCACGTGCGGACTGATGGGGCGCTCTGACTGTTCCTGTGCAGATCAGGGTCAGAGGTCTGAGGGACTCAGGCGGCCTTTTTGGTCTCCTACTAGGCATGCGTGACTGAGGATTGTTGATAGTTGTTGGCATAAGGGGTCTGACCTGCACATATGCCGTTTGCGAGGGTTGACGCTTGATGGTGGCAGATGAACCTACCAAGGACTTTTCAAGGACTCACAAGGTTGACTTGTGCCGGAGCAGTCCTTGAGACGTTGAAGTGGAATCTGTCTCCCATGGTGGAGGTTCGCTGGCAGTGGCCCGCCGTCAGGCGACGGAGCCGAAGTGGAGCTTGAGCCCGAGAGCCCTGGCAACCTTCATGATGGTCGCAAAGCTTGGGTTGCCGTCGGCAGATAGTGCCTTGTAGAGCCCTTCGCGACTCATGC
>JBDTWH010000087.1:0-24644 GCA_040006795.1 Actinomycetota bacterium | reverse complement strand
ACGCCATCGACTCCGCCGGCGGGACGAACCCGCGCATCGGATGCAAGAACGTCACGGTGCTCTGAGGTCTATCGCCCTTGCCGGAGCGTCTTCACGGTCTTACGTGCGACCCCGGCGGTTCCGGACGTTCGATAGACGCGGCGCGCAGCCGAGAGCCGTCGGGCTGCCCCGGATGACCTCAACCAGGTGAACGCTGTCGGTGTCGGCCGCAGTCCCGCTCCGGGATAGGGCTCGAGCCAGCCCTCTGCCGCGTCCAGGGGCTCATCGTCAACAACGGGCTCCCAGCCTGTCGCCGACCTTGGGCCGTGCGTGCGAAGGTGATGCGCAGTCTCCCGCAGGATCTCCACGTATCGATCGGCCTGTACATGAGGGCCCCAGCGCAGCAGCGCCTCACGACGTGCCTGGGTGCCGATCCGCCGGCGCAGCAGCGGGTCATCGAGCAGGGACTCGATGGCGGTGACCCACTCGTCCTGAGTGGTGGCCAGTATGCCGGTGCGGCCGATGTCGATGGCTTCGACGAACGGCTGGGTGGGGGAGGCCACGGTAGGAGTCTCCACAAGCGCGGCCTCGAGCCACTTGATCGCGGACTTCGCGTCGTTGAACTGACTATCGGGGACGAGGGGCGCCAGGTTGATATCCAGGTCGCGAAGCCTCCCCGGGAGCTCGGTCCACGGCAGCATCGGAAGGCGGACAACTCGGTCGCCGAATGACCGCAGCTCAGCCCCCGTGGTCAGCGGTCCCCCGATCCACAGCTCGACATCGGGCCTTGAGCTGAGCACCTCGATGACGGCTGGCTCCACGACAGCCCAGTCTGCGTCGTGGGTCTTGGTGCCGCTGAAGTACCCCAGCCGTAGCGGACCAGCGGCGCGCGGCCTCGAGGCCTCGCGGTCACTGATCCTGGCGAGGTCACGACCGACGCCGTTGGCGAACCGGAACGCAGGCAGACCGGTGACCTCGGTGGCGTGATCGCAGAGAGCCTGCGTGCTTCCGACGTAGCCGTCGCAGAGCTCCATCGTCGTGCGATAGCGCGCAACCCCCCGCCACCACAGCTCCCGCTCGGTCTCCGGGAGGTTCGCCAGGCCGTGGACCAGACCCATCAGGGAAGGGTCGAAGATCAAGTCGTCGATGTCGAAGAGGACGGGCACGGGCCTGGCCCTCTGTCTCACCTCTCGGATGAGGTCAAGGATCTGGCTGGTGGCGGGCACCCTGTAGAGGACGAGCGCATCGGCCCAGGTCGCGAGCTGTGCGAGCGCAGGGTCCCGGTAGTGACGCACCTCGACCTCGTGCCCCCGCAGCCGCAGCGCCTCGGCCGGCAGGTGGCCGCGGTAGCGCAGCGGCGCGCCGTGGATACCGGCGACGAACAGGACACGGTGAAGCAACGTCTCCTCCGCCTCGAGAACCGCCGGCGAACGGAGCAGGCTATCCACGTGCCGGGCGCTCCCTGCCGTCCCCACAGTCCCTGTCCTGGCGGCGACCAGTTCCAGGTACAGCTCCTCAAGCCCATCCATCTGGTCCCGGAACTTGCGGATCGGCGCGACGAGCTCTGCCTGCTGCATCCCGGTCACCATGTCGCGGTCTCCCGTCAGCCGCGAGATCGCGGTGCCGAGGGGTTCGGGTTCGCCTGCCGGCACGACGAGCCCATTGACCCCATGCTGCACGGCTTCCTCGGGACCGAGGGTGTCTGTGCAGATCACCGCAAGGCCGGCCAGCAGTGCCTCCCTGGTCAGGATCGAGTGCGACTCCCGCACGACTGACGGCAGGATGAGCACGTCGTGGCTACCCAGCACCGTGCCCAGCTCGCCGGGTGCGTATGCGGGCAGAGCTCGCACCCACGGCGGGAGGTCGCGATCGGTTGACTCGACGCCGAAGAGGTCCATGGTCCACGGATCATCCCGGGGCACCCGACCCAGTGCCTCGAGGAGGACCTCGATGCCCTTCATCGGATCGGGACCACCGGCGTACATCAACCTCAGCGGCGAGGTGGCGTCGGTCGGGACCCGTGACCCACCGGGAGCCTCCCCGTCCGGAAGCCCGTTCTCGTCCACCCTCACCTTGCGCGCGTCAATCCCGTTGGCAATCAGGACCCTCGCCGAAGACGCCGACGGCGCGAGGACGACGTCCACATCCTCGAGCATCGCCTGCAGTCCGGCGTTCCGCTTCTCAAGCCAGTCGTGGCTCACCGCGCAGGGACAGCTGCCACAGCTCACCACCAGGCTGCAGGGCCGCAGCTGCGCGGACGTGAGGAACTGGCGGGCGCAGGTCCACCAGAAGTCATGCATCGTCAGGACCACCACCGCGCCGGCACTCTTCGCGACCCGGACCATGCCGCCTCCGAGCGTCTGCAGAGAGTGCAGGTGCACGACGTCGGGCCGGACCTGCTCGAGCCAGCTCCTGAACGCGTCCTCTACCGGCGGGTTGACCGTGTTGCGGGGGTCTGACCATGCCGTCCACGGTGTCGTGACGATCCAGCCGACGCGCACACCGTGCGGGTCTGTCTCATCCCAGGTCTCCAGAGGAGTGCGCTTCTCGTCAAGGTACCCGGCATAGACGAACGACTCGTGGCCGCGGCTGATCAGGTCGCGTGCGACCCGTTGCGGCACGAGAGTTCCCCCGCTGACGAAGTTCGGAGGGTAATGGGCCGAGACCTGGACGACGCGCACGAGGCCAACTGTAGTTGGCAACCGGCAAGCGGACCGACCTGCCGGTCGCAGTGCTCTACCGTGTTCACTATGCCAACCGATTCCCTGCCGACCCCCGAAGCGTGGCACGCCGAGCTGGCGAAGAAGGACAGGGCCGTCCGCTCAGCCATCGCAGCCACCTCGGTCGAGACCGAGAATGCCGCTCTGCACCGACGGCTCGACGCGCTCATGGCTGAGCTGCGTATCGCGCTCGCCGCGGTTGCGGTCCGAGACGCGATCCTGCGAGAGCAGACTGCCGCACTGCATGAGCGGGACGTTGAGGTCGCCGCCTCTCAGGCCCGATCCCTTTCGGCACAGTCCCAGCTTGAGACGATCCAAGCCACGCTCTCCTGGCGGCTCAGCCGTCGTGCGGCGCGCGTGCTGCGTGTCCCGCGACGGCTCGTCCGCCGATGAGCACGCCGATCCTCTCGCTTGTTCTGGCGGCAGGTGACGACGTTTCACTGGCCGTCACCGTCTCGACCGTATTCCGCGACAGCGTCGACAGCCGATGGGAGCTCGTGCTTGCGGGACCACGAGAGCCTCCAGACCTTCGGGCGCTCACTGAGTCTGCTCCCGCTGGGCGACTACGGTGGGCGAGCACGGGCCAGGAGAAGAGCACGATCGACGCACCTGCCATCGCGCTCCAGAAGGCACTTGAAGTGTCCGCGGGGACGTATGTCGGGGTACTTGGTTCCGGCGACATCGTCGAGCCGGGGGTTCTCGCGGCGATGGTGGAGTACCTCGAGGGTCGCCCGCTCGTTGATGTGTTGTACACCGACGAACAGTGGCCCGGTACGGGCGCCGGGGGAATTTTCACGAAGCCGGGCTGGAATCCCGAGTATCTGCTCGGGCTCTCCTACCTCGGCCGGCTGTGCCTCGTCCGCCGGCATCTGTTGGTGAGCTGTGGCGGATTCCGTAGGGGCACCGCCGGGGTCGAGGAGTGGGATGCTCATCTGCGGGTGACCGATGCCGGCGCCATCGTCGAGCACATCCCTGCAGTTGGTGTGACCCGCCCGGCCGCGCCCGCCGTTACTGCCGACAGCACGAGCGCTGCCGTCGACATCGTGCAGGCCCACTTCCGCAGGACGGGGGTGGAGGCCGACGTCGAGCCCGCCGACCTTCCCGGTTCGGTCCGTAGCTGGCGCACCATCGGGGACAACCCGCTGGTCTCAGTGATCATCCCGACGATCGGCGGGCGACGTGAGGTGCGTGGCGAGGACCTCCGGCTCGTCACGAACTGTGTGCGTGCCCTGGTCGAACGCACGACCTATGACAGCTGGGAGCTCGTGCTTGTCACCGGCAAGGACACACCCCAGGCCGCGATCGATGAGGTAGCCGCCCTCGCCGGAGAGCGCCTCACGGTGGCACCTGTCACGGGCGACTTCAACTTCTCGGGCTCGATCAACGAGGGTGCGCGGGTCGCCCGCGGCGAGCTCCTGCTGCTGCTCAACGACGATACCGAGGTCATCGAGCCTCGCTGGCTCGAGCGGATGGTCGGGGTTGCCCAGGACCCCACGAT
Source organism: Actinomycetota bacterium (assembly GCA_040006795.1). Classification (GTDB taxonomy): domain Bacteria; phylum Actinomycetota; class Actinomycetes; order Actinomycetales; family Dermatophilaceae; genus UBA4719. The sequence goes on along the minus strand of JBDTWH010000087.1, from coordinate 20,447 downwards.
TGGCGCTGTCGGCGCAAAGCTGCTGTTCGAGGACTCGCGGATCCAGCATCTCGGAGTCGTCCACAACGACATCTGGCAGCCCGCTCACGCCTTCGAGTTCGAGAAGGACGATGGCGCTCACTTTGGCATGGGCACGCTCGACCTGGACTATCTTGCCGTCACCGGTGCGTGCCTCCTGACAGGGCGTGACGTCTTCGCAGACGTTGGCGGGCTCACGGTCGACCTGCCGCTGAACTTCAACGACGTCGACTACTGCTTCAAGCTCATTCGACGTGGGCTGCGGGTGGTGTGCACGCCGTTCGCGGTGCTGCACCACTATGAGTCTTCTACGCGCGAAGCCCGCGTCGAGCCGTTTGAGATGAGCCATCTGCACACTCAATGGCGCTCGATCGCCTATGAGGACCCCTTCACCAACCTCCGAAAGATCCGCTGAACGCAGCGGAACCCGCTAACGCCGACGTGCCTGCCTCAGTCGTGCTGCCCGCCACCGCACCTTGGCCACGACCTGTCTGATGCCACCGCTGCGGAACTGTCGCGCGGCGCCCCGCAGGTCCGCCATGCCCCGTGCCCACAGACCGCCGGCCCGTGGGGCACTCAATGCCTCCAGGGCGATGCGCTCGGCGTCGGCCGATCGGACCGGCTCGCGGCAGAATTCGAGCAACGGCTCGAGAACCCGCGGCCACCAGAAGTCCTCCGCAACGCGTTTGACGTTCTCCCGGTGGCGCTGCTGGGCGGAGTCCGAGGTGAGGGCCTCAGTCAGCGCCGCGGCGAGGGCGCCAATATCTTCCGCGGGAACCGCCATACCCAGGTCCTCCGCAGCGACGAGCGCCGCGAACGAGTCTCCCTGGGTAGTGACGATCGGCAACCCGGCCCACAGGTAGTCGAGGATTCGTGTCCGGAAAGAGAACTCGGTCTCGACGTGCTGGAAGTGGCAGCTGACACCGACATCCGCGTCGAGAAGGTAGTCGGCACGCTGCTCGTAGGGCACCCAGCCTTCGTTGAAGAACACGTGCTTCCCGGTCAGGTTCAGCTCGTCGGCAAGCTCACGGCACCTGGCGGCCACGGCCATCTCAGGAACGTCCGGGTTCGGGTGCTTCATCCCCAGGAAGTACAGCCTCACCTCGGGCACCTGGACCCGGACGACATCGATCGCCCGCACGAGGGTGAGCGGGTCGAACCAGTTGTAGACGCCGCCTCCCCACAGGACAACCTTGTCGCCTCCGGCGATCCCGGCCTCGGCACCCTTGATCGCATGGCGCGCCTGAACCGGGGGCCGCGCCGAGGTGCCGAACGGCACGATCGCGATCAGCGAGTCGAGGCCGGGGTCGGCGTCGTAGGTGTCCGGGTTGATGCGGCCGGCGGCGGCCAGGTGCCCGATCCACAGGTCGCGTTGGCGGGGCGAGGCGCACAGGAAGAAGTCACCGCGGTGCAGTTGCAGGGAGAGCTCACGGAGCGCGAAGGCGAGCGCGCGATGGCGATCGGGCTCCGGCTTGTACCGATCGACCTCAAGGGTCTCGAGCTGAAAGGGGTCGTAGAGGTCGACGACGAGAACCTGTTCGCAGGTCTGGAGCCAGGGGAAGGCATTGAAGACGAAACCCTGGATGATGACTACAGCTGCTGACTCAACTTCGTGCCGGAAGTCAGCAACCCCGATGCGGCGCGCGACGAAACCGTCCCCCTCCCTGGTGCAACGCCCGAAGGTCACCAGCCGCACGTCATGCTCGCCGGCAAGGGCACGAGAGATCTCCCAGGCGCGGATCGCGGGCCCGGCCATCCGCTCGGCGATCGTGTCGAGCGTGACCACCAGCACCCGGCCAGGACCGCCGATCAGGTCCGGGGTCATGATGACCAGCGCCCGTCCAGTGCGACGAAACCGCCCGACTCGACCGGGGAGCCGAAGTCGACGCTCAGTCGCGCCGCGTCGCGCAGGTAGTCGAACACGTGGATCGTGGATGAGTCCACAACGGAGGCGTGCACCTGGAAAGAGCCGGGCTGGAGCGCGAGGTTGGGGATGAGGCACTCGATCGAGCCAGGGCCCTCGATCGAGTCAACCGGATAGGGAACGTCCCTCGTGTTGTTCGCCCACAGGTAGACACCGTCGTGAGACTCGATCGCCAGCCCGAAGACTGGGTTTGGGATGCGTTCTTTCGCGGTGTAGTTGATTCGGATCGACACCTTCTCACCCGTGCGGACCTTGTCGACGACCGTTCCTGCGCTGAGGATCTCGACACTGTTGACGATCGCCTCGCCTGACCCCCAACGGACCTCGCCGTGCTCGCCCGCGCGAATATCCGTGCGGGTGGAGTCGAGATATCGCTCCAGAACTGGCTTGGCATCGCCGGTTTCCATCAGGCGCCCGTGATCCAGCCATGCGACCTGGTCGCACATGTTGCGCAGGGAGTACATCGAGTGGCTCACGACGACAACGGTGCGCCCCTCCCGGCTGAACTCGGTGAACTTCTCGGCACACTTCTCCTGGAACGCCGCGTCGCCCACGGCCAGCACCTCGTCAACCAGCAGGATCTCGGGATCGACGTTGATCGCGACCGAGAAGCCGAGCCGGACGTACATGCCCGAGGAGTAGTTCTTGACGGGCTGGTCGATGAAGTTCTCGACGCCGGAGAAGTCGACGATCCCGTCGAACTTGCGGTCGATCTCCTTGCGCGTCATGCCCAGGATCGAGCCGTTGAGGTAGACGTTGTCGCGCCCGGACAGCTCCGGGTGGAAACCGGAACCAACCTCGAGCAGCGCCGCCATCCGACCGCTCGCCGAGATCGTCCCGGCGTCAGGGGACAGGATGCCGGCGATGCACTTCAGCAGTGTCGACTTGCCCGACCCGTTGTCACCCACCAGCCCGAAGGTGGTGGCGGTCGGAATCTCGAACCCCACGTCGGTCAGTGCCCAGAAGTCCTCGTGCACGGATCGACGCCCACGCATGATCGCGGCCTTCAGGCTCTGGTTTCGCTCGTGATACACGCGGAAGCGTTTCGAGACGCCCTCCACGGTTACGGCACTGGAAGTCACAAAGCCTCCGCGAGTTTCGCCTGGTTGTGCTCGAAGACCCAGGAACCGATCGCCACGACGACGACCGTCCACATCACGCACACCGCGACGGTGCCGAGGGCCGGCATCCTGTTGTCGTACATCAGATTTCGGAAGACCTCGATGAACTGGACCATGGGATTGAGCTGGTAGATGTCCAGCACCGTGACATCGCCGAACAGGGGGCCCATCCGCACCGACTGCTTGGCGACCAGGGAGATCGGGTACAGGATCGGCGTGAGGTAGAACCACGCCTGGAACAGGATCGACACAAAGTGCTGCGTGTCCCGGAAGTACACGTTGGCGATCGAGAGCATCATGGCGACCCCGGTACTGAAGAGCGCCAGCAGGATCATCATCCCGAGGACAAACGGTATCCAGACGAACAGGTGGGAGCCGACCACCACCAGCAGGACCGCCAGCACCAGCATCTCGATGGACCACGTGAAGAGCGCCGCGGCCGAGCTCGAGACGATCAGCGTGATACGCGGGAAGTACACCTTCTTGATCAGGTTCTCGTTCCCCACCAGCGCGCCCATGCCTCCATTGACGACGTTGGTGAAAAAGCTCCACGGCAGAAGCCCGCACATCAGCCAGAAGGCGAAGACGTTCAGGCCGCTCGGGCGGCCGGGCTCAGGGGTGACCCTGATCAGGAACTGGAACACGACGGTGTAGATCAGCATCGCCGCGATCGGGTTCGCCAGTGACCAGAGCTGCCCGAGAACGGTCCGCTTGTATTTGCCCTTGATCTCGCGCCGGGTGAGGTTGGCGAGGAGCTCCGGGGCTCCACGCAGGTCGGTGAGCAGGCTCATCGGGTCGTGACCTCGTTTCCGGCGCCGCGCAGTCGGGCGTACAACGACCTCGGGCCCGACAGCGCCCGCGCCGACCTCGTTGCCTGGATCGTCCGGACATCCGCCTCGGCACGCTCGCGAGCAGCTTGAAGCGTCTCGACCTCGAGACGAAGGCGCGCCGCCTCCGCCTCGGCTGTGGCCAGTCGCTGGGCGAGCTCTTCGCGCTCAAGTGCAGAGGCCTCGACAACGCCTGCCGCATCGTCGCGGACGGCGCGCACGAGGAACTGGTAGGTCCACGCGTCGGGCTGCTCCCGTACCCAGTCGACGACCCCCTGCGGCAGCCGCTCGGCATCGACGGGAACTTCACTGGCGAGGGGGTCAAGGCTGGTCGTGCGCACATCGACCGCCACGAGGCCGGCGCCGCCCAGCATCGCCAGGAGCGTTCTGCGGGTGAAGAACCGGATATGCGTGCGATCCATCAGTCCGAGCTCGCGATAGTCCCAGCTCCCCTGCAGCAGGGCCAGCCGCACCGAGCCGTGGGCCACGTTCGGGATCGAGATCACCACGGATCCGCCGGGCGCCAGCAGCCCGACCAGACCGGCGAGGACCTTCGCCGGGTCGATGAGGTGCTCCAGGACGTCCCCCAGGATGATGACCTCAAAGGTCCGGCCGCCGAACGCCTCAGCCAGGTCGAGCTCGTTCAGATCACCGACGGCGAGCTGATCGAGATGCTGGCGGGCCTGCTCAGCCGCGTCGGCGTCGTATTCGATACCGCTGACGACGCATCCTCGCTCCACGAGTGCCTCGGCCAGGAACCCCGTCGCGCAGCCGACGTCGAGCACCGACTTGCGCCCGCCGACGAGGTCCAGCAACTGATAATGGCTGTTGTTCGAGATTGCCGGATCGAGGGTGGTGTCGTACTTGGACATCGCGTCTCGCTCTCGTTACTTACGCCTGCGCAGTCTCACGTTGCACGCCTGAATGTGGCCGCCTCAGCATACAAGCCCTGAACTGCTCGGATGCCCCCTCAGCGGCCGGCGACGGCGCCGCCACCACAGGGCGCAGATAGCGAGGCACACCAGGAGCGCCCCCCCGGTCAGCAGGATTCCCGTGCGTTGCCCCGGCACCGTGTAGCTCAGAACGACCCGGTGGACCCCTGCCGGGACTGCCACCGCGACCATCGCGTTGTCCGCGGGCAGCAACGCCGCAGGCCTGCCATCCACCGTCGCCGACCAACCCGGTTGCTGAAGCGAGTCGGCAACGACCAGATATCCGGCCCCCGCCGCGTCAACGTCTGCGGCAAGGGTGTCGCCGTCGGCGGACGTCACGCGCACCTTCGCCGGTTCCCCCGAGGCTGCCGGACCTGCCGTATCGAGGAGAACGGTGTCGGGACCGATCCCTGCCCTGAGGCTGGCGACCCGCTTGGCCGGGTCGGTCTGCACCACCGCCCTTGACGCCCACCTGATCCGCGACAGCGAGGTCAGCCGCTGATAGACGATCGCGCCACTGGCGCTGGACACCAGCTTGAGCCCGTCCCGGATGGGGACGATCTCTCCGCACGACAGAGCCGTCCGGCTGCCCTCCAGGACGAAGGTGCCGGGGGCGCCGCTCACCCAGACGTCCGCGGTCACCGGGTCCGATCTGGTCAGGTCCTCCCCCGGTATGGCGACCGGGATGGCAGCCGGGGACTTCAGGCTCTTGGTGAAGTATCGGGCGCCGGAAAGGTCCCCGCGGGGGGTGTGCAGGGTGACATGGAGGGTCGCGCCGCTCTGGGCTGAGACCTGCATGGGTCCGGCGAACCTGACGGTCACGGCGCGAACCGGGCCGCTTGCCGGCGCACAGCTGGCGTGCTGGTCAGATGTGAGGGCGACGGTGTTTGAGGAGCGCGGCGGGTCGATCTTCGTTCCGGCGATGTCGGTGTCAGCCGCGACGAAGTACCGGACAGCCATCTGGTCCAGCAGTGGAATGTGGCCTACGGTCCCTGCATTGACCACTTCAGACGTGAAGAGTGAGAAGGTCACCGTTCTGGCCGAGTGCGGATCAATGGCGCCCAGCAGCGCCTTCCACGCAGGTGTCGTGAACTGGTGCCCGGTCGGTGTGCGTAGGCCGTAGTAGGGAGCTGTGGCGGGGAACATCCGAAACTCGCTGGAGGCGAAGCGGTCCGGGCCAAGGTTTCGCTGAAGGAACTGGTGTGTCGACGTGCTGGGATAGAAGTTCTCGGGGTCACTGCCCGGCACCGACGCCCTGAACGCAGACGTGCTCTGCCCGACCACGATCAGTGCGATCACGACGATCGCCGCGCGGCGGACCGCGCGCCGGGCGAAGAACACGGCGATCACCGCGATCACGCAGATGACGAGCAGGATCGCCGGGATCAGCAGGGAGGCTTTGAGGTGTGGCAGCCCCCGATCGAGTCTCGCCTGGGATATCGCATCCCGCAGGACCAGGAAGGCGAAGATCGTGGTGCCGGCAAGCACCGCGACTGACCACAGAGGCCGGAACCTGAAGAACCCGAAGAACCCGAAGGTGGATTGCGATGCCGCTGCCCGTGCCCGTGCCCGTGCCCGTTCCCCCACAGCTGCCGGGGCGTCTTCGCTCTGATCGTCCGACCCGCTCCCCGGGGGATGTGAGTCTTTGTCGCGGTCCTTGTCGCGGTCGCGAACAAGGTTCAGGAGCCGTTCGAAGCCGAAGCCGGCCAGCACCGCGACGAGGAATCCGAGAACAGAGCGGATCCGTGAGATGGGATTGTTGGAGAACACCGGGAAGTGCTGCGCCACCGAGAGGAGCGGGCCGCCAACCCACCCGAGAACCACCACTACGACCACTGCTACGCCAAGGAACCCGACAGCACCGCGCTGAAGACGAGGTGCCGGGCGAGCACGCGTCATGATCGCGACCAGTCCAAGCACGATCGCGGCGACGCCGATGAAGGCGACGTTCTCGATCGGGTTGACCGGGCCGTATCTGACACCGCCGATGCACAGGCCCTGAGCGTCCGGGACCATGGTCGTGAGCAGGCTGGCCAGAGGCGAATGGGTGTCAGCAGTCTGGGCCCGGTACGAGATGTTGATCGCGGAAAGCTGTTTGGCGAAGGGCAGCAGCTGAAAGGCGCTGAGCGTCGCACCCAGGCCCAGCCCGAGACAGGCGAGCAACGCCGCCCGCACACTGGTCTTCCACCGCGAGCGGTGGACCATGATGATGCGGACCAGGAAGTACAACGCGGCACAGTAGAGCGCCATGCCCGTAACTGCCGGGAACCCCCCCAGAACCATTGCGGCCACCACCGCCGCAAGGGGAAGCGCGTCCACAGCCCGTTGCCGCTGGACGAGGCGTTCGGTCGCCCAGAACAGAAGCGGGATGAAGGCCGCGACCCGTGTATGGGGCCAGTTGGTCCAGCTGATCATGAAGCCGGATGAAGCGAAGACGATCCCGGCCAGGATGCCGGAGGCGACGCTCAGCCGCAGGCGACGCAGGAAGAGCGTCATGCCGACGATGGCCACTGCGAACTCAGCAAGCTTGACAAACGCCGGAGCGAGCCAGAGTGGCAGCAGGTAGTAAGGCAGTGCGAGCGGCGAGAACTGCCCATAGTTCGGGGAACCCGCAAGAGGGAAACCGCCTACCGAAGCGTCTGACCAACCCGGGAAGTGACCTTGAAAGAGACCGGATCGGATCGCTGAGATAGACGGCATGAGGTTGTCGACCGTGTCGCTGCGGCAGATGTTGGCTGTGAGGCTGTTCTGACCACGAAGAGCTTGCCAAGGCGGGTACTGGGTCAGCAGATTCACGTCGACCAGGGTGTCCGCACCGATCAGCGCACGGCCCAGGGTGGCGATGACGAAAAAGCCCAGGAGCCCGAACATGACGACGTCGACCCAGCTCGCTCGCCTCCGGCGTTCCATACTGACGAGCACCAATCCTGGAGGCGGGCAACAGTCGAAGGGTCCGCGATGGCAAAGTGACGAAGACACCTTACGCGTCGGTCACGCCGCGGCGAATCAGCCACTCCTCCCGAGGTGTCCCTGAATGACCCTCAGGCCGGGGGCCGGCCGAGCGCGCGATACGTCCAGCCGGCGGAACGCCAGAGAGCGGGGTCGAGAGTATTGCGGCCGTCGATGACGGTGGGGCTCGCCACGACCACCGCAAGCTTGGCCGGGTCGATCTCGCGGAACTGTCTCCACTCGGTCAGGTGCAGCACGACGTCGGCATCCAGGCACGCCTCCTCCGCCGAGTCGGCGTACCCCAGGTCGGGAAAGGCACGCTGGGCGACCGCGCCGGCCTTCGGGTCGAAGACGGTGACCACGGCCCCTTCGCCGTGGGCAGCCTGGGCGATGTCCAGTGCAGGGGAGTCGCGGATGTCGTCGCTGTCGGGCTTGAAGGCCGCTCCCAGGACTGCCACCCGCTTGCCGAGAAGCGTCCCGCCGCACTCCTCGCGGGCCAGGTCAACCATCCGCGAGCGTCGCCGCACGTTGATCGCGTCGATCTCGCGCAGGAACTCCAGGGCCTCGTCCGCGCCGAGCTCACGCGCGCGTGCCATGAACGCCCGGATGTCCTTGGGCAGGCAGCCGCCACCGAACCCGACACCGGCGTTGAGGAACTTGCGCCCTATCCGGTCGTCGTGGCCGATCGCGTCGGCCAGCAGCACCACGTCCGCGCCGGCCGCCTCGCACACCTCGGCCATGGCGTTGATGAAGGAGATCTTGGTGGCCAGGAAAGCATTCGCCGCCACCTTGACCAGCTCCGCGGTCGGGAAGTCGCACACCAGCCGCGGCATGCCAGCGGTCAGCGGCCCCGCATACACCTGGTCAAGGCGCGCGACGTCGGCATCTGCGGTCGGGCCGTCAACGCCGTAGACGAACCGGTTGGGGGCCACGGTGTCCTGGATGGCGAAACCCTCGCGCAGGAACTCCGGGTTCCAGGCCAGCCGGGCCTGCACGCCGTCGGGGGCGCCCTGCTGCAGGTGCTCTCGCAGTCTGGCCGCGGTGCCCACCGGGACGGTCGACTTGCCCACGACCAGGGCCCCGGACCTCAGGTAGGGCGCCAGCGACTCTGCGGCGGCGAAGACGTATGAGGTGTCTGCGGCGTTCTCGCCCTTGCGCTGCGGGGTGCCGACGCAGATGAAGTGCACGTCCGCGGCGGCAGCATGCGCGTAGTCGGTCGTGAACCGCAGCCGGCCTGTCGGCAGGACCGTGGCCAGCAGCTCGTCCAGCCCCGGTTCGAACAGCGGCGCCACCCCGCGGGACAACGACTCGACCTTGTCGGCGTCGGAGTCGACGGCGATGACGGTGTGACCCAGCTGGGCCATGCAGGCGGCGTGAACGACCCCGAGATAGCCCGTTCCGATGACTGAGATAGTGAGCGGCACGCCCCGAAGGCTAACCCACTGCCAGGGGCTGGTCCCAACAGGCGAAGCCCGGAGGTTGCGGCGTCTTCCGACGACCTAGCTCTTGCTCGCCACCAGGAACACGGACTGGCCGAACGGCGCCGCGATGCGCGCTCCCCGCCACCTCAGCCAGGGCACGACAGCGCGGTCGTACGCCGTCAGATCTGGGACGTTCGGATACCGAGATCCGCTCGCGCAGTGTCTGCGTGTTTCGTGGCCTCGTCCAGCTCGTTCTGCGTCTCAGGTAGCTTGCGCGCCAGGTCTGCTGGCCTCGTCGGCCGCCGGTACTGCATCTCCTTGACACGCTCGAGCTGCTCCTCCAGCAGAATGCGGTTCGTTCGCAGCAGGTCGGAAAGGACGCCGAGCGCCAGGGAGAGCAGGGCTGCCACCGCCATGATTGAGCCGAAGATGAGCGACTGGACGTTGCCACCCTCCCCACCTTTGGCCACCCAGAGGATCAGGAACCGCGCGAACGGGATCACCGTCAGCACGCCGAATATGACCGACAGGGTGGCGAAGATGACGTAGGGCTTGAACATCAGGTAGCTGCGCATGATGGCAGAGGCCGATTTCACCATGTGCTGGCCGGCGTTCTTGAAGAGGCGCGACTCGCGTGTCTTGGCATTTGTCACGACCGGGACGCTCGCGATCCGCAGGCGCTTGTTACCGGCCTGAATGATGGTCTCCATGCAGTAGCTGAACTGCGTGACGACGTTGAGCCGCAGCAGCGAGGCACGCGAGTAAGCGCGGAAACCGCTGGCGGCATCAGGCAGGTCGGTGCTGGCAGCACGGTTCACGACCTGGCTGCCCACCCGCTGCATGAGCTTCTTGAAGGCCGAGAAATGAGCAATCGTCTGGGTCTGCCGGTCCGCGATCACGATGTCCGCGTCACCGGCGATGATCGGCTTCACCAGGTCGCCGATGCGGTCCTGCGGATACTGGTTGTCACCATCGGTGTTCACCACGATGTCCGCGCCCGCGGCGAGCGCGTAGTCCACACCGTCCCGGAACGAGCGCGCCAGGCCCATGTTCCGGGTGTGGTGCACGAAGTGCGTCACACCGTGCGCCCGGGCGACCTCTATCGTCCGGTCCGAGGACCCGTCGTCGACGACCAGGATCTCAATCTCGTCCACGCCGTCGATCTTGGTCGGGATCGACCGCAGCACCGCGGGAAGCGTCTCCTCCTCGTTGAGGCAGGGAACCTGGATGAAGACCTTCATGTATGTCCTGTCGGTTGGGGGTGCTCAGCATCGACGCACGAGAAACGCCCACCTGCCTGAGAACCCATCACAGGGTATCCCAGCGGGTCAGGAGGGGACGGATCGCTTGCCAGCAGATGGTGTCGTTAACACAGGGAGCTATGAGCATCCCGGTCCGCCGCCGAAGAAGGCAAGAAGCGTCGCTCCTGCTTTATGACGTGACTTCTTCTGATCGGCCGATCAGGCTGAAGACGCCTGCCAGCAGCAGGTCCGCGAGGAGGAGGATAACCCGCGAGGCGACGACCACGGCAAGTACCTGACCGGAGGTCAGCGCGGCCACGAGAACGTAACCGAGAGCGATCTCGCGCATTCCGGCGCCGGCAGGGGCCGGGAGGAAGAGCAGCCCGGCCGACACCGCCAGAGCCATTCCGCCGATGCAGAGGGTCAGTAGTCCCAGACTCGGCTTGCCCACCGCGGCAGCCAGCACGGCCAGATGTGTTCCGAGGCCAACCCAGCTCAATGTCGACCAGCCCGCAGCGGCCATCGTCGCCTTGTTGGTCATCTGCATGTCCATTGGTTCCCGACGCAGTATCTTCAGCGCCACGTTGAGCAGGAACGGGAGGGATCGCGGGTGAGCCAGGACGAGCAGCAGCGGCAAGGCCGCGAGTGCCCACCAGAATCTGTGCAGGGCGGCCGGAGACGAAAATGGCAAGAACAGGCCGGCCAGCACGACGCCGACGCAGACACCGAGCAGCACCGTAACCAGGTTCGCGGCGAGCATCGTCTTGCGGTTGGCTCCCCGCCGACGCCCAGCTTCCATCTGCATCACGATCGGCCATACCGAGCCGGGCAGATACTTGCCAAGCTGGCTCACGAAGAACACGTGGGCGCCCTCGAGGAAGCCGAACCGAACGCCGAGACCGATCAGCACCGAACGCCAGGACAGGTAGCTCCCGAAGACGCCCACCATTGCCGCCGTCAGACTGAGCGCCACGCCGACGACGCCGATCTTGTGGATGCTGTCGATGAAGGCCGTCCAGTTACGCGCGACGACGACTGTCACGGCCACCAGTACCAGCACGAGCACCGCTCCGCTGAGGAGCTCACGTCGCCGCGGGGTCTTCGGAGGGTCGCTGATCAACGCGTTGACGTTGCTCGGCACATCGACCATGGCATCCCTTCTTTGCACGTGGCATGGTATCCCGCGAGCCATCCACGGCCCAGCCAGTCAGCCAACAGATCCGAGCGTGGCCAGCCGGTGCAGGAGTGCGGACCCAGGATCACGCCAAGAAGCGAACGGCGTGACGCGTTGGGCTGATCATCCCTCGCTCCGACGGGTGACGCGGCGTCTCAGCAGGAGATCAGGGACGGCCGCTCCGGCAACGACGGCATCCGCTACCACCATCAGGATCCTGCTCACCAGGGCGAGCACGAGCGCCGCCGGCCTGTCGAGCACCGATCCCATCGCGAGCACCAGGGCGACCTCGCGCGCACCGGCTCCCGCTGGCGCGATCACGACGAGCAGACCGACGACCCAGGCGAGGGCGAAGGCCCCGACTGAGGTCAGCGCGATATGTGACGAGCGCCCGCCGAGTGCTTCTGCGAGAACCCAGATGTGGGCCCCGAACAGAGCCCACATCACCAGTGCCCACCCAGTCGAGACGGCCAGGGAGCGTGTACCGATACCTTGTGTTGTTCCTTTGCGGTGGGTGACTCTGAGCGCGACCTGGATCAAGCGGTTGAAGACCGGAGGAGTCAGCAGGCAGATCCCCAGCGGCAACGCCGGCAGCGCCCACCAGTACGACCACAAGGAGTCGGGCGACGTCAGGCCGAGGACCGCAGCTGCGATCCCGGTCCCGGTCACCACCAGCACGGCGAGCGCGCCGAGCGCGACAACGGCGCTGCGGGCGCGAGCGATCCGGTGACCCAAACCGATTTCGCTTTGAGCGACCACAGCCCATATGCCGCCGGGCACGTACTTACCCAGCTGGCCGACGTAGTAGATCTGGGCCGATGCGCGCAGTGTGGGCATCGCCGAGGTCTCCCCAGCGAAGAGCGCCCGCCAAGACAGCATCTGCGCAACGAGGCCGGCCACCACGAGAAGGGTGGAGCTGACCAGAGCACCGACGCTCAGCTGCTGCAGGGCTGACGCCAGGGCAACGCGCTCCCGGACGACGGTGAGGACCAGGAGTGCGACGGCAAGGACGCTGAAGGCGATCCGCGCCGCACTTCTCCAAGACCGCATCCGCACACGCTAGCCTCCGCGGCGTACCGACACATGATCTGGGCCGATTGAACGGGGGAGGGTTTACCGATCACGGGCCGGACTCGCATACAGTGTCCGCGGACGCCGGACACAGCGTTACAACGGCGGACAGGAGACACATCGTGGGAACAACCGGAACCTTTCTGAGAAACTACTACGTCAAGGCTGCCCGAAGCGCTCGCACACTGTCAGTCAAGACAGGCCTGCTAGACCGCCTTGACCTTAGCTATCAGTCAAAGCCGCGAGGGCTGTTCGCGCACTGGCGAACGTTGTACGCGATCCATGACGTTGACGACCTGGTGAAGCTCGACATCCCGTGGTGGACATACGGTGCCATCAGCGCTGTCCAAGAGCACCTTCAGCTGCTGGGGGGCAGCGCGAGGGTCTTTGAGTTCGGGTCCGGCGCGAGCACCGTCTGGCTGGCGAGACGAAGCGCCGATGTGTACAGCGTTGAGCACGATCACGCTTTCGCTGACATCATGCGTCGCGTGCTGGCCGACGCCAACGTCACGGACGCTGTCGATCTGATCGAGGCCCCACCGGCGACCAGTGCCGATCCCCAGGTGCGGTCCGGTCGCCCGGGCGAGGACGAACTTGATTTTTCGGGGTACGTCGACGCTTTGGAGCGGGTAGGCGGGAAGTTCGACCTCATATGCGTCGACGGTCGGGCCCGGGTCGCTTGCGCACTCGCAGCCGTCAAGTACCTGACCCCGGATGGCATCCTCGTCTGGGATGACTCCCAACGTCCCCGTTACAGGGACGGGATGCGCCGGACAGGGCTCAAGGTGCATCGCTTCCGCGGTTTCGCGCCGTCCCTGCCATACCCGCGCGAGACCGCGCTCCTGACGCACGGCTGAACGCCAGTCCGGTACCGGAAGCCGCAGGTGCCTGAGGTGGCGTCAGCCAGCCGGGGCCAGCCCGGACCGGTGGGCAGGCTAGCCTCGCAGGCATGAAGGGAATCATCCTCGCCGGGGGATCCGGGACGCGACTTCACCCGATCACCCGCGGAATCAGCAAGCAGCTCATGCCGGTTTATGACAAGCCGATGATCTACTACCCGCTCTCGACCCTGCTGATGTCCGGCATCCGGGAGATCCTGATCATCACGACGCCCCAGGACCTTGCCCAGTTCGAGCACCTGCTCGGCGACGGCTCCGCGTGGGGCGTCAGCCTCTCCTATGCCGTGCAGCCCAGCCCCGACGGACTGGCGCAGGCGTTCATCATCGGCGCCGACTTCATCGGCCAGGACTCCGTGGCCCTGGTCCTTGGCGACAACATCTTCTACGGCACCGGGCTGGGCACCTCACTGCGCAAGCACACCGAGCTCACAGGTGGCCACGTCTTCGCCCACCACGTCTCCGAGCCGAGAGCCTACGGCGTGGTCGAGTTCGACGCGAACGGAACGGTGCTCTCTATCGAGGAGAAGCCGGCCAAGCCCAAGTCGAGCTACGCGGTCCCCGGGCTCTACTTCTACGACAACGACGTGATCGAGATTGCCAAGAACCTCGCGCCCAGCGACCGCGGCGAGCTCGAGATCACCGGGATCAACGAGTACTACCTGCAGCGTGGGGACCTGAACGTCACCGTTCTGCCGCGTGGCACCGCGTGGTTCGACACCGGCACCTTCCAGGGGCTGTTGGACGCCAGCCAGTTCGTGGCCGTGGTCGAGGCCCGACAGGGCCACAAGATCGGCTGTGTCGAGGAGATCTCCTGGCGCAACGGGTGGCTGTCCGATGCCGAGTTCTCCGACCTGGCCGACCCCCTGGTCAAGAGCGGCTACGGCACCTACATGCACAGCGTGCTTTCCGAGGGCCGGGTCATCACCTGATGGACATCAGGGCACTGAAGATCGACGGCGCCTTCGAGATCACCCCCAGACAGTTCCCTGACGGGCGCGGGGTGTTCCTGGAGTCCTTCCGCGGCGACCGGCTCGCCGCGGCAATCGGGCACCGCCTGGACATCATCCAGACCAACGTGTCCGTGTCGTCCGCAGGGACCGTGCGCGGCGTGCACTACGCCGACGTGCCGCCCTCGCAGGCCAAGTACGTCACCGCGCTCGCGGGGTCGTTCATCGACTTCGTGATCGACATCCGGGTGGGTTCCCCGACTTTCGGCCTCTGGGACAGCGTCCTGCTCGACACCCTCGACCGGCGCGCGATCTACCTGGCCGAGGGCCTTGGCCACGCTATCTGCGCCCTGGCTGACGACTCGACCGTCATGTACCTGTGCTCGGCCACCTACGACCCGGCACGTGAGCACGCCATCAACCCCCTGGACCTCGAGATCGGCCTCGACCTGCCCGGAGGAGTCACCCCGGTCCTGTCAGCCAAGGACGCCGCCGCACCCACGCTGAGCCAGGCTGCGGCAGCCGGGATGCTCCCCCGGTACGACGAGTGCCTCCGCCTCTATGCGGACCTTGCCGCAGGCGCCTGAAGACTCGCCGGTCTCGGTTCCCGCTACCCGGGGATGATCAGGGACTTCCCGGTGGTGCCGCGATTCTCGAGGTCCTCGTGGGCCTTTCGCGCCTGATCCAACGTGTAGCGGGCGCCGACGCGTACCGATAGCTGGCCTGAGGCAACCCACCCGAAAAGCTCGCGTGAGCGCTCCAGAAGCTCGTCCCGGGTCGCGACATAGTGGGCGAGGGTTGGCCGGGTGAAGAACAAGGATCCCTTTGACATCAACAAGGTCGGATCCACCGGCGCCACCTTGCCGCTCGCGGAACCGTATGACACGAGCATTCCTCGGGGACGCAGGCTGTCGATGCTCCCCTCGAAGGTCGCTCGCCCGACTCCGTCGTAAACCACGTCAACGCCCCGGGCTCCGGTGAGCCGCGCGACCTTCGTCGAGACGTCCTCCCTGTCATAGCGGATCACCTCGGCCGCCCCTGCCTCCCGGGCGAGAGCTTCCTTGAACGGCGTCGACGTCGTGGCGATCACCCGCACCCCCATCGATGACAGCACCTGGGTCAGCAGTAGCCCGACCCCGCCGGCGGCCGCATGCACCAGTGCCGTCTCACCCGAGCGCACCGGGTAGGTCGACCGGGTCAGGTAATGCGCGGTCAGCCCCTGCAGGAGCACCGCGCCCGCCGTCTCGTCGTCGATCCCGGCAGGGACCGGAACCGCTCGGTCGAGCGGCACGATGACCTGCCCGGCGTACCCGGCACCCGGAACCATCGCCCACGCGACGTGGTCACCCTCGTGAAGATCGGTCACCCCGCTGCCGACGGCGCTCACGACTCCGGCGCCCTCCGAACCGGCAATGAACGGGGGCGGCATCGGGTAGGCGCCGGTGCGGAAGTACACGTCGATGAAGTTGACCCCGGCCGCGGCGACGTCGACCCGCAGCTCGCCCGGGCCGGGGCGCGGGGTGGGCCGGTCCTGGGCTACCAGCACCTCGGGGCCGCCGGTCTTGGTGACGACTACTGCACGCATGCACGCCTCCTGGCTCGGACGGGGTTGCGGCCGTGCCACAGCCCTCGTTGCCGATCAGCCTATGACCTGTGGCTGAAACGGCTCGGTGACCTGTGCGAGGTGGTTGCTCCCGAGAAGTCGCTGCCAGATGGTTGATTCCTGGTGGTTGCACAACGCGTTAGTGACGGCTAACGTGTTTTTCATGCCCGACATCCTCTCCGCTGCGGCCGAGCCGACCAGGCGCCGGATCTTGCAGCTTCTGGTGTCGGGGCCGCGAACGGTCAATGATCTGGCCGCGAACTTCACCGTGACCCGTTCGGCGATCTCCCAGCATCTCGGCGTGCTCTCCGAGGCGGGGCTGGTGGTCGGCCGCAAGGAGGGCAGGCAGCGCATCTACAGCGGTGTGCCCGCCGGAATGTCTCAGCTACGCCTGGAGCTCGAGCGCTTCTGGACGAGTGAGCTTGACCAGCTGGTCGCCGATGCGAGCGCCAGAACGTCTGATCAATGACCTAAAGATCCCCAGAGGAGAACCAGAATGCTTGCTCAGAAGACCGTCCTGCTGCCGGTGTCGACCGACGAGGCGTTCGCCCTCATCACCGAACCTGACCGGCTTCGTCGCTGGAAGACCGTATCCGCCCGGGTGGACCTGCGGGCTGGTGGCCAGTATCGCTGGACCGTGACCCCGGGCCACATCGCCGCCGGCACGTTCGTCGAGGTGGAGCCGGGTCGGCGGATCGTCTTCGGGTGGGGTTGGGAGGGAAGCCCTGACCTTGCCCCCGACGCCTCGACGGTCACCATCACCCTTGAACCGGCCGAGGGCGGCACCCTGGTCACTCTCGTGCACGACGGCCTGACCGAGCAGCAGGTGGCGAGCCATCTCGCGGGCTGGAACCACTTCTTCGCCCGCCTCGAGACGGCTGCCTCGACCGGCGACGCGGGCCCCGATGAGTGGTCGGCCCTGCCGGCTGACCTCAACCCGCTCACCTGCGCGGAAGCCACTCTGGCGGTGTGCCAGAACGTCCTTCGCGGGATCAGTGAGGCGGACCTCGAAAAGCCAACCCCGTGCAGCAAGTTCACCATCAGCCAGCTCACCGACCACCTGATCGACTCGATGGTCAGCCTCGGCGGCATGGCCGGATCGGTCGTCAGCCCGGCTGAGACCGGGACCATAGAGTCCCGGGTGGCATTCGCTGCCCAGCAGGCTCTGGAGGCCTGGGACAAGCGCGGGCTCGAGGGCTCGGTGAAGCGTGGCGAGGGGGATATGCCTGCGGAGCTGGCGGCGAGCATCTTGTCTGTGGAGCTCTTGGTCCACGCGTGGGACTTCGCGTCCGCCACGGGGCAACGGGTCAACGCGTCGGACGGGCTCATCCACTACGTCCTTGACCTCGCCCACAAGGTCATCTCCCCGCAAGGCCGTCGAAGCGGGTTGTTCGCCGACGCCGTCGAGGTCGACTCGGACGTCGACATCCTCGATCGGCTCATAGCCTTCTCAGGTCGACCTGCGGCCTGAGGAGTTTCACCCATCACAACAAAGAAGAGGAGCACGTCATGGCAAAGTTCATCCTGTTGTACAAAGGTCCCGCGACACCCCAGGCAGACATCACCCCCGAGGTGGGCGCGCAGCTCATGCAGGCATGGGAATCCTGGATGGGCAAGGTCGGTGCCTCCCTGGTTGACGCTGGCGCGCCCTTCACCGGCAGCAGCACTGCGGTTGTGGCCGACGGTTCAACCAGAAGCGCCAGTGACCTCACCGGCTACACCATTATCGAGGCTGCCGACCTCGACGCGGCCAAGAGTCTCGTGGGCGGAAACCCGTTCCTCGACGACGGGTCGTCGAAGTTCGCGGTCGAGGTATACGAGCTCGGGACCATGTGACCTCTGGTTCGTGCCAAACCCGGGGACGGTGTCATGACGCACCGTCCCCGGGTTTGCGGGTCAGTCGCCGTCGGGCAGGATGGCGTTCAGGATCATCGACACGATGGTGATGATGATCGCGCCGAGGACTGCGTCCCAGAAGAACTGGTCGACGTGGAAGTCGAGGCTGAACTTGCCGGCAGACCACGAGGTCAGCTGCAGCATCGCCGCATTGACGATCAGCGTGAACAGCCCCAGCGTCAGGATGATGAACGGCAGCGAAAAGATGGTCAGTATCGGCTTGATCAAGGCGTTGAGAAGGCCGAAGATCACGGCCACCCACAAAATCGTGACGAGCTGGCTGCTCGTCGAGGCGCGGTTGTCTGCGAGGTGGATGCCCTGGATCAGAGCGGCGGCCACCCAGAGGGCGACGCCGTTGAGCAGGACCCTGATCACGAATGACTTCATGGACTCATCGTGGCACGCGGGCACCGGTCCACGGGCCAGAGGATGATTCGAACCTTGCTGACCCTACAGTTCTGACATGAGCCGAACAGTCCGTCTTCGCGAAGCCCTGGCTGCTGTCCCCGCCTACAAGCCCGGCAAGCCCGCGGCCGCGCGCGAGGGGGTCACCCCATACAAGATCAGCAGTAACGAGAACCCGTACCCACCGTTGCCGAGCGTCCTGCAGGTCGTCGCGGACGCCGCAACGCAGATGAACCGCTATCCGGACATGGCCGTCACAGCGCTGACTGATGCGCTCGCCCAGCGCCTCGGCGTCCCTCGCGGGCACATCGCCACCGGTACCGGCAGCGTGGGCGTGCTCGGTCAGATCATCGCTGCCACCTGCGACCAGGGCGACGAGGTCGTCTACGCCTGGCGCTCCTTCGAGGCCTACCCGATCATCGTGGCTATCGCGGGGGCCGTCTCGGTGCAGGTTCCGCTCGATGTCGAGGCCCGGCACGACCTGGTCGCCATGGCCGCCGCGATCACCCCTCGCACCCGGCTGATCCTGATCTGCACCCCCAACAACCCCACCGGTCCGGCTGTCCGCCAGGACGAGCTTGACGCGTTCCTGGACACGGTCCCGGGCGACATCCTCGTGGTCATCGACGAGGCTTATGTCGAGTTCGTCACCGACGACCGGGCAGCGGAAGGGCTCGCCACGTATGCCGCGCGGCCGAATGTCGCGATCCTGCGCACCTTCAGCAAGGCCTACGGTCTGGCGGGATTACGGGTGGGGTATGCCGTGGCCCATGAGCCAGTCGCTGAGGCGCTGCGCAAGACCGCGGTTCCCTTTGGCGTCAGCACCATTGCCCAGCAGGCCGCGATCGCCAGTCTTGCCGTCTTCGACGAGCTGCAGGAGCGGGTTCAAGCCCTCGTTGCCGAACGTGTGCGGGTGGTGGCCGCGCTTCGCCTACAGGGCTGGCGCCTGCCCGAGACGCAGGCCAACTTCGTCTGGCTGCCGCTCGGAGCGGACACCCTTGACTTCGCCGCGGCAGCCGACACGGCGGGCCTGGCTGTTCGGGCGTTCCCCGGCGAGGGCGCGCGCTGCACCATCGCCGAGGCTGAGGCGAACGACCTCTTGCTGGACGTCGCCCGCGACTTCGTGGTGGCGCGCACCTTCTGAGCCGGCTCTGATCCTTGTCCCGACCACCCCGGTCACATCCCGATTCGTCCTTCTTGCGTCCACTGCAGGTACCGTGTGCTCGCAAGGAATGTGAGCGCCGCAACACGCGCGCGCGTGAGTCCCTGCCATGAGAGCATTTATTGGCGGAGACCCCGCTGCGCGTTCATGGCCTAGGCGAGCTGGCGGTGACCCCGCGTTCGCAAAGAAGGAGTGCCTGTGAGCGACAACGAAGTCGCGATTCCGCCGGAAGCGGACCACGCCGCTGCCCACGCAGCGCTGATTGCGCCAGTGCCCGAGATCATCGGCGGCGCGGAGTTCGTCCAGCTGCTCACCCCAGAGGGTGAGCGCGTCGACCATCCCGAGTACTCGCCGTACATCGCTGACCTCACCGACGAGGACCTTCGCGGCTTCTACCGCGACCAGGTCCTCATCCGCCGGTTCGACGCCGAGGCCACAGCCCTGCAGCGTCAGGGTGAGCTGGGCATCTGGGCCAGCCTGCTGGGCCAGGAAGCAGCCCAGGTCGGCTCTGCCCGCGCCCTTCGTCCGCAGGACTACGCCTTCCCGACGTACCGCGAGCACGGTGTTGCCTGGTGTCGCGGGGTCGACCCGCTCAACCTGCTGGGGATGTTCCGCGGGGTCAACCATGGCGGCTGGGACCCGAACGAGAACAACTTCCACCTCTACACGATCGTCATCGGCGCCCAGACACTGCACGCCGTGGGGTACGCGATGGGCATCCAGCACGACCACGCGGTGGGCACCGGCGATCCCGACCGGGACTCAGCCGTCATCGCCTACTTCGGTGATGGCGCCAGCGCCCAGGGCGACGTGAACGAGTCCTTCGTCTACGCGGCCTCGACGAACGCGCCCGTCGT
>JBDTWH010000086.1:0-18638 GCA_040006795.1 Actinomycetota bacterium | reverse complement strand
AGGGGTCGAGGGCTCTGTGGAGCATGGGCGCGGTTCTCTACGACCGGCTGACGCCCGGTCAGTCGCTGTCTGCGAACCGGAGTCTGACGTCACCGAACCACCAGTACGAGCTGATCATGCAGGGCGACGGCAACCTGGTGGTCTACCGCTCCGGAGGCGTCGCGGTCTGGTCCAGCTCCACGTCTGGTGCCAACACCGTGATCATGCAGGGCGACGGCAACCTGGTGATCTACCGATCGGGGGGCGTCGCCGTCTGGTCTAGCGGCACCGTCGGGAAGGCCGGCGCCTACGTTCGGATGCAGGACGACGGCAACGTCGTCATCTACCAGGGCACTACCATCGTGTGGGCCTCGAATCGTCCCGCCGTCGACAACTTCGTTGCAAACAACATGGGCCGGCAGCTCTCCAATGCATCTGGCACCTACCCGGGGGAGTGCGTAAGCCTGGTCTCGCAGTACCTCCTGCAGGTCTACGGCATCACCACGGGGGCGTGGGGCAACGCGGTCGACTACCGCTCCGGCGGCAGCGGCGGATCACACATGGCCGCGAACGGATTCTCCTGGCACACAGACCAGAGCTTCCAGAACGGCGACATCCCCGTATGGGGGGACGGCGCATACACCGGAGTCTGGGGACACATCGCGGTCTGGTACGGCGGCAAGATCTTCGATCAGAACTACGCCGGACGCATGACGGCCGGACTGGACCCGTACTTCTCCTCGGCCTTCCTCGGCTACTGGCGCAAATGAGCATCACCCACTTCTCAGAGCCCGTGAAGGAGTCATCCCAGATGCTCGACCTTTGGACCCAGACGAGGTCTGCTACCCGAACTCCGGCTCGCGGGACGCTGTCTGCTCCCCGACTGACCTGGTGCTCGCATCGGCTCCTGACAGTGTTGCTGATCCTGTTTGCGGTGGTCGGTGTCTCTGCGGCTCCACCGGCATCGGCGGCGACCGTGACGGTTGACCAGTTCGTTGCGAACAACACTGGCCGTCAGCTCTCCAATGCGTCGGGCACCTACCCGGGCGAGTGCGTGAGCCTGGTCTCGCAGTACCTCCTGCAGGTCTACGGCATCACCACGGGGGCGTGGGGCAACGCGGTCGACTACCGCTCCGGCGGCAGCGGCGGATCACACATGGCCGCGAACGGATTCTCCTGGCACACAGACCAGAGCTTCCAGAACGGCGACATCCCCGTATGGGGGGACGGCGCATACACCGGAGTCTGGGGACACATCGCGGTCTGGTACGGCGGCAAGATCTTCGATCAGAACTACGCCGGACGCATGACGGCCGGACTGGACCCGTACTTCTCCTCGGCCTTCCTCGGCTACTGGCGCAAGTCCGCCAACGTTCCCACCAACCAGCAGCCCAAGGGTTCCTTTGACGAGGCGACCGGCGGTGTCGGGATGGTGCATGTCCGCGGATGGGCGTTCGACCCTGACACAGCTGCGACCCAGATCCATGTTCATATCTACATCGGTGGTCCTACCGGGACCGGCGAGGGGCACGACATCGGTGTCGCAAACACCTCCCGTCCCGACGTGGAGACGGTGTACCCGGGCGTGGGCGCCTACCACGGGTACGACACCTGGGTCTGGACGGGCCTGACCGGCTCGCAGAGCGTCTACGCCTACGCCATCGATGCCTCGGGAGGCAACAACCCACTGCTGGGCAGCAAGACCGTGACGATCGCCAACGCCAGCCCGGTTGGTTCTTTGGACAGCGCGGTCTCCACCAGTGGCGGCACGATCACCGTCCACGGCTGGACGTTCGACCCGAGCGCCAAGACAGCCCCAGCCTCCATGCATCTGTACGTCGGGGGCCCGGCCGGCACGGCGGGCGCGGAGGCCTTCGACCTCGGCCCGGCCCAGACCGTCCGAACCGACGTGGCGGCTGTCTACGCCGGTGTCGGTAGCTTCCACGGCATGGACACCACCGTGGTGACGTCAAAGCTCGGGGTCCAGCCCGTGTACCTGTATGGGATCAACCTCAGTGGCACTCCCGGGTCGAACGTTCTCCTGGGCTCGGGCACCGTCACGGTGGCAAGGCCGGCACTTGCCTCCCTGTCGCCGTCGCGGGTGTTGGATACCCGTACCGGGGTGGGGGCGCCCAAGGGTCTGGTCGGTGACGGGAAGGCGGTTGACCTGGTGGTGGCCGGCCGCGGCGGGGTGCCCTCTTCGGGGGTGGCCGCGGTGGTGTTGAACGTGACCGCGACCGCGACCACCGGCGCCGGGTTCGTGACCGTGTTCCCCACCGGCACGACCCGTCCGACGGCCTCGAGCCTGAACTTCGCCAAGGCTCAGACGATCGCCAACCAGGTGATCGCCAAGGTCGGCGCCGGCGGCAAGGTCAGCCTGTACACCTCCGCGGGGGCCCAGCTGGTCGCCGACGTCGCCGGCTACTACCCCAACGGCGCGGGGTATGTCGGGTTGTCGCCGACCCGGATCCTGGACACCCGCTCCGGGGTCGGCGCGGCCAAGGCCAAGGTCGCCGGCAAGGGCATCGTGGCGCTGACGGTCACCGGGGTCGCGTCGGTGCCCGCCGGGGCCGCCGCGGTGGTGCTGAACGTGACGGTGACCGCCCCGGCCGGGGCGGGGTACGTCACCGCCTACCCGGGTGGGGCCTCCCGGCCGACCGCCTCCAACGTCAGCTACCTGGCCGGACAGACCATCGCCGGGATGGTCATCGCCAAGGTCGGGACCGGCGGGAAGGTCAACCTGTACACCTTGGCCAGCGCCCACCTGGTCGCGGACGTGGTGGGCTGGGTCCCGGCCGGTGCCGACTACACCGCGCTGTCCCCGGCCCGGGTCCTGGACACCCGCACCGGCCTCGGCGCCCCCACCAGTGCAGTGGCCGGCGGACACGCCATCACCCTGAAGGTCACCGGCCATGGCGGGGTCCCGGCCAGCGGCGTCAAGGCCGTCCTGGTCAACGTCACGGTCACCGGCCCCGCCGGCGCCGGCTACGTCACCATCTACCCCGGCAGCACCCGGCCCACCGCGTCCAACCTCAACTACGCCCGCGGCGACACCATCGCCAACTCCGTCATCGCCAAGGTCGCCCCCGACGGCACCATCACCCTCTACACCTCCGCCACCACCCACCTCGTCACCGACATCAATGGATGGTGGACCAGCTAGCGACCCGTATCCGCGTTCACCGGGCAAGCCCCCCGGGGAGCGAGGGTCGGACCTGAGGGGCTGAAAAAAATGCCCGCCACGTCCGCGGTGTCCGACGTCAATCAGGCACTGGGCCTGTGAGGTTGGGCGTCGTGCCGGCGGGCGTGACGGGAGTTCAGGGGCACGATTCCCACCAGGTAAAGGAGTTGACCGCGCCTTTATCGGCAGCCTATTCCTGCTCCTGTTCGCGGTTGGGCAGATCAGGCATATTCCTTTCCATTTGTGCCTCACATCACATCGACCTGCTCCCCGTTCGTCGCCCTGAAACAACACCTCGCACACGAGTCGCGGTATCGCGGAGAATGGTGTCGGTCATGTGTAGAGCCGGTCGGTACCTTGTAAAGCTCTGCTTGCCGATAACCCCGTGGTGACCCCCGACGAGCTGAATGACCTCACCCCGGCCCTGTACGTGTTCGTCGGGGTCCTCGGCGCTCTCATCGGGTCGTTCCTGAACGTGGTCATCTGGCGAGTCCCGCAGGGCCTGTCGATCGTCCGTCCTGGGTCGGCGTGCCCGGACTGCGGACACAGGATCACGTCGGCGGAGAACATCCCGATCGTGTCCTGGCTGGTCCTTCGCGGCAGGTGCTCGAGCTGTCGGGGCCGGATCTCAGCTCGTTACCCGTTGGTGGAGGCGGCCACCGCAGCCCTGTTCGTCCTGATGGCCTGGACGGTCGGGTTCACCCCCATCCTGCCGGTGTGGCTGTACCTGGCAGCCGCAGGCACGGCCCTGTTCCTGATCGACGTGGACTATAAGCGGCTGCCGGACGTGATCGTCATGCCCTCCTGGGGGGTGATCCTGGCCGGGTTGTTGACGGCAGCGCTGTTCACCACCGGCGCCGGCAGCCATCTGGCCCATGCCGGGTTGGGCGCGCTGACGTTCGGGGGCCTGTACGCACTGATCTTCTACGGCACCATGGGGCGCGGCATGGGCTTCGGTGACGTGAAGCTTGCCCCGGTCCTGGGCGCCGCGCTGGGCTGGTTCGGTTGGGGCGCAACCCTCGTCGGGTTGATCGGCGGGTTCGTCATCGGCGCCGTCGTCGGCGTCGGGCTGATGATGTTCGGGGCAGCCGGCCGTAGGTCGAAGGTCCCGCACGGCCCGTTCATGCTTGCCGGAACGCTGGCCGGGTTGCTGTTCGGCACCCAGTTGTGGGCGTGGTACCTGACCTTCACCGGTCTGGTCTGAGCCCGGGCGATGTTGTCGTCGGTGTCGTGGGTGTGGGCGTGGCCATGGTCGGGGCAAGGGCGGTAGCAGCGGACCGCAGGGTTGCGGTGTCAAGGGTGGAGGCGCGCGCGGTGGCCAGAGCCTTCTGAATGAGTGACGACGCCGCCGTGACGAATTTCTGGTCAACGTGGGCCGCCTGCATGAGCTTGACCACTGCGGCTCCTGCCCCAGCGCCGGCCTGGGACTGACGGGTGACCGTTGCCGCGGAGTCGCAGGCGGGCGTTCTCACCTTCTCGCAGTTGATCATCACCTCGACCTCGGAGGCCAGGGCGCTCAGGGTGCGGGTGAGGTCCTCGCGGACGGTCACCCATGTTGTCCCTGAGCCGGTAAGGGCGGCAGGGAGTGCGCTGGCGGTTGCCGATGCCGTGCGCAGGTGCTCTCTGGCAATGTTCAGCCTCACGGCCCGGGAGGCGGCGTTCACGCTGGCGGAGGTCTTCAGCGCGTAAGAGACCACCAGGGTGTCCACGGTGATGTCTTCGGCTCCGGCACGGACCTGGGCCTTGATGGTGTCAACCGGCCTGGTCGCGGCGACCTCGGTCGGGCTGTGCCCGTGGGTGAGGCCACCAAGCAAGAACCCGCTCAGCGTCACGGCAAGCGTTGCCGTTGTCCTGTACACGGCGGTGTTCATGGGTTAGATATCGGCGGCCGGCCGGGAAAGGGCAAACCGGAGCGGGGCTCGCCGGAGATCACGGGAACCGCCGGCCAGTATGACGGTGCGCGGAAGCCGGTCACCGGCGCAGCTGCCACCACAGGCGGGACCACCACGGGCGGGACCACCACGGGCGGGACCACCACGGGCGGGACCGCGACAGCGAGCTTCTCCACGGCAGGAACGTCATCTACCACCTGAGGATGAAACAGGACCAGAGCCTTACCACCGATCGGAGGCTCAACGACAACCAGAGTGCCCCGGGAAAGCTCCCCCTTTTCGCGGGGCTTGGCAGGGGCCAAGGCAATACCGAACTCGTCCGGCTCATCGGGTGACAACCGGCGCCCGACCTGATCCCTGCGCAGGATCGCCCGAACCATCGGCGCGGGGTCTACCGGTTGACGGATCAGCTGTTCGCGGATCGTGATGACGAGCTCGTCCACGGTTGTTCGAAGCGCATCGTCGGTAAGCTCCGAGGACAGGTCCGCCAGCAGATCGACCACGGCGTCGGAAACCCGTCCGGCCAGGTTTTCCACCTCTTCGCTATACAGAATCTGTGCATGCATGGTTGAGTGCTTCCTCCACGGGAACGGGCACGGCGGGTCACCCAACAACGGCGGGGTCACCTAACACCTATCGGCACAGGTGAGGTGAATGCGAACCGCGAGACCCCCCGGCGTGGGTGGCAGGTGTCGTTCCGCGCCCAAGCAGCCGATATTGCTACCGAAGACCATTGTCGTTTCATCTCCCCATGGGTTCACCGATTGGCCCTGCGCAGACCCTGACGAGAACGAAGGCCCCTGATGACCCAGCCACACGACGCAGCAACCGAGAGCGTGTTTCCAGCGCCCCTGCCCATCCCACCGGAGGTTGACCCGGTGGAGCGTGGTTCGTTCGCCGCCCCCGCCGAGGTGGAGTTTCCCGCGGTCACAGAAGCCGACGACGCGCCTATGAGCGCGTTCGGCAACCTGGTCCAGTCAGACGTGGATCCCGACCAGCTCGATGTGAATATCTCCCACGTCCGTCAGGTTCGATACGTTCCCGAGCAAGGACCCCGCGCAGCCATCCCGCCCGAGGCGATCATTCCGGTGCCCTTGCCGAGCCAATCCGTCCCAGCTGCACCCGCCCGGGCTCGTCGCTGGCGAAGAGCTCTGGTCCTGCTGGCCGTGGGCATCTGGGTCGTTGTGGGCGTCGTGGCAGTCCTCGTCCTTATCCGGTGACGGACGCTGGCGAAGCGGCACGTCCAACCGTCACTTGACCGGGTCCCCGGTCCATCCCCCCGGGCCAGAAGTCGGGGCCCGTCAGACGTGGGCGGACATGTGCGCGCGGAGGCTGGCGATCGCCCGCCCGTGCAGCTGACATGCTCTGGACTCTGTTACGCCCAGAACTCGTCCGATCTCAGACAGGGTCAGGCCCTCGAAGTAGTACAAGGTGATGACTATCCGGTCTTTCTCGTGTAGCTGAAGAACAGTCTTGCGCAGCTCGTGCTTGAGCTCGGAGTCCTCGATCCGGTCGCTTGGCGCGACGTGCTCGTCGCGGATGAGCATCTCGCCCAGGGTCGACGTGTTTCCGCTGTGCCCGATGTGCTCGTCAAGGGACAGGACCGCGGTTCTGGACGAATGTTTGTACACCCCCCGCAGCTCGCGCATGGTGAGTCCGGACTCGCCGGCCACCTCCAGGTCGGTGGGGGTGCGCTGAAGGCTGGCTTCCAGGACCTGGTGAGCCCTGTCAACGGCTTTCATCTTGGTGCGGACCGAACGGGGAACCCAGTCAAGGGTCCGGAGCCTGTCGTAGATGGCCCCCTTGACTCTTTGGATGGCGTAGGTCTCAAACTTGTTGGCGCGAGACGGGTCGAACTTCTCGATCGCGTCGAAGAGGCCGAACATCCCGTCGGCGATCAGGTCACCCTGGTCGATGTTGCCGGGCAGCCCCGACCCGATCCGGCCTGCGACGAACTTGACCAGGGGGGCGTAGTGCAGGATCAGGCGTTCGCGTGCGTAGGGGTCGGCGGTTGCCTTGTAGTAGGGCCAAAGGTCTCCCACGTCGTAGCAGTCGGCGAGGGTGTCCGGGACAGGCGGGCTATCCGGGTTGTCTGTGCTGTTGCCGAGTCCGCTGATCTCGTCAGGTGCCGTCGCCAGTTCGATGGTGGGTCCGGACGTGACTTTAGGGGGGACCTTGATGGCGTTGCTGTCAATACGGTTCATTGTCGCTTCCCCCTGGCCTGTGACGCCGCATCAATGAGTTTCCCGAACTCTTGATGCGGTTAAGGCTATTCCTGTAAGATCCCGCGTGCAGATTTTGACGTTTCAGCGCTTAGATTGTCTAACGCCTGGTCGCTGACCTGTATGGGGTGAACGGCTGTTTTCGACCATTCTTAGGGTCTATCTGTCCCTGACTGACCGGCCATTCGCGACGCGGGGGGTGCGGCTCGGTTACCTACCTCTACGCGAGCGGGCCACCGGCGGCACGGGACCTCGCCGAGGGGACCGGCTCGGGTGCTGCATCAACGGAGCTACCGGAAACCCAGCCCTGCGCCCAGCGCAGGTCAAACTCGGTGTGACTGCGCAGAGCCAGCCAGGTGGGCAGCAGTGGCAGCGGTCCGTGGTTCCCGTTCGGCGCGAACCTGGTGGCGACCTCGATCGGGGACGGCCCGTTGGACCAGGAGATGGTCAGGCAGCCGGGCTGTCGCAGCTCCTGAATGTCGCTGGTCACGTTCAGGGCGATCGCATCGTGGTCGGTCAGGTAGTCGAAGACTCGTCCCACCAGGGTGAGCATGGTCTTGGACGGTCGACGCTCGCACGCCTGGATTGCCGGCACGACGCCACCGTCGACCTTGGTGGGCAGGGTGTCGTCGTGGCCGGCACCGTACATGGCACGGTCGGCAACTTCCTCGAGTATCGCCTTGGGCAGTCCCGGTCGTCGTGACACTGGAGTTCTCCTATGAGGGCGCGTTGGTCGCTGTAGCCCTTATCGGCAGTGGTCGCCGAGTCCGGCACCCTTACGGGAGGTGTGGTGCTCGGCGGCGTGCCGATCGCATGAGCGTGCAGGTGGCCAGCGGGGCCAGGAGGGTGAAGCTTGTGCAGGCGGCGACCAGCACCTGGCCGTCGGTGGGGTCCAGCCGCAGGGCCCATGCAAGGGCGACAAGGCCGGCCATCAGGACGGTCGTGCCGGCCGCGAGGTCCTCGGCGTGCCGGGACGGGAGCAGTGTGGGGCTGGCTTGGTGGGTGCGGCTCAGTGCAGCGGGATGCAGCGGCGGGAGATCGTCAAAGCCGGTCATGCCGGTCATGCCGGTCACGCGGTCATCGCCGTGCCCGGACGGGAACAGCTCGGGGCCGGCCTGGCTGGTGGAGCTGGCCTGGCTGATGGAGCTGGCCTGGCTGGTGGAGCTGGCCTGGCTGATGGGGCTCAGCCCGATGGGAGGCAAGGGCGGGAGATGGGCAAGATCGGTCATGCTGGTCCTATCGGCACAGGGTCTGCCCGCCTGTGCCCTTTCGCACAGGTCACGTCTGATCGCTCTCGTGAATCCGGCAGGAGGCCCAGCCGGCATGGTCGATCGTCTCGGGCAGGAAACCCGGACGCCCCGTGCATCCAGGGATCACCGAACCTGTGTAGATCCGCCCCGACCCGGTCCACTGGTCGGCCAGGGGGGCTGCCGCGCGGCCCGATCCCCTCAGGACTCTGGCGATGTGGGTGGGCATGATCCGCACTGCGCCACCGTTGGCTTGGGTGACCTCGATCTCGTAGTGCACCACCTTGATATATCCGCTGTACCCACGCTCGGTCCCGTCAGGTAACGCCACCGAGACCACGCAGTGCTGGCCCTCGAAGATGCCAAAGTCCATGAACTGGCCGCCGACAATACGAAACGTCGTCGCGAGCGATCCTGCGTACGGACGGTATCCCAGCACGGTGGGGTAGGACTTGCCGATCGTCTCCCGCAGCTGGCGTTCAGCGGTTGCATAGTCCGACGTCCGTCCGTCCGAGAGCGGGCGTGGCCTTCCACCGTTGGCGGCGACCAGGTCCCCGACGGTCCAGTAGAACCCGGCCGCTTCGGTGCCGATCTTTGCCACGAAGTGCGGGGTCTGCCACAACCACATCTGCAGGCCGTCAGACCCGTGATACTGCCATGGGATCGGGGCGACTGTGCCGTCCAACGAGTCTGCCCCTTCCGTCTTGGTCTTGCCGAGAACGTGGTCCCTTCTGTTCTCGGCAAAAGATCAGGTCCTCTGGACCACACCAGGAGACCGCGCTGAAGCTCCAGCGAGCTGAGACTGCTGTCACTTCCTCCAGGCCAGGCGGCTGGCTTGTCTGAACGACAGCAGCGCGTAGTCGTTCATGGTCTCCTCGGCGAGGCGTAAGGCGGCCGTGCGGGGCGCGCCCACCACCGGGAAACCGGGCGTGTACACGCAGATCAGGTCCGAGTCCAGGTAGGCCCGCGCCAGGTCCGGGTCGGCGAAGATCACGCTGGACAGTCGACGGTCGGGGTGCCGCCAGATGACAGCGGCCCCATCGGTGGTGCACTCGACAGCCTCGGCGTGAGCCACTGAGGATCTGGTCGCGTGCTCGCGGGAGGCTTGAAGACCAGCGGGGGTAAGAGCTGTGGACGGAGTCCACCCGGCGAGCGCGCCTCCTCGGGCAACGACCACGTCGAACGCCAGGGTGGCACAGCTGGTGTCCGCCCAGGTGACCAGGCGGACACCGCGTGCTGCCGCTTCCCGGTCGCTTACCGGAAGGGTGCTCACCCAGCGTTGGAGCGCGCTGGACAGCTGGCCCCTGTCGTGGACGCCGGGCCGGCCCCTTCGCCGGTGGGTGAGCCGGGCGCGGATGGTGGACAGGTCGACGCGGGTGACCCGTTCGTCGCGTTCCACCGAGATGACCGGGTCCAGGGACAGAGGGGCCAGGACCTGAACGACGGTGAACTCATCCCAGGCCGTTTTCAGCTGGTCGAATGTGTCCAGGATGGCTCCGACACTCAGGTGGGCGTTCGTCAGGAGGTCGGCGGGGTGGCCGGTCCTCTCGAACGAGTCGCCCATCGTGTCGGCCATCGGATCCTTGTCTCAGGGGTTGATGCTGCGGCGCTCGCCCGCAGCGAAGGGTGGTGGGTTCTCGAGCGCCTCTC
This sequence comes from Actinomycetota bacterium, assembly GCA_040006795.1. Lineage (GTDB taxonomy): Bacteria > Actinomycetota > Actinomycetes > Actinomycetales > Dermatophilaceae > UBA4719. Next base: position 8,467 of record JBDTWH010000086.1, on the reverse strand, counting down.
GCACCTTCATCGGCAGGTTTGCCGTCCGGAGGATGGCACCCAGCTCCGATTGGCTGAGCCGGATCTGGCAGAAGGTCGCCGGGATCCCTGCGGCGGCACGCATCAGGTGGGCAGGAACCTGGTCGAGCTGGGAGCGGGCCGAGGCCACTCCCAGCTCGATGATCACATCGTTGAGGGTGAGCCGGTCCGGGTCGAACTCGTCCAGCTGTTCCAGGTGTGCGCTGAGGGTGCCGACCAGGTCTGCCCGGGCGTCAATGGGAAACCAGTGGGGCTTGCGAACGGGAACGTTTGAGGGCTCGGTCCATGGGGGCATCCGTGTTCTTTCCAGGCTGTATGAGGCCGGTGAGGGGCTGGCAGCGGGCTATAGCTGTATCGGCGGTATGTGTGCGAGGGGTGGGCCCCTTTCGTGCCCGGAGGCAAACTCGCACGGGTCTGCTCACAAGAGGGTTATCGGCAGCCGGGTGATCGACCGGAACGGCCGTGCCCGGCCACGCGACGGGCAGGCCCCGGCAACCGGTCTGGTGAACGCTTTGACTCAGGTGATGCCGGTGAAGGCGATCTCGCTCAGGTGCCGAGGGTGGGGTCCGGGCTCACCGGTTGTTGCCCATGGCCTCGGGCATCCGGGCCGCCATGACCCCCGAAGCGCGTTCGGAGTGGACGTGCAGGTTTCGCATGCTGGTCCGGAGCTCCTCGGACAGCTCGGTGCGGGTCTCACCCCTGTACATGGTGGCGTACCAGGTGACCCAGCCGATGGTGTTGACCTCGCGGGCCGACGGTAGCTTCGCGGCCGGGTCGGCGGCGCAGGCGTTGGTGAGCACCGAGGACACGATGACCGGGCGGACGTCCTCCTCGAGCTGTTCGGCGGGGTCGTTGCCGCGAGCCGGGATGGACAGCTCGGTGTCGTCCAGGCCACCTGACTCGATACTCAGGCAGGCGCGCAGCCCGTTCACCACGGATACCGACTGGCGGGAACGCCGCAGCGCGGTCACCGAGGTTCCGATGAGGCCGGCAAGCTCGGTCTCGTTCGGGTGACGGTGCTCGGTCGCGGTGAACGCGGCGACCGCCCGGTGCTGTTTGAGCTCTGCGTCGGCGACGGTCCGCCCGAATGAGGAGCGGTTGAGGTCGTGGACCCATTTGGACAGTGCGGTCGAGAGCCACGCTCCGAACGGCACGCCCTTGGTGTCGTCAAACCGGACGATCGCCTCAAGGATCCAGACGGCCAGCTGCTGCTGCACGTCGTCGTACTCAGGAATGTGCAGCAGGACCGAGGACATGTTCTTCTGCAGGCGACGCATCCCATAGCCCTGGTAATGGGTCATGAGGTCCGCAAGGTACTGGCGGTCGAGGTCGCTGATGTTCCGGCGGCGCCGGTTCAGGTCGGTGCGTAGCCCGGTGGTCAGGTAGCTGCGTTCCTCGCACCACCGGCTGATCAGGCCGGCGGCCAGGGGTCCTTTTCCCGGGCTGACGAACGCCCGGTACAGATCGTCGGTGTCCAGGGTGAGTGAGACGGTGTCGTCCAGCGAGATGTCGAGATGCTCGCGCAGCTCGTCTATCGGCAGTGGACGGTTGAGCCGGAAGTGGACCAGGTCGAAGGTCCTCAGCGGGGCTCGGGCCCAGCCGTCAGCTTCCAGGACGCCGCCGAAGATGACCGGTCGGCGTGCTCGCGGCGTCACGGCAGGCTCGGCCGTCTCGTCGACCGCGGGGGCGTCGCCGGCTGGCGGCTCGCCGATCTGGGCGATGTTCAGCTCTGGCGACGGGCGAGGACGTTCGCGCATGAGGTCTTTTCCTTCCAGTGCCGCCGTGCCCCCGGTGCGAGGTGGGTGTGCGCGGTGGTCGAACGGTGAATAGCCCTGTGGTGCCTGGGCCTCAGGCGACCGCGTTCTCCGCCTTCCAGGGGCCATCCAGGACGAGCTCCCGGTCCGCGTCGAAGGTGAGGCTCTGAGTGTGAGGGCCGCGTACAGCTGTTGGGACCGGGGTCGGCCGGGCCTGGATCGCGCCGGCGGCGACCACCGATGCGAGCAGGTCCCGCTCTTCCTCGGTCGGGGTGCCGGTCAGGTACTGCGGCCAGAAGCTCGCCAGACTTGCCGAGAGGGACTGCACAAAATCGTATGCGGCCAGGACGTTCTCGGGGCGTGCCTTGATCTTGAAGGAGTCCCCGAGGTTCACCCCGATGATGACCCGCACGGTGCGCGGGTCGGTTCCGATGCCCACGATCTCCACGTCGGCGTCTGGGTGGGCCTGTAGGTGACGGTCCAGGTGGGTCAGGCATCTGTTGACGGTTCCGGGCGTGGCCCGCAGCTGCAGGTACATCCAGAAGTCGTCGCCGGTGTCCCGGGTGTCGTCGGCCAGGCGAAGGTCTTGCTCGAAGGCGTCCACGCTACTGAGCTGTCTGCCGGGCGAGTCCGGGATGGATCACACCACGGTGATCACGCAGGATGAGGTCCCGGTACACGTTCAGGGCGATGGCATGGCTGGTCATCGGGCGATCCTTCCGAGGTAGCGAGGTTTACCTGGCAATCACTGGCGACGTCAGTTCTTGAAAGCCCCCCGACGCCACCTGGTTGCTTCTCTTGTTCTCTTCGGATGAGAAGTTGACGTCCTTGAGAGTTCCGCTAACTTTTTCTTCAGAGGTTCCTGGGAGCGGTCAGGAGCGTGTGGCAACGGCGGCACCCGTGTGGGCTCGCTCCGGCAGGGCAGCTCATCGGTCACGACGCGTCATCCCGTCGCTAAGTTCTCACCGATCTCGGGCCGATAAACTCTCCATGAGGCAACCCGCTCGGCCGCGAACCGAGCCGGGGATCGAGTCCCCAGCCGCGGCGAGAGCGTTCAACACCTTCACGTCGGCCGCCGCGCTAAGCCTGTTCGCCTACTCCGTGATCTCCAAGCCCTCGTTGACCGTGAGCCACCTGACGTTGACGTTGACGCTGGCCCTGGGCACCCTGGTCACGTTGCTCCTGGCGACCAGCGGGAACCGTCACGCCGTTGTCAGGTCCTCCCTGTTCGGGTTGAGCATCGACGCGGTCTGGGTGTTCGCCGCCATCCTCCTGCTGCCGTTCCCGTTCATGATCCTCGCGACCGCGCTGGCCCGGTCCGCCTCGGCGTTCGTGAACCCGACAGCCGCCGGTAAGGGTTCGAGCACCCGGCTGATGTCCTCCATCTCCATCACCGCGATCAGCGGGTTCGCGGCTTCCGTGATCCACCAGGGGATCAACGGACGTCCGGGTGACGGCATGGGTTCCACCCCCCGGGAGGTGATCGCGGTTCTGGTCAGCGCAGTCGCGTTCTCCCTTCTCTCTCACCTGCTGACCGGAATCGCCTACAGCCTGGCCAGCTCGCACCGTCTGCGTGATCAGCGCGCTGGTGCCGGGATCCTCATCGAGGTTGCGCTGCTCTGCCATGGTGGCCTGATCGCCTGGGCGTGGACACAAAGCCCGACAGTCTTCCTCCTCGGGATGCCCACCCTGGTCATCGTGCAACGAGCGCTCATGCATGAACGGCTCGAAGCCCGCGCAAACCGGGACGCGAAAACCGGTGTGGGATCCATCGGGTGGTGGCGTGAGGCCGCCAACCAGGCTGTGGCCCGAGCCGGGCAGGAGGCCGGGCAGGCGTGCCAGGTGGGGTTCCTGGTCCTTGATCTTGACCATTTCAAACAAGTCAACGACACCTACGGGCACCTGAACGGGGACCGTGTTCTGAAAGCCGTGGCGGATGTCCTGCAGGCCGAGGTTCGCGGCGATGACAAGGTCGGGCGGTTTGGCGGGGAGGAGTTCGTCATCCTCCTGCCGGGCGCTTCTCCCCAGGTCGTCTACGCGGTCGCCGAACGTCTGCGGGCCGCCGTCGCCAGACTTGCCATCAACCTGGACGGGCAGATCGCCGGGGTGACGGTCTCCATCGGGGGGGCCGTCTACCCGTTGAACGGCGAGACCGTGACCGCCGTGATCCAGCACGCGGATATGAACTTGTACACGGCAAAACGTTCCGGCCGCGACAGGGTCTTCATGGATGACATCCGGCGACCGCTCCGCTCGCGGGGTCTCGTCCGGCCCTGACCCACCTGGCTACGACGGTCTCACAGCGCCGGCCCCCTCTGACGCCCGACAGGACGTCAGAGGGGGCCGGCACTGGTCCGGAAGGACAGGTCGCGAGGAGCCTCGCTTCTCCTTTGGTCGCGACCACCAATGTCATCGGTTGGGTAGCGGCCGACATGAACCATGTAGGCCAGAAAGGTTTCTCACCCCGGGGCCTGGCAGGAGAAGAGATGCGCTCGTCAGGCTTGCCTATCTTTTCAATGATCCCGACGGGAAGGCGGAAAGCCCCATCGTTCCGGTGATGCCGCCACCGATGTCGGTGATGGCATCACCGGGGGCCGGCGCTCTGGAGGCAGGTCTGGGGGCGAGCCGGCTGGGGACGCGGATGCCGACGTCGGAGTCTGCGGTCAGGCTCAGGGTGACGGTCCCGGTGGGCAGGCTGGTGGTGCCGCCGGCAGGGGCCTGCCCGGCCACATGGTTGGGCGGGGCCAGGTTGTCCTGGGCGGCCATGGCTTTGGCGATGGTCACGTCATACCCGGCTTCCTGAAGGGTCTGTATGGCCTTGTCCCGGCCCAGGCCGCGCACGTCGGGGATGAGGTTGGCGATCCCGTTGAACTGGTTGGCGTTCAGCGGGGTGAACCCGCTCACGGGCAGGTTCTGATGAATGGCCTTCATGATGTCGGTCCAGATGGGTCCGGCGGCGGTGGAGCCTGCGACCGAGGAGATGGTCCGCCCGTACAGGCGGACAGACGACAGCGGGTACCTGAACCCGCCCCTCGGGTCCCCGAGCCAGACAGCCGTTTCGTACTGCGGGGTGTATCCGTTGAACCAGACCGCCGACGAGTTGTCGGTGGTGCCTGTCTTCCCGGCCACCGGACGACCGATGGACAGGCCCCGGCCGGTTCGATACGGGTCGGGACCATCGACAACCCCCTGAAGCAGGGCCGTGACCGTGTCGGCCACGCCGGGGCTGATGGCCTGGTGGCACCTGGGGTCCGGGGATGGGGCGGGCGCCCCGGTCGGGCCGGTGATCGAGGTGATCGCGGTCGGTGCGCAGGACACGCCGTGCGCGGCGAACGTGGCATACACGGTCGCCATCTCCAGCGGGGAGACCTCGTAGGTGCCCAGGGTCAGCGAGGCGTCCATCGCGGTGATGGCGGTGGGCCCCTTCCGGGGCAGGGCCATCCCTAACCGGTTAGCCATGTCGGCAACGTTCAGGACCCCTTGCTGTTGCTCGAGGTGGACGAAGAACGTGTTGGAGGAGCGGGCGGTCGCCTGGGCCAGGGTCAGGTCCCCGTTGTCCCACGAGGCAGAGTTGGTGAAGCCCTGGCCGGGGAACTTCAGGCCCGGCGGGCGGTACACGCCTGGGGCGTTCAGGGTCGCGGTCTGCGGGACACCGTTCTCCAGTGCGGTCGCCAGGGTGACCGCTTTGAACGTTGACCCGGGCTGGAACGCCTTCTGGGCTGGCAGGATGATCTGGGTGGTTTCAGGCTTGCCGGCGCCAAAGGTCCGGTTCTGGACCATGGCGACGACGCGGCCGGTGCCGGGCTTGATGACGGCGACGCCAGCGGCGACCCGGTTGTCGCGACCGAGCGCGTTGTCCACGACGTCCTGCGCGGCGTCCTGGATGCGCGGGTCGAGCGCCGTGTGAATGGTCAGGCCGCCACGGAACAGGAAGTCTTCACGGGCTTTGGCTGTCTTGCCGAAGGTGGGGTTGCTCGCGAGGGTGTTGCGGACCCATTGGCAGTAGAACGGGTACCTGGATGCGGTGCACCCGTTCGGGGGCTCCTTGATCTTTAGCTTCAGGGGGCTGTTCTGGGCGGTGGCAGCCTGGGCCACGGTGATGTCTCCCAGGTCTCGCATGCGGGCCAGCACCATGTTCCGGCGGCTCTTCGCGGCAACCGGATGCAGGGTCGGGTCGTAGCCAGCCGGGTTCTGGACGAGTCCGGCGATCATCGCCGCCTGCGGCAGGGTGAGCTTGGCGGCGCTCACGCTGAAGTAGTGCTGGGCAGCCGTGCCGATGCCGTAGGCGCCGTCACCGAAGTAGGCGATGTTCAGGTAGCCCTCGAGGATCTGGTTCTTGGTCAGGCGCTTCTCCAGCGAGATCGACAGCCTGGCCTCCCGGAGCTTGCGTTCCAGTGACACGGCGGTCGCGGCCGCCCTGTCGTCCTGGTTCTGCGCGTCGTTGAGCAGGACGTTCTTCACGTACTGCTGGGTCAGGGTGGACCCGCCCTCGCGGGCCGAACCGGTGGAGGTCTTCAGGAGAGCTCGCGCTGTCCCGCGCAGATCCATCCCGTTGTGGGTGTAGAAGCGGGAGTCTTCGATGGCCAGGATGGCTTTCTGGGCGATCGTGGCGACCTGGGGCAGCCGGACCAGGACGCGGTTCTCGGAGTAGAACTCTGCGATCTTGGTGCCGTCCGCCGCCAGGATGACCGACCGCTGCGGTAACGGCTGGGCCGGCAGCTCGGTCGGCAGGTCGTTGTAGAACTCCGCGCCTGCCTTGAGCGCAGCACCGCTGGTCACCACCGCGGGCGCGGCAATGCCGGCTCCGGCGAGGCCCAGGACCACGGTTGCGGCAAGGAGGGCGGATGTGGCCCGGCCGAAGGTCAGGCGGGTGAGCCCCGGCTCCGCTTCGGGGGCGGACCCGAGGATCCGGTCAAGAGTGGCGTTCTGGCTGCGTTCGGCCTCTCTTGCGATGGTGCGGTCGGCACGAGACACGGTTACTCCGGATCCAGAAAGTCACGTCGGGCGGGGAATCAGCGGACTGGGCCGGGTGCGGGCACTGTGACAGGTCACCTGCACGGGGCGGGTTGCCGATGAATACATCGGCGTCTTTGACTGCGGCGTCGACCTCACGTCCGGCAGTACTGCCGGACGCGAACGATCACGTTGGGGAAATCTGAGATGTTGAGCACCTGGAGACGTGACACCGGGGCAGGCCGGGCGGCGACGGTCCTGGTCGCTGGCTCGGCGATCGGGCTGAATGTGGTCTTCGCGCTCCTGATCCATTCGGCATTTCCGGCGTTGCAGTTCTTTCCTCAGTCCGGTCAGGCGGGTGCGGCAGCCGTGACCAGCCCGGTCAGCGTTGCCGAGGTGGCCCGCCGGACCGGGAAGACCCCGGCCGAAGTGGTCGTTGAGCAGATCCTGGCCGCGCCGCCGAAGCTGCCGGCGGGTGCTGTCCCCGTGAGCGCCTTGACCGGCACGCCGTCCTCCCCCCTTGACGTGGTCTGCGGGGCCAGGTCGGGGCCGGGCCCGGTTGTCGCAAAGGGTCGCGGGTGGACGGTCGCCAGCGGTCCCCAGGTGGGGAGCTTCCAGGCCGGGTACACGGTGACGATGTCCGCGTACGGTGCCGGTCAGGGCGCGGTCGCCTTCACCGCGATCCAGGCCCAGGTGAACCAGCACTGCCTGAACAAGTTCGGAACGGCCTCCATCGTGGCTTCCGAGGGCGTCGGGGTTGACGCCGCTACAGCATGGGTGAGCCGGTCGGGGTCCAGGACCACGGCGTTCCTCTGGCGTCGTGGTGACGTGATCGCCATGGTCGCCTCCACCGGTTCGACCGTGCCCATGGGCATGGTCCAGGAGTATGACGCCCGGATCGCAGCTGCCTTGAGCGGGGTGTGCGCGGTCGTTGACTCCAGCGTCAGTGACGGAGCGCGTTCCCCGTATGCGGACCGTGCCGGGTTCACCGGTTTGACCGTTGACCGGCCGGTGGGGTTGCCGGCCGGGGTTACGGCTCCTTCACCGGTACAGCCCCCCGCACCTGTTGCCGTGCCGGTCGTGGACCTTCCTGTGCCGCCGGCCGCGCCGTTCTGGCCCGCAACGCTGCCCTCCGCTGTCGAGGTGCCGGTGGCCCCGCCCGTGCCGGCTTACCCTGCACTGACGGCAGCCGTTCCCGTCCGGGTTGAAGATGACGAGGGGCCGGGGTGTGGCTGGTCGTTCACCGGGCAGCCGGTCCCGTTGTTCGATCAGGCGATCGCCACGTCGAAAGCGGACGAGGACAAGGGTTTGGCCCAGAAGGCACTGGCAGGCACGATGTCTGCGTACTCGGACGGGGTTCCTGGTTACCGGACCGCCTACGCCCTGTATCTCGCTGATGTGAAGGCCTTCCAGACCTATGCTCAAGCCGTGACTTCCGTCGCGGACGCGTGGGACGTCATCCGGGCCGATCAGACGCAGTACGCGGACGCGTTGAAGCTGTATGCCGCTGCGGTGAAGGCGCGAGATGCGTTCCTGGTCAGGCAGGTGAGCGCGAAGGCCGTCTATGACGCGGCGGTGACCGCTTGCGCGGCCCGCAAACCTGTCCCCGTTGACACTCCAGCACCGACGACGTCGCCCGCATCAACGGTGTCCCCTGCTGTCTCTGCGACGGTCCCCCCCTCGGTGCCCCCGACGAAGCCGGCCATGGTGTGTCCGCCGGTCCCGGCGCCGATCATTGCCCA
>JBDTWH010000085.1:0-2061 GCA_040006795.1 Actinomycetota bacterium | reverse complement strand
ACCTGGGGACCGTGCGCCAAACCTGGGGACCGTGCGGTCCTCGGGGTGGAGGTCCGCACGGTCCCTGGGTTTGCGACTCTTAGTCAGCGGTGATCAGGCGAGGCCGTTCTTGGCCAGGAACTCCTGGGCTACGACCGCCGGGTCCTTCTTGTCGATCACGACCTCCTTGACCAGCTGACCCAGCGTCGCCGTGTCCAGCTTGGCCGAGATCGCGTTCAGCGCGGTGGTGATCGTGGGAGTGACCTTCGACTTGGTGATCAGCGGCACGACGTTCTGCGCAGCGAACAGGCTCTTGGGGTCACCGAGGATGACGAAACCGTTGGCGGCCACAGACGGGTCTGTGGTGAAGAGGTTTACCGCGTCGACCTGACCGTTCTTGAGCGCCTGGACCGACAACGGACCACCGGCATCGAGCGGACGGAAGGTCTTGAAGTCCAGGTTGTAGACCTTCTTGAGACCGGGCACGCCAGTGGGGCGGGTCTTCCACTCGGGCGGGCCGCCAAGGGTGAGGTCCTTGGCCAACGGCCCGAGGTCAGCGATGGATTTCAGGCCATACTTGTCCGCGGTCTTCTGGGTGACGACCACCGCGTCCTTGTCCTCGGCAGCGGACTTGTCCAGGACGGTCATCGTCGACGGGACCGCGGCCTTGAGCTCGGTATAGACAGCGTCGGCAGTGGTGGCCACGGCGTCCTTGTTGAAGTACTGGTCGAGGACGCCGGTGTACTCCGGGATCAGGTCGATGGAGCCGTCTTTCAACGCCGGGATATAGGTCTCACGGCTGCCGATGTTGAGCTTCTTGTCGACCTTGACCCCCTTGGCGCTCAACGCGCCGGCGTAGATCTCCGCGAGAAGGGCGCTCTCGGGGAAGTTGGCAGAGCCTACTACCACCGTCCCGGTTGCCGCCTTGCTGGCCGACCCGCCCGCTGCCAGAGGATCATCTGAGGTGGAGCCACACGCCGCGACGCCGAGCATTGCCACGGTGGCAGTTAAGGCGAGGGCGATTCTGCTGCGTTTCATCATGATCTCTCTCTGTTGTGAGGGCCTGTTGGGTTCGTGGCGATCTGGTTGGGTTCGGAGCCCTGCGGTCTGGTTACGTTCTGAGCCTTGCGGTTGGGTTGGGTTCTGGTTGGGTTCTGGTTGGTCGGCTGGTCTACCCACCGCGTCGCACGAGCGGCGCCGTGGGTGTCGCCTCAAGGTCTGCGTCAAGGTCAAACGCCTGAACCGCGCGGTATCTTCCGGTGAGGCCCCGGGAGACCACGGCTCGTTGGACCAGCGCCAGGATCATGTCCACGGCCAGGGCTAGAAGGGCGACGAGGATGGCGCCCGATGCGGTCTGCGGGGTGTCTCGCACTGCGAGGCCGTCGATCAGGAACCGGCCCAGGCCGCCGAGGCCAACGACCGCAGCGATCGTGGCCGTGGCGATGACCTGCAACGTGGCCGAGCGGATCCCGGACATGATCAGCGGCAGGGCACACGGAAACTCGACGTGCAGCAGGACTTCCGTGCCGCGCATACCCATTCCCTTGGCTGCATCCCGGGCGTTCGGCTCAACGCTCTCCACGCCCGCGTAGGCACCCGACAGGATCGGCGGGATGGCCAGGACGACGAGGACGATGCCCGCGGGCGCCAGGAACGCGATGTCCCCGCTGAACCTGGGCCCGAGCCACAGCACGGCGATGAAGAGCAGGCCCAGCGACGGGATCGCCCGGGCTGCGCCTGCGAGATTGACCACGAAGACCCGGCCGCGGCCCGTGTGACCGATATAGAGGCCCACCGGAATCGCGATCGCTGCCGCGATGACCACGGCGGTCACCGAGTACGCCAGGTGCTCGATAAGCCTGTGCGTGATGCCGTCGCTGCCCTGCCAGTGCGCGCCGTCGGTCAGCCAGGCCAGGATGCGGTTGATCATGATGGTGCCTGCCCCGCGCGCTGCCAGGGCGTGGCCAGCCGAGTGATCCCCAGAATCACTCCGTCGAAGATCAGTGCCAGCAGCACGCAGGCGATGACGCCCACGATGATCGGCTCCATGAACGCCCGGTTGAAGCCGTCGGTGAACAGCGA
>JBDTWH010000084.1:0-12181 GCA_040006795.1 Actinomycetota bacterium | reverse complement strand
CTGAGGTTCTTGCTGTTGCTGCGGTTCCTGAGGTTCTTGCTGTTGCTGCGGTTCCCGAGGTTCTTGCTGTTGCTGCGATTCCCGACACCTTCCTGCTTGAGTTCCAGTGGGCTCAGGGTGTCAGCACCAGCACGGCTGCCGTCGCCGACCCGGCTGCCGTCGCCCAGACGGTCGTTCCGGTTGGTGGAGTCGCCGCTGGTGACGGATCGACCGCTTATGTGGGCATGCACCGTGAAAACGCGGTGCTTGCTCTGGCCCTGATGCTGCTCGGCGGTGTCGCTGTCCTTCGCAGGCGCGTGAGCTTCACCCGCAAGTAGTCCCATCTGCTCATCGAAGGAAAACTGACCACCTGCGTCGTCACCGTTCTGGTCGCTCACTGTCTGAAGCGAGCAGGATGGTGGCGGCGCTCGGTCGTTACAGACTTCGTAGCAGGTTTGCGGGCTCGCTGGTCGCGCAGCTCCTGGAGGACGGTCAGGAGGGAAGGCGTACTACTGCGGCTAGGCCCGGCCCGGAAGGGTTGTCCTGCAACGAGATCGACCCGTCCGAGCGACGCAGCAGCTCGCGCACGATGGCCAGCCCCAGGCCGGTGCCTCCGGCGTCCCGGTCCCGCGCGTCGTCAAGGCGGGCGAACCTCTCGAACACCCGCTCCCGCTCATCAGCTGGTATGCCGGGTCCGTCATCGACCACCGTCAGCACGGCGCCGCCGCCCTCCGCGCGCACGGCGAGGACAACCTCGGAGCTGGCATGACGCACGGCGTTCTCGACCAGGTTGGCCAGCACCCGGCGCAGCTCCTCGGGGCTGGCGTTGGCGAACACGGCGGGCCCTCTCGTGACCGAGACCGGAACTCGCCCTCCGGCGTACCGCTGCGCCGTGGCGACCAACAGGGCGCTGAAATCAAGGGACTCGCGCACCGACGGGTGGCTGGAGTCGCTGCCTGCCCGTGCCAGCAGCAACAGGTCCTCGACCAGCGTGGACAGGCGGGCAACGTCGGCTAGCAGATCGTCGGCGAGCTGACCGCCTTCGCCCAGACGCTGGGCGACCTCGAGCTGGGTGCGCATACTGGTCAGCGGACTGCGCAGCTCGTGGGCGGCGTCGGCGACGAAGGCGCGCTGGCGTCCCCGGGATGCGGCCAGCCGGTCGAGCATGTCGTTGAGCGTCAGCGCCAGGGCGCGGATCTCGTCGGCGGACTCCGGGACGGCGAGCCGCTCGTCCTGGTCGCTTCCGCTGATCCGTGCGGCCCCTGACCTCAGTGTCTCCACCGGTCCCAGAGCCGAGCCGATGACTCGCCAGGCAATGAGGGCCATGACCACGACCAGCGGGACATAGGCGAACAGCAGCGTGATGCGCAGCACGCGCTGGCTCTGCTCAACGTCGTTGACCGGGACAGCCACGATGATGCTGCGCGAGGCCGAGGGCGCGCGCGCCTCCAGGGCGATGGCGCGCATCGTGCCGGACAGCCCGGCCCTGGCGCCGAGGATCGAAATCCGTTCTCCTGTCAGGGCTCTGGCCAGCTCAGCCGGTCGCAGCAGAGGAGTCAGCCGGTCGGCGCTGATCGACGCGCTGACCACGGCGCCCGAACCGCTGACGACCTGCACCACCTGGGAGCCCGAGACCGGCAGGGGGTCGGGGACGGTGTTCTCGTTCACCATGGCGGAGACGGCCTGGGCGGTCGCGAACGCGCTATCGTCCACGGTGCGGTTCAGGGTGAACGTGAGCACGGCGTACAGCACCACGCTGCCCAGGGCCAGAGCCAGGGCGACCCCGGTGACGCCCAGAGCCAGGAGCCGGACACGGAGGCTCATTCCCCGCAGGGGGTGCCCTCTCATCGGCCGGGTCCGGTCACGAGCCAAGCCGGTAGCCGGAGCCTCGAACCGTCCTCAGCACGTCGCGCCCGACCTTGCGACGCAGATATCCGACGTACACCTCGACGGCGTTGGGATCGGTGTCCTCGCTCGCATCCCAGACGTTGTCGAGCAGCTCTGTCTTGCTGACCACGCGGCCCGGGTGGCGCAGGAAGTACTCCAGGAGCGCGTACTCGCGAGGAGTCAGGCTGACCGGTGTCCCGGAGAGCCCGACCTCATGGGTGGCCGGATCGAGGGTGAGGTCGCCGCTCGCCAGGATCGAGGGGCGGGCAGGCATCTTGCGTCGCACCAGTGCCCGCAGCCGGGCGAGCAGCACGACGAAGGAGAACGGCTTGGTCAGGTAGTCGTCGGCGCCGTAGTCGAGGCCGTCGGCCTGGTCGTACTCGCCGTCCTTGGCCGAGAGCATCAGCACGGGAACCCAGTTCTCCTCGCTGCGCAGCGTGCGGACGACGTTGTAGCCCGACATCCCTGGCAGCATCACGTCCAGGACCACCGCGTCGTAGTCACCGTGACGTGCAGCCTCCAGGCCCCCGGGCCCGTCCGTGGCGAGATCCACGACCATCCCCTCGGCGGTGAGCCCGCGCTTGAGAGCCGCCCCGAGGCGTAGCTCGTCTTCAACCACCAGCAGTCGCACGGCATACAGCCTGTCACGGCCTGCTCAGCCGCGCAGGGCCTCACAGGTCGTTCTCAGGACCGCAGGGGCAAGATGTGCTCATGACCATCTTCGAGAAGACTCCTGCCCTGCGGTGGGCGGTCCCAGCGTTGACCGCGGTGGCACTTGTCGGAGCGGGATCGGCAGCCACAGGACTCCATGCGATTGCCGACGCCGGACTGCCCGCTCGCAGTGCGGCCCAGCTGCTCGTGGACGTTCAGCAGGCACGCCTGGACGGACTCTCGGGAACGGTGGTTCAGAGGTCTGAGCTCGGCCTGCCGAGCCTTCCCGGAGTCGGCGGCTCGGGCGGCGTGGCAAGCTCGGACCTGACCTCGCTGATCTCGGGCACCCACACCATGCGCGTCTGGTTCGCCGGCCCGGACAAGGCCCGGATGGCCCTGCTGGGGACCCTCGGCGAGTCTGACGTCATCCGCAACGGCAAGGACGTCTGGGTCTGGGCCAGCCAGGGCAAGACGGCCAAGCACTACGTTCTGCCCGCTCACGTGGCGGGCAAGAGCAAGATCGCTCCCGCTGTGCCGGGTCCGGGCGAGGTTCCGACCTCACCCCAGGCGGCTGCCGACAAGGCGTTGGCGGCGATCAGCCCGAGCACACAGGTCACCACCAGCGGCACCGCAACGGTGGCCGGCCGGTCCGCCTACGAGCTCGTGCTCACGCCCAAGGAGACCACTTCGCTGGTGGCTCAGGTCCGGATCGCCATCGACGGCAGCAGGCACGTCCCGTTGCGGGTCCAGGTCTTCGCCAAGTCCGTGCCAGACCCGGTCTTCGAAGTGGGGTTCAGCGCCGTGGACTTCGCCCGGCCCGACGCCGCGCAGTTCGCGTTCAACCCGCCCCCGGGCACCAAGGTTACTGAAGGTGAGGCGCCGACCGGCGGCAAGGCAGCGGCCAGCTCCAAGACCGGCACCTTTGCACCACAATCCTCTGCACCACAGTCGAAATCGGCCGACATGCCCACCGTGATCGGTAAGGGCTGGGGCAGTGTGCTGGTTGTCAAGATGCCCGTGCCCTCTGCCGGCCCCGGAACGACGTCGGGCACCGGCCCCACGACTGACAGGACGCTCTCCCAGCTGATGAAGTACGTCGCCATGCTGCCCAAGGTCTCGGGAAGCTGGGGCTCGGGGCACGTGATGGCAGGGACCGCGTTCTCGGCGCTGCTGACCGATGATGGCCGACTCGTGGTCGGGGCCGTGACGCCGGAGGGTCTGTACGCCGCACTGGCCGCCAAGTGACCGAGCCCATGACCGAGGCGATGGCTCAGGCTAGGACCCAGGCCATGGCTCAGTCGGGGAGCCATGCTGGCTCAGAGGAGCCGGGTGACTTCGCGGTTGCCACGAAGGGGCTGACCAAGAAGTTCCGTCACCAGGTCGCGGTCGACGCCATCGACCTGCTGGTGCCACGGGGCGCCGTGTATGGGTTTCTCGGCCCGAACGGCTCAGGCAAGACCACGACGATCCGCATGCTTCTCGGGCTGATCAGGCCGACGGCGGGACGTCACCGGCTGCTCGGCCTGGCAATGCCCGATCACGCCGGGGATGTCCTGCCACTGGTGGGGTCGCTCGTCGAGGGACCGGCGTTCCACCCCTACCTGTCGGCCAGGGCCAATCTCGTGCGACTGGACTCCGTTGACCGTCATGCCGATCCGCGAACCACGAAGGTCCGGGTCGACGGCGCGCTGGACCGGGTGGGGCTTCTCGCGGCAGCCGACAAGAAGTACCGCGCATACTCCCTCGGCATGCGTCAGCGGCTCGCGATAGCAGGAGCCCTGCTCGAGCCCAGAGAGCTGCTGGTGCTCGACGAGCCGACCAACGGCCTTGACCCGCAGGGCACCAGGGAGGTTCGCCACCTCATCGGCTCGCTGGCCGACGACGGCGCCACGGTGCTGGTCTCAAGCCATCTGCTGTCCGAGGTCGAGCAGGTGTGCACCCATATCGGGGTGATGCATGTGGGCAGGCTCCTGACCCAGGGCCCCATCGCCCAGGTGCGGGCCGTCGGGGAGGCTCGGGCCCGGGTTGTCACCGACCGCCCGCAGGACGCTGCTCGAGTGCTGCGAGGGCTCGGGTTGACCGATGTAGTGGCCGGACCGGGGTTCGCTCAGGGCACCCTGGGCAATCTGGCCGCGGAGAAGGTCGTCGTGGCACTCGTCCAGGACGATGTCCCGGTGACCGGGTTCGCCGTGGAACGTCCGAGCCTCGAGGACCTTTTCGTGTCACTGACGGGGGAGGGCTTCAATGTCAGCGGCTGACCCGGGCAACGGCGGGAACGACGTGGTGAACACCGCCACGACCGTCACGACAGCCACGCTGCCCAGGTCGCCTGCGGCCCGGCCGCTGCGGCACGTCTCGACGCGTTTCCTGCGTTCCGAGCTGGGACTGATCTTCGGGCGCCGCCGCAACCAGGCGGGGATGGGCATCCTGGCCGTGGTGCCGCTGATGATCGCGATCACCGTCAAGCTCTCGAAGCCCAGACCTGGCGCCGGGCCCGACTTCTTTGCCTCCATCACGTCCAACGGACTGTTTGTCGCACTGGCGGCGCTCAGCATCGAGCTGGGCCTGTTTCTCCCGCTCGCGGTGGCCGCCATCTCCGGGGACTCCATCGCCGGGGAGGCAAATATCGGCACGTTGCGATATCTGCTCACCGTCCCGGTGCATCGCACGAGACTGCTGGCGGTGAAGTTCGCGGCCATCACGATCTTCTCTCTGGTGGCCACGATGTGGGTCGCGCTGGTCGGGGCTGTGGCTGGGCTCGTGCTTTTCGGAGGTGGTGAGATGACCACTCTCGCCGGCACGCAGATCGGCATGGGCCAGGCTGTCCTGCGAGTGCTGCTGGCCACCATCTACCTCAGCCTGTGCTTCGCCTCTCTGGGAGCGATCGGCCTGTTCGTCTCGACCATGACCGAACAACCGATCGGTGCCACCATCGCGGTGGTTGTCATCAACGTGATGAGCTTCATCCTTGACTCCATCCCACAGCTGTCCTGGTTGCACGAGTGGCTGCCGACGCACTGGTGGATGTCGTTTGGCGACTTCCTGAGGGACCCCGTTGCGTGGGGCGACGTGACGCGCGGGCTGCTGACGGCCGCCGGATACATGCTGGTCTTCTGGCTTGCCGCCTGGGCCCGCTTCGCCGACAAGGACGTCACCGGCTGAGCCGGGCGAGGGAAGACCAGCCGGGAGTCTGGTGTTGAGTGTTGTCATGGTGTTGAACGGTGAGTACGGGCCGAGCCCGGCGAAGTGGGTCCGCGACCAGGTCCAGGAGTACGAGGGGTCAGGTGGCACCGAGGGCACGATGATGCGCAACATGCCGGTCATCATCGTGACCACCCTGGGAGCCAGGTCCGGCAAGGTGCGCAAGGTGCCGCTGATGAGGGTTGAGCACGACGGCGAGTATGCCGCCGTGGCTTCGATGGGCGGCGCGGTCAAGAACCCCGTCTGGTACTACAACCTCGTGGCCAACCCCGAGGTCGAGGTTCGGGACGGCACGGCCGTCCAGGCGATGACTGCCCGTGAGGTCACCGGTGAAGAGAAGGCGATCTGGTGGGAGCGATGTGTCGCGGCGTTCCCGGACTACGCCGACTACCAGGCAAAGACGGAGCGGGCGATCCCGGTCTTCGTCCTGACCGCGAATCCTGCCTGATTCTCAGAACCATCGGGTCCATCTCAGAAGAAGCGGGTCCAGATGCTGATGGCGTAGCTGCGAACCACGGGATAGCCGGCGGCGCGTAGCACGAGGTCCATCTTGAGACCCGCGCCGATATTGGCGGTGTGGACGTGGATCTGTCCCACGTTCAGGGGTGACCCCGTCTTCGCGCGATAGACGAGCAGGTCGACGACGGGAGCTATCGTGTCGTCGCCGATCAGGTCGTGGTCAAGCCACAGGTCATCGATCCGCTTACCGTCCAGCTCGTCGAGCAGCCTCAGGGCCTCCGACGACGAGCGCGCAACCAGCGCGGGACGCTGGTCCTTGAAGTCCCTGACATCGTCGACCAGGACTGTCAGGGGATAGTCATGGGGAAGTTGCTGGTGGGGCACTGGTCTCGTGCGCATCGGGCACTCCGCTTTTCGCTGCTTCCGACCGCCTCTGACGGTTGGCTGGTCCCCAGAATGGGATGGCACCCGGCACGACCGGGTTGCCGGGGCTCCACCTGCGAAGCCCGCTCTTGACCTGGTTCAAGCGTATCGAGGTCGACTGGCATGCGGCAAGGCGCCAGTGCCCTGACGGTCACGCGGGTCAGCCGGGGATGTCGCCGGCGGTGGGTACGACGACGCCGAACAGGTCGGAGATCCCGGCAAGACTGGCGGACTGGAGGGCGGCTGCGGAGAGCGGTCGGCCCAGGGGGTCGGGCAGTGCACGGGTGGCCGTGGCCCCGGCCACAACTGCCGGTCGGTAGCCGAGGCTGAACGCTCCCCGGGCGGTGGAGCTGACGCACATGTGAGTCATGAACCCTGCCAGGATCAGGTCCCGTCCCGGCCCGAGCTTCAGCCGCTGGTCCAGGTCGGTGCCGGTGAAGGCGTTCGGAAACGCCTTGACGATGACCAGCTCACCTTCACGGGGTGCTACCCGCTCCACGATCTGGCCGATCTTGTCCCTCACGTCGTACAGCGAGCCCTCTCCGTCGTCGTGCATGATGTGCACGATCGGTATCCGGGCGGTGCGAGCACGCTCGAGGAGCTCTGCCGCCTGGTCCAGCGCGGGCTCTACCCCGACAAGCTTCAACACACCTTGGGTGTAGGTGTTCTGGCAGTCGATCATGATCAGGGTCGAGTCGGCCAGTGCTGCCGGTTGGGCGGCCATGCCGCTCAGCTGTCGCAGCGTCGCGTTCTCGCTCATCCCCGTCTCCTCCGCGTAGCAGGTGCCGGGCGGGTAGGCCCGCATCAAGGGTACGACGAGATCTCTGCTCCGTTCCGTTTCTGCCGACCTGGTGTTGGATCCGGTGATGGCAGTCGCTGGGTCGAGCTGGGCTGTGCCGGCGAGGATCTCGCTCGCGGTGGATGAGGCGCCGCCGATGGCGGCGGGCTTGTCTTGGACCACGACGATCCGCGGGGGCCGAAATGGCTTGCACCGGGGGTGGGTAGCGGACGTGCGACAGCAACCAGATGGAGGAGCAAGTGAGCGTGCCATTCAAGGGCAAGGTAAACGTCGACATCCGGGACTCTGTGCAGGACTGGGCGCCCTTCGCGGGCCGATCCGGACTCCGAACATCGACAAGATCGCCGGCGATGGCGTCCGCTACACGCAGTGGCACACCACGTCGCTGTGCTCGCCGACGCGGTCGTGCCTGCTCACCGGCCGTAATCACACCCGCAACAGCATGGCCTGCATCACGGAGGGCGCGAGCGGGTTCGCGAACGCCAGCGGCACGATTCCGCCGGAGAACGGCATGCTGTCCGAGATCCTCGGCGAGCGGGGCTGGAACACCTACATGGTGGGCAAATGGCACCTCTGTCCCACCGTCGAGATGAACCTCGCCTCGACCCGCCGCAACTGGCCCACCGGGCGAGGCTTCGAACGGTGGTACGGATTCCTCGGAGCTGAGACGAGCCAGTGGTATCCGGAGCTGACCTACGACAACCACCCGGTGGACCAGCCGAAGACGCCCGAGGAGGGGTACCACTTCTCCGTGGACATCACCGACAAGGCGATCGAGTTCATCATGGACGCCAAGGCGGTCGCCCCACCGAAGCCGTTCTTCCTGTACTACGCGCCGGGCGCCGCCCATGCGCCCCACCACGCGCCCAGGGAGTGGATCGATAAGTACCGAGGCCAGTTCGACATGGGCTACGAGGCGATGCGTGAGGAGACGCTGGCACGCCAGAAGCAGATGGGTATCGTCCCTGCGAACACCGAGCTTCCTCCGATGAACCCGATCGGCACGCCCGAGACGCGCACGGGTCCGGAGGGCCAGCCGTTCCCGCCACTGGATGTCACCCGGCCGTGGGGCACCTTGTCCGACGACGAGAAGCGGCTCTTCAGGCGAATGGCGAAGGTCTACGCAGGGTTCCTCTCCCAATGCTCGACGACCTCGGCAGCCCGAAGACCTACCCCCACTACACCAACGGCTGGGCGATGGCTTTCAACACACCGTTCAAGATGTGGAAGCGCTACGAGTTCAACGGCGGGACGTCCGACCCGTGCATCATCTGGTGGCCGGCAGGCATGAAGGCCAAGGGCGAGATCCGGGAGCAGTACCACCATGCGATCGACCTGGTGCCGACCGTGCTGGACGCCCTGGGAGCGGAGGGTCCCGACACCATCAAGGGACACACTCAGAGTCATTTCGACGGCGTGAGCATGCGCTACAGCTTCGACGACCAGGCAGCGCCAGGAGCCAGGCAGACCCAGTTCTTCTCGATGCTGGGCTCCCGCGGCATCTGGCACGACGGCTGGAAGGCCGTCACCACCCACCCGACGATCAGCGGCTGGGCCCACAACGAGTGGGAGCTGTACCACGTGGAGGTCGATCGCTCAGAGCTCCACAACCTCGCCGCCGAAGACCCCGAGAGGCTCCGCGAGATGGTGAACCTCTGGTATGCCGAGGCGGGCGCCAACGAGGGCTTCCCGCTCGACGACCGTTCGGCTCTGGAGATCTTCACGGCGCCGCGGCCGCAGCTCTCGGCGCCTCGCGACCGCTACGTCTACTTCCCCAACCACGCTGAGGTTCCAGAGGCCCAGGCAGTCATCGTCCGTGGCCGCTCCTTCGTGATCGGCGGGCTCGTGGACCTGCCGGAGCCCGGCGCCCAGGGGGTGCTCTTCTCGCAGGGCTCACGATTCGGCGGTCATGCGCTCTACGTGAAGGACAACCGGCTGCACTATGTGAACAGCTTCGTCGGCAGGTTCGAGCAGATGGTCGTCGCTACCGAGAATCTGCCCACCGGCACCGACCTGATCCTGTCGGCCTCCTTCGAGGAGGACGGCGTCGACCCGCCCCCCGTGGCGACAGGCATCCTCTCGCTCTTCTACGGCGAGACGAAGGTCGGCGAGGGCCGCATCAAGACCCAGCCCGGCGGCTACATGACCGCCGGCGAGGGTCTGGGCGATCGGCCGCGATGTCGGCGACCAGGTGACCCAGGACTATCCCGGCGAGCGCCCGTTCCGCTTCACCGGCGGGACCATCAAGCGGGTCGCCATCGATGTGAGCGGCCAGCCGTACATCGACCTGGAGCGTGAGGCGCAGGGCATGTTGATACGCGAGTAGGAGGGCGAGGTTGTGCCGGGTGCCAGGCATCGCGGGAGACTCACGGCGGACGACCGCGCACGGACGCCATACCGCTATCTGCCGTTCGACGTGCCGGCCCACACCAACGGGATGCGCGTTCAGCTGAGCTACGACCGCTCAGCAGGGGTCCTCGACCTGGGATGCGAGGCGCCGCGGTCCTTCCGGGGTTGGTCTGGCGGCGCTCGCGACGAGTTCACGATCACCCGGGACGCGGCCACCCCGGGTTACCTTGCGGGCGAGCTCGAGGCCGGGACCTGGAACGTCGTGCTCGGGCTTCATCGCGTCCCGCCCGAGGGGCTCGAGTACGAGGTCATCACACAGGTGTATGCCGGTGCCGCCGCCTCCGCTCAGCCGGAACCTCAGCCAGCCGATCCTGCCCGACCGCAAGGGCGCCCTACGCGAGATCTCCCTTCGGTCGACGGGCTGCGCTGGCGGGCTGGAGACCTCCACGCCCACACCGTGCACTCCGACGGCGCGCTCACCGTCGGCGCCCTGGCCTGCCTGGCCGTCGAACGCGGCCTGGACTTTCTCGCCGTCACCGACCACAACACCGTCAGCCACCACGCGGAGCTGGGCGCGGCCGGTCGCCACGCCGGGATCCAGCTTGTTGCGGGCCAGGAGGTCACGACCGGCCTGGGGCACGCCAACGCCTTCGGAGACATCGGGTGGGTGGACTTCCGCCAGCCTGCGTCAGCCTGGCTGGACGCCGTGGAAGCCGACGGCGGCCTGATGTCGGTGAACCATCCGCTCGCCGACGACTGCTGCTGGCGGCACGACCTTCCCCGACGTGCCCCACTGGCCGAGATCTGGCACTCCTCATGGCCCGACATGCGCTGGGGTGGGCCGCTCGCCTGGTGGCTTGCCTGGGACCTGGACGTCATCCCGATCGGTGGTAGCGACTTCCACGCGCACCCGGACACCCCGCCCGGCTCACCGACGACCTGGGTCGCCTGCAACGGGGAAGACGTGCTCGGGGGGCTGCAAGCCCGCCGGGTGTCGATCAGCGCGGATCGAGACGGTCCCCTGCTGCTGAGGCTCGGCGACGAGCTGGTTGCCTTCGGCGCGGACGGGGCCTTGCTGACCGGACCGGACGGACGGCGCCGCCCGGTCCACGGAGAGCGGATGGCCTTCCCCGCAGAACCCGGCCCGCACTGGCTGGAGGATCACCGGACAGCCGTCCTCGCGATCAGCGCATAGGGGACTGACGCTCCGTGCGCAGCTGAATCGTCCGGATCTGCCAGGCCCGCATCGGCAGACGAAGCACCCCATCATGAACGGGGACGGTCTGACCCTCGCGACCGAGCAGGTCGCAGAGTCGCGCAGCTGTCACGGGTGCACCGGCCCCGCCAACCAAAGCCGTTGTGTCCGCTGGGGTCTCGGCCACCAGACGGAGCTCGAGCCAGTCACCTCGGCGCCGCAACGAGGTCATCGCCACACCCCGCCCCTCGACCGACAGCCCTTCGCCCGATAGCCCCTCGCCGGGATCCGTCCGGAGATGTTCCTCTAGGTCAGTCCGGGTGCCGGTGCCGGTGCGGTGGACGAACGGGTGGCGATAACGCTCGGCGGCGGCCACAAGGTCGGCGTCATGCCAGGAGCCCTTGTGCGGCATTACCGCGAGGCTGACCTCGACGGGGCCGAGGCACTGGGCGGTGGGTGTTTCCAGCTGCGGCCCGGCCGGCTCGTCCCGGTAGGGGTGCACGTTGCGGCTGAGCATGCCGATCGATCTCAGGATGGTCAGTGCCAGCTGCCCATCCTCGAGCAGCTCGTACTCGGTCGCACGGGTCAGCAGAACCCCGGCGCCACCGGCGTCGACGAAGCCTGATGCCGGGTAGGTGGGGATCGGGTACTCCCCGGCGGTGCCGGCCTCGGGGCGCATACCCCGGGCCACCACGGCGAACTGGCCCTCTGCGTTGCTCGTCGCGGCGGGCCGGCCGAGTGGCACATGGACGCGGAGTCGGTGGTCACTCGACCTGTTCTCCCAGGTCAGGTGCAACCGGGCGAAGGGCTCACCGTGGAGCAGCTCAACCCGTGTCCTGACGACAACGCGTTCCAGCTGTGCGGATCGGGACCCATCCGGGTCAAGCCGGGCCGGCCATGCGTATCGCCGGTCGATCTCCAGGGTGCCGCGGACCGGTCCCTTCTCGGCCACGAGGACCGAGACCACCTCAGGCTCCTGCACGAGGACGTCACCTGACGGGGGACCGTAGTTGTAGCTGTCACCACAGTCGCCTCCGTCCACCAGCCGGCCCACCCCGTCGAGCACCGTGCCGTCCCGGGACTCCAGGCGAAGCGCTCCGTCCGGTCTCACCGAGATCCGGACCAGCCCGTTGTCCAGCACCGGTTCGGCGTCCCCGGTCACCATGACCTGGCCGTCCTGGCGCCCCGCCGGGCCGTACCCGCTCCTCTCGGCCTCGCTCGCTGCGGACTTGCCTGTC
>JBDTWH010000083.1:0-1564 GCA_040006795.1 Actinomycetota bacterium | reverse complement strand
GCGGCTCGGTCGGCGATCGGCCGATCAGGGGCGAACCGCATTGAACGCGGCAGCGAGTTTGTCGTCGGTGACTACTCCCTGCGATAGTGCACAGTCCTACCTGCCCGACGGAGGCCCTGATGCGCGTAGCCCTGCTCGTCGCCCTGCCGCTAGTGCTGCTGACCGCGGCCTGCTCCGGCAGCTCCAGCCCTCCTGCGGCCATACCGACTTCACCCGTCGCGGTGGCTGCGACACCCGCCGCCTCGGGGGCGGTGACCGCGACCCCCTCGGTGAGCCAGGCCACAAGCCCGGCAGGCTCGGCCCCCACCTGCAGCACCAGCCAGTTGTCTCTGCGATGGGGCAAGAGCGGGGCAGCCGCCGGAACCGCCTACCAGCCAATCGTGTTCACCAACCATGCGAGCAGCACCTGTGCCCTGCGCGGCTATCCGGGGGTGGCATTCGTCGCTCCCTCCACTGGCGGCCAAGTGGGCGCGGCGGCCTCGCGCAACCCCCAGCAACCGGTCGCGACGATTTCGATCAAGCCCGATTCCAGCGTGTCGGCCCTGCTTGGAATCGCCAGCTACCAGAACTTCCCCCCCGGGGAGTGTCTGAGCCGCGCTGTCAGCGGTGTTCGCATCTACCCGCCGGGAAACACCGCGGCGGCGTACCTTCCCTTCACAACAGCCTCTGCCGCATGCTCGACCAAGGTCGGACAGCTCAACGTCGCCGCCGTCGTCACAGGCTCGACCGGCCAGTAACCGCGAATACGCCGGGCTCGCACCGCGACGACGCCTGCGGATGCCGTCGCGACCCGTCCGTCACGTCACAAAGCTGAGTGTCGAAGTCGTTTGTCGATCGCGACGACGAAGGATGAGAGCAGGGCCAGGACGATGATCCGCAGCCAGGCCTCGGCGGGGATCGGGGCGGTGCGGAACAGCTCGTTCATGGCCGGCAGGTAGGTGAGCGCCAGCTCTCCGGCCGCCTGGACAGTCACACCACCCAGGACCCAGTCGTTGCTGAAGATGCCAACCCGCCATGCCGGCTGGGTCAGCGAACGGCAGCTGAACAGGTAGAAGGCCTCGACGACCACGAACAGGTTGAGCGCGACGGTGCGCGCCTCGGCCAGTGAGGCGCCGTTGGCGCGCTCCCATTCGAACAGCCACCACGTCCCGCCGACCAGCAGCGCCGAGACGAGCAGGATCCGGGTGACGAGCGCACCGGTGAGCAACGGGCGCCGGGGGTCGCGGGGCGGCCGGTCCATGATTCCCGGTTCCTTCGGCTCGAAGGCGAGCATCAGGCCCAGTGCCACCGCAGTGGTCATGTTGATCCACAGGATCTGGACCGGCAAAATTGGCAGGACCGTTCCGAAGAAGATTGCCACCAGGATGACCAGGCCCTCACCCATGTTCGTCGGAAGGGTCCACACGATGAACTTGGTGAGGTTGTCGAAGACTCCGCGGCCCTCTTCGACGGCTCCCTCGATGGTCGCGAAGTCGTCGTCGGTCAGCACCATGTCGGCTGCTTCCTTGGCGACCTCGGTGCCACCCAGGCCCATGGCCACACCGATGTTCGCCTGCCTCAGCGC
>JBDTWH010000082.1:0-12936 GCA_040006795.1 Actinomycetota bacterium | reverse complement strand
GACGCGTTTTCTGCTCGTGCGGAGGGCAGTGTGTCGATGCCGGTGTCTTTGAGCCTGTAGGAGCTGCCCTTGAGGGTGATGACATCGGCATGGTGGACGATCCGGTCGATCATTGCGGCGGCGACGACTTGGTCTCCGAAGACGTCTCCCCAGCGGGCGAAGACCAGGTTGCTGGTCAGGATCAGCGAGGCGTGTTCGTAGCGCGATGAGACGAGCTGGAAGAACAGGTTCGCTGCGTCTTGCTCGAACGGGATGTAGCCGACTTCATCGACGATGATCAGTCCGTAGCGGGCAAGGCGGGTCAGCTCGGCGGCGAGTCGCCCGCTCTGGTGGGCGTTTTGCAGCCTGGTGACCCATTGGGTCGCGGTCGCGAACAGCACCCGGTGTCCGGCGTGGGCTGCCTTGATCCCGAGGCCGATGGCCAGGTGGGTCTTGCCGGTGCCCGGTGGCCCGAGCAGGACGAGGTTGCGTGCCTGGTCGATGAACGTTGCGGTGGCAAGGTGGGCGATCGTCTCGCGGTTCAACGCGGGCTGGTGCTCGAAGTTGAAGTCCTCGAGTGACTTGCGGGAGGCGAAGCCGGCGCCGCGGATGCGTAGTTCGCCACCGGAGGCATCACGGGCTGAGACCTCACGGGACAACACCGCAGCCAGGTACTCCTCGTGGGTCCACGACGATTCTCGCGCCTGGTCACCCAGGCGGGTGGCGGCCTCCCGGATCCGTGGCGCCTTCAACGCCCGGGAGAAGTACTCGATCTGCTTGATGGTCTCGACGTCCTGGTTCTTGGGGTTGTTCATCAGGCCACCTGCCCGTCGGTGCTGGCCGCGACACCGAAAGCGGTGTCGTACTCACCTAGGTCCCGGGCCAGGTCATCGACGACCACCGGCGGCGAGCTGGCGAGCTCTTGACGCAGCCGCCGTGCGGTGGCCACATGCTCCGGGTCGGTGATCGTCTGACCGGTCGCCATGCAACGGTCATGGACCGCGACCGTGCGCCCGTCGCAGGTGACAGCGACGGCGTCCAGGTCGGCACGGACCTGGACCATTCGCCCGATCACTGCGGGGTCCACGGAGTAGTCGTTGCCAGCTACCCGCACGTAGTAGTCACGTGGCAGCCGGACCCGGGCGGCGAACCCGATGCTGGGCGCCACCGGTGGCAATGCCAGCATGGCCGCCCGGTCAACGACGACCAGCTGGTCAGGGCGGGCACCTGTCCGGCGAACAGTCCTTGTGTTCGCCAACGGCAACCACTCGGTTACCTGGGTGTTGAAGTCGGCTGGGCCGGCGAAGGAGCGGCCGGGCAGGAACGAGGTCTCCAGGTACTGGTTGGCTCGTTCCACGATGCCTTTGGACTCGGGGTCGAACGGTTTGAGCTGGACGATCTTGGTGGCCAGGGTTCCGCAGAAACCACCCACACCCTCAGCCAGGCGGTTCCGGCGACCAATGCCGGCCTCGTTGTCCCAGATCAGCCGATGTGGCACCGCCCCGAGCTGGCCACCCAGCAGCGTCCACATCCCAGCCAACAGGTCCGGGGTCGTCCGGCTGGGCAGCATCATCGCGGTGATGAACCGGGAGTACGAGGAGACAATCACCAGCACCGGTGGCGAGCCGAACTGTCCGGCACCCAACGGGATCTTGACCGGCGGGAACCACAAGTCGCACTGCGCCTGGTCCCCGGGCCGGTACTCGAGCCGGTCCGCAGGATCCCGAGGCGCGTACTCAACCCGCAACCCGGCAACGCGCTTACGGAACCACGACCTCGACCCGCACCAGCCGACGCGCTCAGCCAAGACCGACGCAGGGATCAGCGGGAACTCCGCCAGCAACCCCCGCACCCTAGGCTCAAACTCGTCGAACCGTGACGGGCCCGCGGGCCGCACATACTTCGGCGGCCCATCCGCGGCCAGGGCACGCGCGACGGTATCCCTCGCGATACTCAGATGCTTCGCGATCGCCCGAATCGACATGCCCCCACTCGCATGCAGATGCCGGATCTCTGCCCAGTCCTCCACTGTGATCACCCATCCATCGTGGTTGGGTGGCCTACTTTTCGAAGAGCACTACTGGCCTAGTTTTCGAGGAGCGCTGACATCCAGCTGGGCAACCCCACCCAGGGACGCGCCTACGCGTCTTGCTTATGGCCGTAGCGCTGACGGGCTGCTTCGCCGGAGGTTCTGACCAGCGAGCCGATGAACGCCCAGGAGTAACCGCGTTCTCGCGCGTGTGTGACCGCGTCTCTGATTGAGCGTTCGTCATCCGATCGCGAAAGCACAGCTCGGCGAAGTTCGGCGACCGCTAGGTCGCGTTCGTCTCGAGCTGATGGTTCGAAGTCCTCGAAATGCGTAGCGAGTTCATCAGCGTGGTCGAGGATGTCTTTGATGGTGCGTGGCGACCTTTCTTCCTGCTCCGGTGGCTGCCTCGTCCTGCTGCCCCTTGTTCGATGCGGTGATCGTCTACCTGACGGTCGTTGAGTATCGCAAGCCCAAGAGCAATCGTGTGACCGGTACCGCATGAGGACGACGCGACCGGTCGGATTGCCTGTTTGAACCCCCCAGAAGGAGCGCCGAAGCCGTGACGGCGCCTCCAGGTTCGCCTGATCTTTGGGCTTCCGGTCGAACCTGAATGGATCTTCAGGTTTGATCAGGTTCCGCTCAGCGGTGGGTCTGCACAGTGGGGGTTGTTCGCACGATCCCAACGGAAAAGGAAACACATGAACATCAAGAAGATCGTCATTGGCGGCGCCGCCGCAACGGCCCTTGGCATTGCGGCTCTGGCCGGAACCGGAACGGCCTTCGCGTCGTCCGCACCGACCAGCAACACCCACCAGAGCAGCAACGTCCAGCAGGGCGACCAGAACGCTCCCGACACGGCGGCATCGGCCGAGAACGCCAGCGAGGCAGCCGGCGAGTCCGATAGTCCCGGCGGGCACGCCGACGCTCCCGGGGTCGACGTCCAGCAGGGCGACCAGACCACCCCTGACACCGCGGCTTCGGCCGAGAAGGCCAGCACCGAGAAGGCCGGCAGTGAGACCGGCATCTCGGATGGTCCCGGCGGACACGCCGACGCTGCCGGCAGCAACGTTGACCATCAGTTCGGCGGCAACGAGTAGCGAGCACTGCAAGGCGGGCGGCCGAGGTGATCCTCGGCCGCCCGCGGTCGTGTGCGGCGTCTACTCTCAAGCTCAAACAAGCAAACGGCAAGGAGACGACATTGCGGGTCCTGGTCGTGGAGGACGAACGCCCCCTCGCAAGAGCCCTGCGCCGCACTCTGGAGGCCGAAGGCTTCAGCGTGATGCTGGCGGCTAACGGCATCGACGGTGACTGGGCGGCCCGCGAGCACGACTTCGACGTGATCGTCCTGGACGTGATGCTGCCAGGAATGTCCGGCTACGACATCTGCCGGAATCTGCGAGCGGGCGGTGACAGCACGCCGATCCTGTTCCTGACCGCCAAGGACGGCGAGTACGACGAGGCAGACGCCCTGGACATCGGTGCCGACGACTTCGTCTCCAAGCCGTTCTCCCCTGTCGTTCTGGTGGCCCGGCTGCGGGCACTGCTCCGGCGCAGCAGCGCCGGCCCGGATCCCTCGCTGACCGTCGGGTCGTTGCGGGTCGAACCCGAGCGGCACCGGGCCTGGCTGGGCGACCAGGAGCTGCACCTGACCGCCCGCGAGCTCGGGCTGCTCAGCTACCTGGCGCACCAGGCGGACCACGTGGTGAGCAAGACCGAGATCCTCGAGCACGTCTGGGACCAGGCCTTCGACGGTGACGCTAACGTCGTGGAGGTCTACATCGGCCACCTGCGACGCAAGCTCGCGTCGTCCAAGGACGTCAGCATCGACACCGTCCGTGGTGTCGGGTATCGCCTGGGCGGGCGAAAGCGATGACGTGGACCAGACCTGGCGTCCGGGGACGCATCACCCTGGCAGCCACGGCCGCGGTCGCGATAGTCCTGGCGCTTGCCGGCACCGCCTTTGTCGTTCTGCTGCAGCGCGATCTGATCGCGGGGGTGGACACGTCAGCACGCACCCGCGCCCAAGACATCGTGGCACTCAGCAATGGCACGCTCCCGCCGGTCCTGCCCGCAGTCCAGGACGACGCCAGCGTGGTGCAGGTCCTCGACAGAAGCGGACGCGTCCTTACAGCCAGCGGCAACATAGAGGGCGAGAGCGCTCTGGTCCAACCGAACCCGGGCCAGCACGGAACTCAGATCAACACCCTGTCCGGACTACCGATCGGCGGCGGTGAGCATTTCCGGGTCCTGCAGGAGACGACCGGACCCCCGACGGCACAGCGCACGATCGTGGTGGCTCTGTCGCTGGCCCCAGTCGACAAGGCGGTCCAGAGCGCCCGGTCGCTACTGTTCCAAGTCCTGCCGGCGGCTCTCTTACTGACCGCGCTGGTCACCTGGCTGGGAGTGGGTCGCGCATTGGCGCCGGTCGAGCGAATACGCCGCGGGGTCGCCGAGATCGGCGGCAGCGACCTGACCAAGCGGGTAGCCCTACCGGCAGCGCCCGACGAGGTACACCGCCTCGCCGAGACCATGAACTCGATGCTCGACCGGCTGGAGGCCTCCGCCGGGCGCCAGCAACGGTTCATCGCCGACGCCTCCCACGAGCTCCGCAGCCCACTGGCCAACATGCAGGCCTCCCTCGAAGTAGCTCTGGCCCGCCAGGACCTCGACCTGTGGGCCGAGACCGGCCAAGACCTCCAGTCCGAGTACAACCGGATGCAGCACCTGGTCGAAGACCTGCTCCTGCTGGCCCGCCTGGACGGGCGCATCCCCCTGGCTCACGACGATGTCGACCTGGATGACGTGGTCCACGAAGAAGCCGAACGGCTGCGGAGGCACGCCAACGTGACCGTCCACGTGGTCCCCTTGCCGGCCCTGCGGGTCCAAGGCGATAGCGCCAGGCTTGCCCAGGTCCTGGGCAACCTTGCCGACAACGCGGCCCGCCACGCTGCCACAACAGTGTCGTTGTCGCTGCGCCGAGACGGCGACTGGGCGGTCGTGCAGGTCGCCGACGACGGCCCCGGTGTTCCCCTCGAGCACCGCATTAGAATCTTCGACCGGTTCACTCGCCTCGACCAGGCCCGGGCCCGCGACAGCGGCGGCAGCGGGCTGGGCCTGGCGATCAGCCGGGAGATCGCCCAGGCCCACGGCGGCACGCTCAACCTTCTCCCCCGGAGCGCGGAGCCCAGGGCTGTCTTCGAGCTGCGGCTGCCCCTGGCGGCCACGACACGGTCCGACCCACTCTGACGACGGAAGCTACCGCCGCGGGAGAACTTGGGTGCCTCAGTCGACGGCCAGCTCGTCGGGGCGCCGGGCCTGGAACGTGTCGCCAGGAAGCAAGAGCGTGAAGGTCGCTGGTGATCTGCGGGCCAGCACCAGCCGACCACCGCTGGCTTCGGCCAGGGACCGGGCAAGCGCCAGGCCTATTCCTTGTCCCTCATCTCCCGACGTGCCGCGGTCGAACACGAGCGAAGGCTCGATGGTGATCGAGCCTTCGTCGCCAACATCAACTGCGAGCGCGTCGCTGATCTCGCGGGCGGTCAGCGTGACCGCACCCCTGCCGTGGCGAAGAGCGTTGTCGATCAACACATTCAGAATTTGGGTGATCAAACTTCCTGGGACCTCGATCGCGGTGAGGTCGGGCTCGAGGATCACGAGAAGTCGACGCCCCTGCGCGGCCAAAGCGCCGTGCCAACGGGTTTCGACCTCGTCCATCAGCTGACCCAGGGCACGGGGTGTGGCCATAAGCCACTGGTCCGAGCCCAGTCGTGCCAGAGCGAGCACCTCGTCAACGGTCCGGTGCAGCTCGCGGACCTGCTCCGCTGCGGTGAGCAGTACGGGCCGCAGGTCGGCTGGAGGGTTGGTCAGGGCGGCGTCGAGGCCGAGCTGGAGCCCGGTCAGAGGCGTGCGCAGCTGGTGGGAGGCGTTGGCACTGAAGTGGCGCTCTTTGTCGATCATCTCGGTGAGCCGACCGACCATGGCGTTGTGGGTCTGGGCGACCTGGTGGATCTCTGGGATGACGTTGGGCTCGGCGCGGGCGGTCAGGTCTCCGTCGGCGATGCGTCGGGACACGGTGGACAGTGCCTCCAGCGGTTCACTGAGCAGTCGGGCCTGTCTCCGCGCGACCAGGACGGCGACGAGCAAGGCGGTGACGGCAAGCGCGGCCATCGCGAGCCAGGCGAGTATGACCCGCGTCCAGACCACCGTGACCGCCGCCGAGGCACGCACCACGCCTACGACGTCCTCCCCTGATGTGATCGGGACGGCGACCACGAGGTCGGTGCCGATCTGTCCGTCCGCCACAGCTCCCCTGGCGGCACTTCTTGTAATCGGGTCCGCGACGCCAGGTCCCTTTCCGGCTCTGAGCCGCATCTTCAGGTCGTAGACCCCAACGGGGTTGTCGGCCGCTGCGGCTGGCAGCTCCACCTGGTCACCGGTCGCGAACTGGGGGCCCACACGAAGGGCCGCCGCCAGCGCCGCGCGCTCGAGCTCGACGCGCTCCTGGGTAAAGAACGCAGACCTGACCATGATCGCCAGCGGCACGGCGAACAACACCAATGCCACTGCCACTGCCCCTACTGCAACCCGGACCACGCGTTGACGCATTGACCCATCATGGCGTCCGCGGGGAGCGATCCCCGCGGCTGTGGGGTTCCATCGACAGGTTTTACCGTCCTCTTGCCGTTGGGGGTCCGCCCGTTAACCGTCGGATTCGTAGCGTTGCCAACGTTGTTGTTCACCCAGATCTGGAGGCATCATGACTGCACGCAGGACCCTGACCATGGCTGGGGCCATCGCCGCAACCGTCATCCTGGCCGCCTGTTCCGGCACCGCGTCGAATGGGTCCGGCTCGGGCGTCCCATCGGCGGGCGCAGCACCCAACCAGTCTGCTTCAGGGGCAGCTGAGGTGAATCCCCAGGGGGACATCCCCGACAACCAGGCCTACGTGAAGTTCAGCCCGGCCGGGGGCGGGTACACGGTGAAGATCCCGGAGGGATGGTCTCGGACCTCCACCGGTGGCGCTACCTCGTTCACCGACAAGCTGAACAAGATCGAGATGGCAGCTGCCGCCGCACCCACCCAGCCCACCGTGGCATCGGTGAACAGCACCGATGTGTCCTCACTGAAGGCAACGGTTGCCAAGTTCGCCATGGGCAAGGTGAGCGTGGTCGTTCGCGCCGGCGGGAGCGCGATCCTGCTGACCTACCAAGGCGATTCGGCACCCGACCAGGTGACTGGCAAAGTCGTCCGTGACGCCTTCGAGCGCTACACGTTCTACCAGGCAGGCAAGAGGGTCGACCTGACGCTTTCCGGCCCGATCAACGCCGACAACGTCGATCCTTGGCGCACGGTGTCTGACTCCCTGCGGCTGATCTGATGGCGGCAGCGGCGTTGCAGGCCCGCGACCTCTACCGGTTCTTCCGGACCGGCGACGACGAGACCCTGGCCCTGCGGGGGGTATCACTGACGGTGCAGCGCGGGGAGACGGTCGCTGTCGTCGGCCCGTCGGGGTCCGGCAAGTCGACCCTGCTGTCCTGCCTGGCTGGGCTGGACGAGCCAGCAGGTGGCACCGTCACGGTCGGTGGTGAGCGGGTCAGCCACCGTCCCGAGGCCGAGCGGGCGCGCATCCGCGCGAGGCGCATCGGCATCCTCATGCAGTCCCGAAACCTGTTGCCGCACCTGGATGTCCGGGCGAACATCCGCCTTGCCCAGCTCGCCAGCGACCAGGACGACCGGCGATACAAGCCCGACGAGCTACTCGAACAGGTCGGGCTCAGCGGGCGCGGCCGGGCGTTGCCCCAGGAACTATCCGGCGGTGAGCTGGCACGCGCCGGTCTGGCCGTGGCCCTGGCCAACGACCCGGACATCGTCCTGGCCGACGAACCCACCGGCGAGCTCGATGGGCAGAGCGAGCAGCAGATCCTCACGCTCTTGCAAGAACGGGTCGCCGATGGCGCCGGCCTGCTCGTGGTGACCCACAGCCCCGAAGTGGTCCGCATCGCGGGCCGCGTCATCTCACTGCAGGACGGGGCCGTGCTCTCATGAACCACATCGAAGACCTTGTCGTCTGCGCCGATGCCTCGCGCACGTTCGGCTCCGGCGTCTCTGCCGTGGTCGCCGTGCAAGGCACCACCGCACACGTTGCCCCCGGTGCCCGGATCGCGATCGCCGGGCCGTCAGGGTCCGGAAAGTCCACGCTCCTGCACCTGATGGCGGGTCTGGAGCTGCCGACCCGCGGACAAGTCACCTGGCCCAGCTTCTCGAGCGACGCGGCCGAGCGCACCCAAGACATCGGCGTCGTCTTCCAGAGCCCGAGCCTGGTGCCGGCCCTGGATGTCGCCGAAAACACGGCGCTGCCACTGATCCTGGCCGGGGTCAGCGAGCAGGAATGCGCCGATCGCGTCGGAGAAGCGCTCGACCTGGTCGGGGTGAGCGAACTGGCTGCCAAGCTGCCCGAGGAGCTCTCCGGCGGCCAGGCCCAGCGGGTGGCCGTGGCCCGGGTGCTCGCCCAGAGACCACGCCTGATCCTTGCGGACGAGCCAACCGGCCAGCTCGACCACACGACCGGCCAACACCTGATCGATGTGTTGCTGACAACGGCCGCGCAGATCGGCGCCGCGCTGGTGGTCACCACCCATGACCGGACCGTCCTTGAGCGCCTCGACACGCACTGGTGGATGCACGAAGGTCAGCTACGCACCGCCGCTACCCAAGGAGTGTTGTCATGACGATCACCTGGTTGGGTGGCCTGCTCCGCCGGCGCACCGGGCGGTTGGCGGCCACAGCCATGGGCATCTCCCTGGCCGTGGCGCTCATTGCCGCACTGGGCACATTCCTGACGACCTCCAAGGCGACGATGACCGCCAGGGCGGTGAGGGCGGTGGCTGTCGACTGGCAGGTCCAGGTCCAACCCGGGGCGGACCCCGCCGCGGTGCTGAAGACGGTTACCAAGACTGCCGGCGTCACAGCGGCCGAGCCGGTATCGATGGCTCAGACCACTGGCCTGTCTGCCTCTGTTGGTGGCACCACCCAGAGCACCGGGCCTGGCGTGGTCCTGGGTCTGACCCCGACCTACCGGCACACCTTCCCAGGTGAGATCCGCCAGCTCAGCGGTCCGCCCACCGGGGCCCTGCTGGCCCAGCAAACCGCGGCGAACCTGCACGTGCGCCCAGGCGACACAGTCAGCATCGGGCGCGCTGGGGCTGCCCCGGTCGTGGTCACCGTCGCCGGCGTCGTCGACCTGCCACAGGCGGACTCCCTCTTCCAGAAGGTCGGCGCACCACCGCAGTCCCAACCCTCAGCGCCCCCGGACAACGTGATCCTGCTGCCCCAGGCCACCTTCGACACCGTCATGAGCCACGGGCCGACGGCCGCGAACCCCACCACGACCACCCAGATCCACGTCGCCCGCGGCGCCCCGCTCTCCAGCGACCCGGCCGCGGCATACGAGTCCGTGATCGGGGCCGCGCACAACCTGGAAGCGCGCCTCGCGGGAGCAGCCGTAGTCGGCAACAACCTCGGAGCGGCGCTGGAAGGCGCGCGCAGCGACGCGATCTACGCCCAGATGCTGTTTCTGTTCCTCGGCCTGCCCGGCGCGGTGCTGGCCGCGCTGCTGACCGCAGCCCTGGCCAGCGCCGGCGCAGACCGACGCCGCGCCGAGCAGGCGCTCCTGCGAACCAGGGGCCTGGCACCACGCACGGTCGCCCGCCTCGCCGCCCTCGAAGCCCTCCTGGTCGGCACCGCCGGCGGGATCCTGGGCCTGGGAATCGGGGCAGCCGCAGGACGCCTGGCCTTCGGGTCCTCACCCGCAGGAAGCAGCGCCTGGACGACACTCATCTGGGCGGTCATCGCGTTCGTCACCGGGCTGGCCATTGCCACGCTGACGGTCCTGGTCCCGGCGCTACGCGACCTTCGGACCCGTACCGTCGCCCAGTCCCGTCACGCAGTAGGGCGACCGCACACGCCATGGTGGATGAGAATCGGCCTCGACTTCATGCTCATCGCCGGTGCGCTCCTGGTGTTCTGGGCCTCCAGCAGCAACAACTACTCCCTGGTCCTTGCCCCCGAAGGCGTGGCCACGATCTCGGTGTCCTACTGGGCGTTCCTCGGCCCTGCCCTGTTGTGGCTCGGGGCCGCAATGTTGCTGTGGCGAATGGTGAACCTGGCACTGACCCACGGTCGTCGCCCGCTCGCACGACTCATCGCGCCCCTGACCGGCCGACTCGCCAAGACCGGCGCATCAAGCATGTCCCGGCAACGCCGCCCCCTGGCGCGCGCTCTGGTGCTGGTCGCGCTGGCCATCTCTTTTGCCGCCTCGACCGCCACCTTCAACGCGACCTACCAGCAACAAGCAGAGGCCGACGCGCGGCTGAGCAACGGCGCGGACGTAACCGTGACCGAGTCTCCAGGCCAGCGGGTCGCACCGGCCTCCGCCGCGAGCATCCAGTCGGTAGCCGGAGTCCGCCACGTCGAACCGGTCCAGCACCGCTTCGCCTACGTCGGAGCCGACCTGCAGGACCTCTACGGCGTACGCCCGGCGAGCATCACCAGTGCGACCGCCCTCCAGGATGCGTACTTCGCCGGCGGGACCGCCAAGAGCCTGATGGCCAAGCTGGCCGCCCAGCCCGACGCCATCCTGGTCAGCGACGAGACAGTCAAGGACTTCCAGCTCGCCCCCGGGGACCTGATCAACCTCAGGCTGCAGGACAGCGCGTCGAAGAAGCTGCAGACCGTCCCGTTCCACTACGCCGGCATCGTCAAGGAGTTCCCAACCGCGCCCAAGGACAGCTTCTTCGTCGCCAACGCCGACTACATCACCAAGGTCACCGGCTCGGACGCGGTCGGCGCGTTCCTGGTCGACACCGGCGGCACCAACCAGAGCGCCGTCGCAGCCGACCTTCAACGCCGCCTCGGCGCCGCAGCAAACATCACCGACGTGACCCAGGCCCGCTCCCAGGTCGGATCAAGCCTGACGTCGGTCAACCTCGCCGGCCTGACCCGACTTGAGCTGGTATTCGCCGTCCTGCTCGCCGCCAGCGCCGGCGGGATCGTCCTGGCCGTCGGGCTCGCAGAACGCCGGCGCAGCCTCGCGATCCTCTCAGTGCTGGGCGCAAGACGGCGCCAGCTGCGCGGGCTGGCACTCAGCGAGGGTCTCCTGATCACCGTCGGTGGCCTGTTCGGCGGAGGACTGATCGCGTGGGGCCTCTCCCAGATGCTGATCAAAGTCCTGACCGGCGTCTTCGACCCACCGCCGTCGGTCATCGCCATCCCATGGGGTTACCTGACGATCACTGTCCTGACGGTCGTGGCTGCACTTGGCACCGCGGCCATGGTCAGTGCTCGGGCCTCCACCCGCCCAGCAGTCGAAGAGCTCCGGGACCTGTGAGAGACCAGCTGGGGCAACGTCCGCGGTACGAGGACCGGCAATGGGTACGATCTGGCTCATGAGCGGGACCCAAGCCGCGGACCGGCTCAAGGTGCTGGTGATCGAGGACGATGAAACCATCGGCCAACACCTCCAGGCAGGCTTGGCTCGCAACGGCTATAACGCGTCCTGGCGCCGAACGGGCGGCACCGGGCTTGCGGAGGCGAGAGAGTCACCCCCGGACGTTGTTCTGCTCGACCTCGGGCTCCCGGACATCGACGGCGTCGAGGTGGCACGCAATCTTCGGGTTGAGCACCCCGACCTGCTGATCGTCATCCTGACCGCGCGCAGCGACGAGATTGACGTCGTGGTCGGCCTTGACGCCGGCGCCGACGACTACCTCGTCAAGCCGTTCAACCTCACCGTGCTACTGGCTCGGCTGCGCGCTCACCTCCGCCGACGACCTGACACAGCAACCGACACCGAACCGATCCGGGTGGCCGACCTCGTCGTGGACATCGCCGCACGGCGTTGCCTCGTTGGTGACCGCGAGATCGACCTACGGCCTAAGGAGTTCGAACTCCTCGTGGCGCTTGCACGCCATCCAGGCGTCGCCCTCACCCGAGAGGACCTGATGGCCAAGGTATGGGATGAGAACTGGTTCGGCTCAACGAAGACCCTCGATGTGACCATGGCCGCGCTTCGCCGGCGGCTCTCCGACGGACCTCCACCCCCCTACGAGCCCGGCGGCCTTCAACTGCCGAAGATCACAACGCTGCGCGGTCATGGCTACCGGCTCGAACTTCCATCGTCCACATAGGGTCAAGCTCCGGCTCAGAAGAACTGCCAGTCCAGGCTACTTCGCCCATACTGCAAGAGATGCTGAGATAGAGACCTGATCGCAAGGCTCTCGTACACCCTCAGGGTGGGTGGCCGACGGGGACTTCCCATTTTGGGGCGGAGATCGAGGGCCGGATGCTTAGGCGGTTCGGTGTCGTAGTCAACACCCAGGGGCAGGTCGCCTGATGAACGCCACCAAGAACGCGAACCTCGAGGTCGTCAAACAGATCGAGTACCTGTCCAGGGCGTTGAAAGCGCCACGAATACGTGAGGCCGCTACCCGCTTGGGCGAGCAAGCACGAGAGTTGACATGGACCCACGAGGAGTACCTGGCCCAGCCGCCGTCCTTGGCGATGCTCTCCACCAGGACAAGGCGCCCGCCGTCGGGCTCAACCGTGACGTTCAAGACCCTGAATCCGGGCAGCGCAACCAGCAATGTCGTACGTTGAATCATGGCTCGTGGCTCTCTTCAGCTGGCGGCGTTAGGAACCAACGGCATGTCGAGGCCATGAGCCTCTAACCCGGCGTCACCCCGCTTAAGTGTGAAGAGCCGCTAAGCCCGCTCAACTCTGACGAGCCGGCTCAAGCCACTCAATGGCTTTCGGAGAACACACATCAACGCATTTCAGACAAGTTAGGCAGTTCTTATCAATGACTCCGCCGTCCGGTCCAATAGCATCTTCTAATACTTCCGGCTGGGGGCACACATGTATGCACGCTTTGC
>JBDTWH010000081.1:0-20563 GCA_040006795.1 Actinomycetota bacterium | reverse complement strand
GTCGCCGGGATCCGCAACACCCTCCCGCTGGCCGACCTCGAGGCCCTGGACAAGCAGTCCTACGAAGACCTCATGTCGATCATGAGCCAGTTGGAGAAGCACTACCGCGACCTGTGCGACATCGAGTTCACCATCGAGCGCGGCAAGCTGTGGATGCTGCAGACCCGGGTGGGCAAGCGGACGCCGAGGGCCGCCTTCCGGATCGCGACCCAGCTCAGCGACGAGGGTCTGATCAACGAGGCGGAAGCCCTGCAGCGGGTCAGCGGAGCCCAGCTGGCACAGCTGATGTTCCCCGCCTTCGAGGCCAGCTCAGCCCTCGAGCTCCTCGCCAAGGGCATGAACGCCTCGCCCGGCGCGGCGGTCGGCAAGGTCGTCTTCGACTCCGCCACGGCGGTGGAGTGGTCAGATTCTGGTGAAAAGGTAATCCTTGTCCGTCGCGAGACCAACCCGGACGACCTCAACGGGATGATCGTCTCGGAAGGCATCCTGACCAGCCGCGGTGGTAAGACCTCCCATGCCGCGGTGGTGGCACGCGGAATGGGCAAGACCTGCGTCTGTGGTGCCGGGGACCTCACCGTCGACACCGTGGGCAAGCAGTTCACCACCAAAGATGGACAGGTGTTCGGGGAGGGCACCGTCATCTCGATCGACGGCACCTCCGGCGAGGTCTTCCTCGGCGAGGTGCCGGTCGTCCCCTCACCCGTGGTTCGCTACTTCGAGGGCGAGATAGATCCCGATGCCGCGGGAGCCGACGAGCTGGTCAAAGCCGTGCACCGGATCATGCGGATGGCGGACGCCTTCCGCCGCATGAACGTTCGCGCGAATGCGGATACCCCCGAGGACGCTGCACGCGCCCGTCGCTTCGGCGCCGAGGGTATCGGTCTGTGCCGGACAGAGCACATGTTCCTCGGCGACCGGCGCGAGATGGTCGAGGCGCTGATCCTGGCAGAGACGGATGAGGATCGCGCCAAGGCCCTGGACGAGCTGCTGCCACGTCAGCGCGAGGACTTCGTCGGAATCTTCGAGGCCATGGACGGGCTGCCGGTGACCATCAGGCTGCTCGACCCGCCGCTGCACGAGTTCCTGCCGGACATCACCGAGCTGTCGGTGCGGGTAGCCCTGTCCGACGCCCGCGGCGAGGAGAACGAGCAGGATCAGCGTCTGCTCAAGGCCGTGCGCAGGCTGCACGAGCAGAACCCGATGCTCGGGCTCCGCGGAGTTCGCCTCGGCCTGGTGATCCCGGGCCTGTTCGCGATGCAGGCGCGGGCTGTGCTGGAGGCCGCCGTGCTGCGGGTCCAGGCAGGCGGTGAACCCCGTGCGGAGATCATGGTTCCGCTGGTCGGTGCCGTCCAGGAGCTGGAGAACATCGCCGAGATGATCAAGGTCGTGGCCCAGGACGTTGAGTCCGCCTCCGGAGTGAAGGTCGACCACCTGGTCGGGACCATGATCGAGCTGCCACGGGCCGCCCTGACCGCAGGGGCGATCGCCGAGTCCGCCGAGTTCTTCTCGTTCGGCACCAATGACCTGACCCAGACCACCTGGGGCTTCTCACGCGACGACGTGGAGTCGGCGTTCTTCTCGCGTTACCTGGAGAAGGGCATCTTCGGCATCTCACCGTTCGAGTCAATTGACCGTGAAGGCGTCGGACGTCTGGTGCAGATCGCCGTCGAGGAAGGCCGCAAAGCGCGGCCCGGACTGCACATCGGCGTCTGCGGTGAGCATGGTGGCGACCCGGAGTCCGTGCACTTCTTCAACGAGGTCGGGCTGGACTACGTGTCGTGCTCGCCATTCCGCGTGCCAGTTGCCCGCCTCGAGGCCGGCCGCGCCACCGGTATCGGGGGCAGCGACACCCGCTGAACACCCCCAGTCCTGGGAACGGACTAGACCTGCGGGTCGGGAGCGAGCTCGGTCTGCGGATCGGGGGCGAGCTCGGTCTGCGGGTCGGGGGCTGCTCTGCCTGGCGGGCTGGTGTGAAGGTCGTTGGCAACGTTGTTCAGGATGGCGGCCAGCGGGACGGCGATGAACGCCCCGAAGACCCCGCCCAGGATCGTGCCGGCGGTGACCGCCATCAGGATGCCCAGCGGATGGACGTTCACCGCCTTGCCCATGATCAGCGGGTTGAGCAGGTTGCCCTCCAGCTGCACCGTCAGGACCAGCGCGATCGCCATGGCCAGCGCCATCAGCGCGCTCTTGGTCACCAGTGCGACCAGGACGACCACGACGCCGGCCACGAGCATTCCGAGCAGCGGTATCAGCGAGCCCAGGAACAGCAGCACGCCAAGGGGCACCACCAGCGGCATGCCGGCGATGACCATGATGACAACCATCGTCAACGAGTTGATGAGGGCCAGCAGGACGGTGCTGCGCATGTAGGCGATCAGCGTCCGCCAGGCCACATTGCCGGCGTGGGCCACCCTGGCCCGGCTCTCGTCCGGGAAGAGCTTGACGACCCACCGGAAGATGCCACCATCATCGGTCAGCAGGAACAGGGTCGCGAAGAGGCAGAAGACCGTTCCGCTGACAACCAGGAGCGCGCTGTTGGCCGTGGCAAAGACACCCTGAGCCAAGCCAGTACGGTTCTGGCTGATGGTGTTGGTCAGGTCGTTGACCAGCTGGTCTACCTGGTGCTCGGACATCCGTGCCGGACCCGTCACCAGCCAGTGGCGGATGGTCGCCACCGCATCCAGGAGCTGGCCGCCCAGCGCCGAGGAGTTCGCCGAGACCTGCTGAACCACGAACCAGGCGGCGGCGACCAGCGTCGTCATACCAAGGATGAACACGAGGATCGCCGCCAGCGTTCTGGGCACGTGGTACCGCATGAGCAACCCGACGATCGGCTGCAGAAGCGCGCAGATCATGATGGCGACGATCACGGTGATGGTGACCAGGCTGACGGCGTTGAGCAGGGTGAGCAGCACGAACAGGGCTGCCATCACGATGAGGAAGCGCAACGCCCACGCGGCGGAGACCTGCAGGCCCCAGCTGACCGTGTCGTTGGCCGGCTCTCGGCGGGGAGTCATGAGGCGGTCATCCGGCAGCCAAGGCTGGTCCTCGACGGGCGGCTGAGGCGGCGGTGAGCTCGTCCAGCTCCTCGAGCAGAAAACCCGCCAGGACGTCGAGGTCCGGCACCAGCTGACGGCAGGAGACCAGCCCGAAGTACAGGTTGCCGCAGTAGCTCATCACCGTGATGTTGAGCCCCTGGCCATCGACCAGGGCTGAGACCGGGTAGTACGCCAGCACCTTGGCGCCGGCGTAGTACAGGGGCACGTTCGGGCCGGGGATGTTGGAGATGAAGAGATTCCAGGGATTCACCCGCTCCATCAGCCTCAGTCTCGCGGACAGTCGCCAGGCCTGGTTGGCCAGCGCCGGCATCGCGAACTGGGTGACGTCGGCGAGCAGGCTCGCCGGGATGGCACCGTGCTGCTCCTTGGCCGCCCGCATGGCCTGGTGCATGGTCTCCAGTCGCTCGCCCGGGTCGGACAGGTTGGTCGGCAGCGGGGCCAGCATCATCGACACCCTGTTGCCGAGCGCCCCCTTCTCGTCAGTAGCGCGCACCGAGACCGGCACGGCCGCGACCAGCGGGGCGGCAGGCAGCGCCTGGTGCAGCTCCAGCCATCGACGCAGAGCGCCGGCACACAACGCCATGACGACATCGTTGACCGTCCGGTCGCTGCCGGCGCGCAGGGTCTTGACCCTGGCCAGCGGCAGCTCGGTGAACGCCCACCTCCGGTGTGCAGAAAGAGGTGCGTTGAACGGGGTGCCCGGGGCGTGCAGCCCGGCGGTGGGCAGCAGATCCTCGTTGTCCCGGCCGGGCAGACGTTGCACGAGAGAGGGCCCGACAGCACTGGCCAGCCCCGGAATCGAACGTGCCAGATCGGCCAGAACCCGAACGGCCTGAGCCGGCTGGCGGGCCAGGGCGAACATGCTTCGACCCAGCAACCAGGGCGGGTCGGGTGGTTGCTCACCCTCGAAGACCTCCGTCTCCGGCATGGGCCGGCCGCCGGGAGAGATGTCGAGCACCGCAGTGAGGAGGTCGCCACCGGACACACCATCGATGGCGCAGTGGTGGATCTTGGAGTAGATCGCCGCACGCCCGTCGGGAAGCCCCGTGATCAGGTAGAGCTCCCACAGCGGGCGGCTCCGGTCCAGGGGGCGGGCGTGCAGCCGGGCCACCTGCTCGGACAGCTGCCTGTCGTTGCCGGGAGCCGGCAGGGCGAGCTCACGGATATGGAACTCGATGTCAAAGTCCGGGTCGTCGATCCAGTACGGATGGTCGAGCCCCAGCGGAACCATGACCAGCCTGCGGCGGAAGATCGGGACCAGCGGCAACCGGGACTCGATGAACCGGGTGAGGTGCTCGAGGGTCAGCTGGGACCCGACTCCCTCGGCCACCTTGGTGTCGACGACGCAGACGCTGCCGACGTGCCCGTACACCGAGCTGGTCTCCATCGCGAGAAACCAGCCGTCAAGTCCGGTCAGCTGCTCCACGGATCACTCCTCAGTATTCTGTCCCGCTCACCCGTGTCGGTATCACGGATGCCATCGGCGTCGATGTCATCATCGGCCGAATTCCCCGGGTCGGGGTCATCGGTTCCGAGATGGCGCGTCACGTCGGTCGCCAGCCACTCAAGGATGCGGGCAGCGGTCCACTCCGGCACCTCGAGCTGCGGGACGTGACCCACGTCGGGGGCCACCTCGAGGCGCCACGACGGGTTCGCGGCAGCGGCTGCCCGGGCCGCGCCGATCGTGACGAGCCTGTCCTTCTCGCCATGCAGCAGCAACACCGGCACCCGAATCTTCGCCATGGTGGCCTGATAGGAGCTTCGCCGGGCCAGGATGCCCATCAGGGATCGGGCGGCGCCCAGGAACTGGTTGTCGATGTCGGGGTACTCACTGCGGGCACGGGCCATCTCCAGCAGCTGCTCGCGGACGTCGGCCGGAACCCGGTCAGGGTCTGCGCAGCACAGCCGCAGGATGTCCCCGGCGAGCTGCTCGGGTGAACGCACCCGGCGACGGGCCCTGAGCATGGCACGTCCCAGGTGGGGCACGGCATACATCCCGAAGCTTGCCGATATCAGGGCGTCCGGCTGCGAACCGACCTTGACCGGGAGCGCGGGATCGATCAGGACGATCCCCGTGACCGACTCAGGGTGCTGCGCCGCGAGCAGGATGGTGATCAGCCCGCCCATCGAGTTGCCGACGAGGATCACCGGTTCGCCGGCCACCTCGCTCAAGAACCGTTGCAGCGTCTGCTGGTTGGCCGTCACCGAGGTCGAGCGCCCGCCCGCCTGGGTGTGGCCGAAACCGACCAGGTCAAGGGCCAGGACCCGGCAGGTGTCGGTCAGCAG
Source organism: Actinomycetota bacterium (assembly GCA_040006795.1). Classification (GTDB taxonomy): domain Bacteria; phylum Actinomycetota; class Actinomycetes; order Actinomycetales; family Dermatophilaceae; genus UBA4719. Next base: position 15,215 of record JBDTWH010000081.1, on the reverse strand, counting down.
CGGAGCGACGGCGGCCCAGTTGACCAGCGACCCACCCAGGCCGTGCACCATGACCAGCAACGGGGCGCCGGGGAGCCCCCCATGATCGACGTAGTGGACCGGCACTCCCAGATCCACCCACCGGGACACCGGAGGGGTATGCCGGGCGGCAGTCTCTGGTGCTGCGGATGTCTCCGCCGGTGGCCGGCTTGCAGCTCCCACACTCGGGGTAGCGGCAGTTTCGCTGCTCATCCCCCGACAGTAACGGTCGTCGTGCTCAACCCCAGGTCTGCCGCGCAGATGCGCTCGTCCGGCTCCCGGGTAGCGATGGTCTTGCCGTTGATCACCCTGACGTCGTCGTAGATGGGGCGGCCCTCGATCAGGTTCCGGAACGTGTAGCGGGTCAGCGAGGTCAGGCCGCAGTCCTGGCCGAACACCGCGATGTCAAACGCGTAGGGCTGGCCCGCCAGCTCGCCGGACGGGTCCCCGCTCCCCACCAGAAAGTGGCTCAGCGTGCCCCCGCCGGTGAAGGTGCCGACGCCGATGCGGTTGCCCTCGAGCTCGTCCTTGTGCATGTGCCCGTTGATGAGCAGGGTCGCGGAGCTGACCATCTTGGCTGCGGTCGGCTCGTGCGTGACGACGATGTCCGGAGGGAGCCGGTTGGCAAAGGCCTTGTTGAACGCCTCCGCCGCCGGCTGCTCCTTCTGGGCAAAGTTCTTGTTGTCGTCCCCGAAGAACCGTGGGTCGTTGAACCCGGCGAGAACCACCCCGTTGACCCCGAGCTCTGTATAGGTCTGGGCTGTGGGTTCGAGCAGCACGACGTTCGGGATCTTCTTCATCCTCTGAAGCAGCTCCTGATCGGTCAGGCTGCTTGCATCGTGGTTGCCGCGCACGAAGATGTAGGGGACCCCGAGACTCTTGATCGAGGTGAAGATCCCGGACAGCTCTGCCTCGGTGACCCTGCCGAGGTTGATCAGGTCGCCGGAGTCGATCACCGCGGTGATCTTCTCGTCGTCGATGATCCTTTTCATTACCGGGTACTGGTTGGCGCCGTGGATGTCCGAGACCAGCAGGAACCTGGCGGCAGGCGGCTTGCCGATGTCGGCCGGGACGAACTTCGCCTGTAACGCCGCGGAGAGCGCCAGCAGGTTCGTCACATAGGGCGTGACCTCCTGCGCTCTTGCCTTCACCCCTGCCAGCAGCCCTGCGTTGCTGCGGACGGTTCCGAGTAGGCCGGTGGTCCTGAACTGGGTGAGGTGGCGGGGCTGGTAGGTACCTGCCATCCCGAGACCGGTCCCGCCGATCGCCAGGAGAGCCGCGAGGCTCACGGAGACGGCCTGTCGGACGGTCGGGCGACGTCGGCGGGCATAGGCGATCAGGATGATGGCGCCCACTCCCACGACAAGGGCGCCACCGACGAACTTCAGCCCGACCTGGGTGACCCCCGCCCCGAGCGCGCTGGTGATCTCATGGCCCGAGGGCTGCAGGGACTCGATCGACACCCGCCGCTCGTCGAACAGTGCGGTGATCGTCTGGCGGACCTGGACCGTCGCATCGATCCCGGGTGACGGGAAGGGGCTGGCGAACTCGAGGTCGAGATCGCCGAAGGAGGTCGGGCTGTGGATCGTCGACCTGAAGGTCGGCAGGGCCGAGAGTCGCACCTCGGCCCGGTAGTGGTCGGTCTGCACGGTGGTCGGGAAGAGGCTCGTGGCGCTGACTCCCCCGAGGCTGACGGCAAAGACCAGAACCAGCATCTCGACGCCCCAGGCGACCCAACGCCGCCAGGGCCACGACCTGGCAACGACCAGCGGGCCGGGGGCCTGACCCGGCCTGCCTTGGGGCGACCCTGCCGGAGGCGTCCCGTGCTGAGACGTCTCATCGGGGGCTGCCTTGAATACCGCCATGGTCTAACCAATATTAGGCGGGCCCAGCGTGAAGATCTCGCGAACAACATGTCGAGACCTGCCGTGGCGGCCCTGCCCGAGGTAGGAGGCGATCAGCTCCACCTCCTGAGCCTGCCAGGAAGGACCTGCGTACTCGTCCAGCACCCGCAGCCAGCGAGTGACGTCGCTGCGGACCGCGAGCCGGGCCAGCGTCAGGTGAGGGTGAAAGCGCCCGCCGCCCACCTCGATACCGGACTTCGCCCCGGCGGCACGGACCCCGCCCGCCAGCCTCATCAGCTCTTCCCCGTCGTGCTCGACACCCGCCCACAGGACGTTCGCGTGCCCGGCGTGCGGGAAGGCGCCCGCGCCGGCCAGTCGCAGGTCCAGCGGCTTGCGCCTCGAGGTCGCACGCACGAGGCGTTCAACCAGCTCATCCTCCTGCCGCTCAGCAACCTCCGGCAGGAAGGCGAGCGTGAGGTGCCACTGCTCGGGCCACGCCCACCGCAGGTCTGGTCCGGCCTCCTGACGAGGCTCGAGGAACACCGACAGGTCCTCCTTGACCGCTTCCGGCAGGGGCAACGCTATAAACATCCGCATGGGCAGACATCGTTCCACGAGCGCACAGCGGCGCGCGGGGCGGGAACCGCGTACATTGGCCAGACGTCAACAGGGATATGAGCAGATGTGAGCAGGTATGCCTGCGCCAGCGCTGACAGTCGGTGAGGCGCGGCGTATCGCACAGACTAGGGGACCGCGATGACAGAGCCGGGTATGTCGGGCCAGCCAGCCAACCAGCCGCTCCAGCCTCCCGCACCTGCGGAGTCGGCGCTGACACTGTATGCGCCGCCACCGCCCCAGGCGGTGGCCGCCACGGCGGCGCCGCGACTGGCCCCGGCGGTCGAGGCCTCGGCCCTGCCGGGCCTGGACGCCAAGGTGGAGGGCTACATCGGGTCGCTGATGGCTGCCGAGCCTCGCTCACCTGAGTTCGCCGCCAAGGCGACGGACGTCCGTTCGATGGGCGACGATGACATCCGCCGGGCGGCAGAGAGCTCGAACCGCCTGCTGAAGTCACCCGTCAAGGCACTGCAGGAGGGCGGGCTGGCAGAGGGCTCCAAGGTCGGATCGACCCTGCTCGAGCTGCGCCGCACGGTGGAGGACCTCGACCCCAAGGAAGCCTCCGGGCCGAAGAAGTTCCTGGGCATGATCCCGTTCGGGGACAAGCTGACCGACTACTTCCACAAGTACCAGAGCGCCGAGAGCCACCTCGACGCGATTCTGCACGGCCTGCGCGACGGCCAGGACGAGCTCGGCAAGGACAACAGCGCCCTCAACCTCGAGAAGCAGCAGCTTTGGGAGGCGATGGGCCGGCTGAACCAGTACGTCTATGTCGCCGAACGCCTTGACGCGCGCCTGTCCGCCGCAGTCGCCGACCTCGAGTCGACCAACCCCGAGAAGGCCAAGGCCCTGCGCGACGACGTGCTCTTCTACGTGCGCCAGAAGCACCAGGACCTGCTGACCCAGCTGGCAGTGTCGATCCAGAACTACCTGGCCATCGACATCGTCATCAAGAACAACATCGAGCTGATGAAGGGCGTCGACCGCGCGTCCACCACGACGATCTCGGCGCTGCGAACGGCCGTCATGGTGGCCCAGGCGCTCGGCAACCAGAAGCTCGTCCTCGACCAGATCACCGCCCTCAACACCACGACCTCGTCCATGATCGAGCGCACCTCCGAGATGCTGCGCGACAACTCGGTGGCCATCCAGCAGCAGGCCGCGTCGGCCACGATCGGACTGCCACAGCTAGAGGCCGCATTCCAGAACATCTATGCCACGATGGATGCGATCGACTCGTTCAAGGTCGAGGCCCTGGACAACATGGCCGCCACCATCGGCACGCTGGAGACCGAGGTGGGCAAGTCCCGGGAATACCTCGAACGGGTTGAGCGTCAGAACCCACAGGTCACCCGCGGCTCTCTTGATCTGGGGGGTACCTCGCGACGCTGACAGTGCAGGTTGCCTGAGGGTTCCTGAGGAGCTTCACTGACGGTCGCTGAAAGGTTTGGGTGAGAGTCGACACCATGGAGCTGAGCGACCTGTTCGCCCGGATGACGGGCCGCCGCCGGGAGCCCGAACGGCCGCTGCTGCCACGGGTTCCCACAAGTGACGACCTGCTGGCAGCCCTGGACGGTGTCGAGGCGATGGTGGCCGGCGGTGCGGTCCCCGCGCCGGTCGCCTCGAGGGTCTCCCGGGTATCCCGGACCGTGCGCGACACCATCCCGAGGTTGTCCAAGCTGGGCGGGGGCAGCTTGGCGGCGTACAACGTCATGGCCACCGCCACGGACTACCTGCCTGAGGCGATCGGCGGCTACCTGCGCCTGCCGCGCCAGTTTGCCGACAGCCGTCCGGTCGACCACGGCAAGACCTCGCTGATGATCCTGATCGACCAGCTCGACCTGCTCGGCGCCACGATGGACAAGGTCTTCGACGCCGTATGCCGGGCCGACGCCGACGCGCTGGTCGCTCATGGCCGGTTCCTGGCGGAGAAGTTCGGCACCGCCTCGACCGGTGGTGCGCTGTCGCTCGGGCCGAACGTGACGATTGCGCCCGACGCCCCGGGCCGGCTGACGCCACCCGCCGGGACGGGCACGCCATGACCACAACGCCCACGATGACGCTGGAACAGGCCATGCAGACACTGGTCGAGGTGGCCGGGTCCGCCGGCGTGCAGGCTGAGACCGCGCGCGCCGAGGGTTCCGCCCTGGCAGCTGCGGTGGCCGAGTCGGCCCCTGGAGCTGCCGCTGACTGGGCGATCGCGGTGGGCGGCGGGACCACCCAGGACTTCTTCGATGCGGCGACGCGCGGCCGGCGCTGGCGGGCGGCGCCCACCGCAACGCTGGGCGCCCTGGTGGCGCAGGGGTCACCCCTGAGCGTGCGGTACGCCGAGGCGCTGGCTGAGGTGGTCTCGTCGGCCTGCGGTCTGGGCGAGCCGACGATGCGCGTGGTCGGCAACGCCTCCGTGGCTGCCGCTGCCCAGCTCACGGCGGCAAGGGCCCAGTCGTCTGCACCCTCGGGCACGCCGACAACCTCGGGTGCGACATACCCCCTTGCAACCTCCCCGGAGACGAGCCACGGGGCCCAGCCGGAGCCCGACCGTCAACTGACCCGGGCTGCCTTCGAGAGGGCGGCTGAGCAGACCCCCGCACAGCCGGAGCCCGCGCAGCGCAAGGGCGTCGACGAGCTTCTCGCCGAGCTGGACGCGCTGATCGGCCTGGAACGGGTAAAGCGCGAGATCCACCGACAGGTGGCGATCCTGCGGGTCGAGCGACTGCGCGCGGACGCGGGGATGAAGAAGGCGACGATCACCCGGCACCTCGTGTTCACCGGCAACCCCGGCACCGGCAAGACGACGGTGGCCCGGCTGGTCGGCGGGATCTACGCCGCGCTCGGGCTCCTGTCGCTCGGCCAGCTGATCGAGGTCGACCGCTCCGAGCTGGTGGCGGGCTACCTCGGCCAGACCGCGGTCAAGACCTCCGAGGTCGTCGCCAGGGCGGCCGGGGGCGTGCTGTTCATCGATGAGGCCTACAGCCTGACCGGCGACCAGTACGGCACCGAGGCCGTCGACACCCTGGTCAAGGAGATGGAGGACCGGCGCGACGAGCTCGTGGTCATCGTCGCCGGCTACCCCGCGCCGATGGAGTCGTTCGTCGCGGCCAATCCCGGCCTGGCGAGCCGCTTCCGGACGACGATCGAGTTCGACGACTACAGCGACGACGAGCTCGTGAAGATCCTGACGTTGCTGGCCGAGGGCTCCGACTATGAGCTGACCCCCGAGGCGTTGGACCGCTTTCGCGGCCTGCTCGCCGTGACGACCCGCAGCAGCACCTTCGGCAACGGCCGTTTCTCCCGCAACACGCTGGAGGCGGCGATCGGCGCTCACGCGTGGCGGTTGCGCGAGGTCGAGACGCCCACCACCGATCAGCTTCGTCAGATACTCCCGCAGGACCTGGACCAGGACGAGCAGGGAGACCCGGCGTGAGCCAGACAGCGAAAAGCACGACCGGAACCGCTCCGACGACGACGGTCGCGGGTCGCGTCGACGACGTCAGGGCCTCCCTGCACCGGTCCCTTTCCGGGACTCCCGGCCGGCTGCGGATCCTCGCTCTGCTGACCGTCGCCGTATCCCTCATCTTTGCCATCGGCGCCTACTCGGCCTTCGGGACCGCCGACGCCGCCCTGCGCCGGGCCGGGGAGAACGCCGCCCAGCTCGTGCGCATCCAGGCGATCCACACCAATCTGGTCCGCGCCGACGCCGATGCCACCAACTCCTTCCTGGTCGGCGGGCTCGAGCCCGCCAGCCAGCGCGCCAGCTACACGTCGTCCATGGACCAGGCCTCCGCCCTGATCGCGCAGGCAGCCAAGGCCCAGCCGGCCGACGGACCGGCGCTGGGTGCTCTCAACACCTCCGTGCTCACCTACGCCGGCCTGATCGAGCAAGCCAGGGCCACCAACCGTCAGGCGCTGCCCGTCGGGGCGCAGTACCTCAAGCTGGCCAGCTCCGGACTGCGCAGCGACGCCCTTCCCATCCTCGATGAGCTCGTCAAGGCCAACGATGCCCGGGTACGTGCCGAGTTCGACACTGCCAGGGGGGCGTCCACCGCCCTGATCACCAGCGGGGTGCTCGCCCTGCTCGTGCTGGTCGGCGGCATGGTCTGGCTGTCGCGGCGCACCCACCGATACGTCAACGCCCCGCTCGCCGCAGCCACCGTCGCCATCTTGGTCACCCTGGTGGTTGGTGTCATCGTGCTCGCCAGCGTGGGCTCGCGGGTGGCCACCGTGCGCGATGGCTCGTATGCCGCCACGCTCGCCACCGCGACGTCGCGCATCGCCGCCTTCGACGCCAAGTCGAACGAGAGCCTGACGCTGATCGCCCGAGGCTCTGGAACGGCATTCGAGAAGACCTGGCAGAGCTCGTCAAAAGTCGTGACCGACCAGAGTGCTGCCGCGGGCAGGCTGAGCAGCGACGCCACAGGCCTGAGCGGGCTGTGGAAGAGCTACGCCGACACCCACGTCAAGATCCGCGCCGCCGACGACGACGGCCAGTGGGACAGCGCGGTCCAGCTGGCCATCGGGAGCGGTCCCGCATCAGCCAACGCCACGTTCAACGCTTTCGACACCGGCTCCGGCGCGGCCCTGACCTCGAGCAGCCGCAGCGCCTCCGACAGTCTCGACGCACCGCGCACCTGGCTCGTCCTCATCGGCTGGCTCGGCCTGCTGGTGGGGATCGCGGCCGCCATCTCGGCCTGGTGGGGCGTCTCGCTCCGGTTGGAGGAGTACCGATGAGCCGAAGGACGAGGACTCGCAGGACGACGCTGGGGGCCGTGGTTGCGGCCCTCGCCGTTCTCGTGACGACCGGCTGTTCGAACAGCGGGGTGTACACGACGACCCCGCTGCCAAAGGCTGCGCCCACGAGCACGCCGGCTCCGGCCGCCACCTCCACGCCACCCGTCAGCTGCGGGAACCCGCTCGCGTCCTTCGCTCCCACCGGGGCCAACCCCGCCCCAGGTTCGCCGATGCCGGCGGGCAGCTACATGGCGACGATCCAGAAGCGCGGCCGGCTCATCGCGGGGGTCTCGGCAGACACGTTGCTGCTGGGGGCGCGGAACCCGCTCAGCGGGCAGATCGAGGGCTTCGACATCGACATGCTCAAGGCCATCTCCAAAGCCATCTTCAACGACCCCAACAAGATCGAGTACCGGGTCATCACGACGGCACAGCGCATCCCGGCGCTGGAGGACGGCAGCGTCGACATCGTCGCCCGCGCGATGACCATCAACTGCGCCCGCTGGCAGCAGATCGACTTCTCCACCGAGTACTACCGCGCGGGCCAGAAAGTCCTCGTCGCCAAAGACGCGACGGTCAACGGGTCCCCGGTCAGGAGCATGGCCGACCTCAAGGGCAAGAAGGTATGCGCCCCCAACGGGTCCACCAGCATCAGCAAGCTCCGCACGTTCCCCGGGCTCATCCCCGTGGGCTCTGACACCCACACCGGATGTCTGGTGCTGTTCCAGCAGGGCAAGGTCGACGCGATAACCGGCGACGACACGATCCTCGCCGGGCTGGCCGCCCAGGATCCCTATGCCTCCGTGGTCAAAGCTCCCGCCTTCACTTCAGAGCCTTACGGTCTGGGAGTCTCCAAGAAGCATCCCGAGTTCGCCAGGTTCGTCAACAACGTCCTGGCGCAGATGCGAACGGACGGGCAGTGGACGAAGGCCTACGACACCTGGCTGAAGGCGGCGCTCGGTCCGGCACCGACACCACCTGCCGCCGTCTACGGACGGTGACAATGATCGCCACCTCGGCTGCCATCACCCCGACGCCGCCGGGTCGAATCGGCACCGCGATCTCACCCCAGGACGCCCTGCACTACCTCGAGGCGCTCGGGGCCTGGCGGGATCAGCGCAAGGCCGAGCTCGACCTGCTCGACGAGGCCGCCCTGAACCAGCCTGACAACGACTCAGCCATCGGCACGGCAGGCGGCCCGGGCGTGACCGGAGACATCATGCTGTCGATGGCGTTGTGGAAGGCGGTCTCCGACCGCCATGACCTGCTCCTGGCCACCTGGGACTCCGGCAGGGTCGGCCAGGCCGAGCTGGAGCGCCTGTCCACCCTGATCTGGGGTCGCCTGGACGCAACCCTGGACCCGAGCCTGGCCCAGCGACCCGACGTCCCCAGCTCCAGCGGCGCGCTGGCGGTCTCGCTGCCGGAGGCGATGCGGCTGTCCGACGCGCTGGCGGCCTCCCTGCGGGCACGGCTCTCGCTGGACCCGGCGGACGCCGACGTGACCGGCCGTCTCCGTCAGCTGCGAGCCCAGCTCGAACGGGTGCGCGACCTGGTCGCCGCCGAGCCGCAGGAAAGCAGGAACAGCACCGGGGGTTTCTCCCACAAGCTGGACAAGCTGGACACGCGTCTGAGCGAGATCGTCGACAAAGCCAAGCGAGGTGCTGATGTCGGCGGACTGGTCGGGCCGCTGGAGGCCGAGGCAGCCCGCACCGAGCGTGATCTCATCGTCGGCTCGGCCACCCGGGCCGAGGCTGCCCGGGACGTGGCCCGGGCGCGTCAGCTGCGCGCAGAGCTCGAGGCCCGGGGAGACGCGATCCGGGACCTCGCCGCGCTGTGCGTGGCCAGCGTCAACCCCGCCCCCAGGCTCGCCGTGCCGGACGTCGCAGCCCTCGGACCGGTGCCGCAGACCGCCGCGGAGGTGGGCGCGTACCTCGCACGGATGGCACGGGTCAGCCGGGCCCTGAACCTGGCACACGCGGCCTACTCGAACGCCCTTGACGAGCGCAGCGAGCTGCGTGGCCGGCTAGAGGCCTATGCGGTCAAGGCGTCGCGGCTCGGCGGCAACGGGAGCCCCTCGCCGGCCAGATCCGGTGACGGCGATGACGACCTCGGCGAGCTGTTCCGCCGCGCGGAGGACGCCCTGAACGCCGAGCCTGCAGACATGGCCCGCGCCCGGGCGCTGGTGGCGGCCCATCAGGCTTATCTTGCCTCACGCTCAACGCAAACCGGCATGACAAGAGGGATGACATGACGACCATCGCCTGCACTCAGCCCGGCTGCACCGGGACGATCCAGGACGGCTACTGCGACGTGTGCGGCTCTCCGGAAGGCTCGGCCGCGACGCCCGACCTGTCGGCGGCGACAGCGGCAGGGATCGGCGGGACTGCGTCAACGGTGTCGCGCGCCTCCAACCGGCTGGCCTCCACGGCTCTGGGGTCCGCACGTGCCCACACCGGCTCCACGACGACCCGGCTCGGGACCTCGTCGAAGCGGCTGCGCGGCGCGCGGCTGGGCGCCGGGCTGACAACGATCCCGCCGGTGCCCGCAGTGGATGCGGCAGCGGCGATCATGAAGAACCCGGTGGTCCCGGAGGAGAAGCGCTCCTGCCCCTCGTGCGGGTCGCCGGTGGGCCGCTCACGCGACGGAGCGCCCGGGCGCACAGAGGGGTTCTGCGCCAAGTGCCGTAACCCGTTCTCCTTCATCCCCAAGCTCGAGGCGGGTGATCTGGTCGGCGGGCAGTACGAGGTCGCCGGGTGCCTGGCTCATGGTGGGCTTGGCTGGATCTATCTGGCACAGGACCGCAACGTGTCCAACCGCTGGGTGGTCCTGAAGGGCCTGCTGAACTCCGGGGACGCCGATGCGCTGGCCGCGGCGATCGCAGAACGCCAGTTCCTGGCCCAGGTAGAGCACCCGCTGATCGTCGAGATCTACAACTTCGTCACCCATGAGGGCGCCGGCTACATCGTCATGGAGTACGTCGGCGGCACCTCGCTGAAGTCACTGCTCAAAGCCCGGATGCAGAAGGCGGGCGGGCGGTATGACCCCCTGCCGATCGACCAGGCCATCGCCTTCATCGTCGAGATCCTGCCGGCCTTCCAGTACCTGCACGATCTCGGCCTGATCTTCTGCGACTTCAAGCCCGACAACATCATCCAGGTGGGCGACGCCGTCCGGCTGATCGACCTCGGCGGCGTGCGCCGGCTCGATGACCAGGAGTCGGCGATCTACGGAACAGTGGGGTACCAGGCGCCGGAGGTGTCGACGGTCGGCGCCTCGGTGGCCTCGGACATCTACACGATCGGGCGCACGCTGCTGGTCCTGGCCATGGAGTTCCGCGGCTACCAGTCGACGTACCTCGCCTCACTGCCGCCGGTCAGCGACACGCCGCTGTTCCAGAAGCACGACTCGTTCTACCGGTTGCTGGCCAAGACCTGTGCGCCAGACCCCGCCGACCGTTTCGCCTCTGCCGACGAGCTGCGCGTTCAGCTGCTGGGTGTGCTTCGCGAGGTCGTGTCGAACCGGGAGGGCGCCGGCGGGGCGACCTACTCGACCTCGTCACTGCTGTTCGAGGTGCCCGCCGTCTCCGGTCAGACCCTGGGCTGGCAGGACCTGCCGGGACTGCGGGTCGACGAGAACGACCCGATGGCCGGCTGGCTGCACACGGTCAGCATCGAGGAGCCGGAGGCCAGGCTCGAGGCGCTGGGCGCGGCGCCCGAGTCAACCCCTGAGGTGCTTCTGGCGAAAGCGGACGCGGCGCTGCACAGTGGCCAGCCCGACCTGGTCGACACCTTCGTGACCGAGATGCTCACCGCCGACCCGTGGGAGTGGCGAGCCGTCTGGATGTCCGGGATGGCAGCCCTGGCCAAGGGTGACTTCACCGCTGCGCAGTCTGCGTTCAACGCGGTGTATGGCCAGGTGCCCGGCGAGCTGGCGCCCAAGCTGGCGCTGGCACTCGCCTGTGAGGAGAGCAACGAGCTCGACGTGGCCGAGTCGCTGTACACGACCTGCGCGCGCACCGACGCCAACTACATCGCCCCCTGCGCGTTCGGCCTGGCCAGGATCCGCTCCGGCCGGGCAGATCTGGACGGGGCGATCTCGGCACTGGACCTCGTCCCGCCGACCAGCCGGGCGTTCACCGAAGCGCGCCGCAAGCGGGCCGACCAGCTGGCTTCCTCGGGACGCGGGCTGCCGGCGCTGTCAGAGGCCATGAGAAGCGTCGAGTCCCTGACCATCGATGCACGGGACCGGGCAACGCTGCTGGTAGGGGTGCTGGACGTCGCCCTCGACGAGGTCCGCGCCAACGGCGCACAGCCGCAGATCCTCATCGCCGGAGTGCCCGCGGCCGAGCCGTCCCTGCGGCAGGGGCTCGAGTCCGGGTACCGCGAGCTGGCCGGGTATGCCGAGGACCGCGAGGACAAGGTGCGACTGGTCGACCAGGCCAACACGATCCGCAGCTGGACGATGCAGTGAAGTCGACGCGCAAGCCAGGCTGGACGACCCGGTGACGACCTGTCCGAGCTGCGAGGCGGCTGTTGGCGAGTCCGAGGGGTACTGCGAGGCGTGCGGTGCCGAGCTCAGCCCCACGGTGGCCGCCGCGGAGCCGACCCCCGCCGGGGCCGCAGCCCCCCCCGCGACGGACACCGACCTGACCGGGACCGCGTCCACCTGCCCTGCGTGCGGGGGTGAGGTTGCTGCCGACGGGTACTGCGGCACGTGCGGTGCGCGAGCCCCGAAGCACCGGGACCACTTCAGTGAACAACCCGCCCCCTGGGTTGCCGCCGTCTGCGACCGTGGCCTGCGGCACACCCGCAACGAGGACGCCGTGGCCCTGGCCGCCGGAGCCTCACCCGGGTCGCACGCGGTTCTGGTCGTCTGCGACGGCGTATCGAGCTCCGTCGACTCCGACCTGGCCAGCCTGGCAGCGGCACGCGCCGCACGCGATGTGCTGGCGTCCTCCCACTCGCGCGGGATGGGCACCGAGGTATCACTCATCGCCGCGATCGTCGCCCGCCTCGGGGCTGCGGCCGATGCCGCGAACGAAGCGGTGCTGGAGGTGACCAGGAACGCCGAGAAGGCGCAGGCCCCAGACGTCGGGCCGGCTGATCCCTCACTGTCTCCGGCCTCCTGCACGTTCGTCGCCGCGGTGGTGCAGGAGAACCTGCTGGTGGTGGGCTCGGTGGGCGACAGCCGCGCCTACTGGGTCCCGGACGTCGGCGACGCCGCGGCACTGACCGTGGATGACTCGTTTGCCCAGATGCAGATTGCGGCAGGCGTCCTTCGCTCGGAGGCGGAGTCGGGCCCGCAGTCCCACGCCATCACGAGATGGCTCGGCGTGGATGCGCCAGACCACAAGCCGGCGACAGCCACCATGACCTGTGCTGAGCCGGGTTGGCTTCTGGTCTGTTCGGACGGACTCTGGAACTACTGCTCGGCCGCAGAGGACCTGGCCCACCTGCTACGCACGACCAGCGCCACATCACCGGCAGCGGCCGAACCGCTGGCTCTGGCAGAGGCACTGGTCAGCTGGGCCAACGCCCAGGGTGGCCAGGACAACATCAGCGCAGCCCTGGCCCGGATCCAGCCCGGCTGAGATCATCGCCCCACGACCGTTAGCTCCCTTCTCTCCCAACATCAACCGCGGCGATACCGCGTTCTCACCGTTCCACCCCGTTCCCACCCCGAGAGGAAGCCAGGAGATGGCTGATTTCAGCGCCGAGGTCTATCAGAACGAGTTCCTGCCGGACGGTGGCACGGACGTTCACGCAGTCGTCACGGTGACCTGTACCGGCGCAGGAGCCGCCGGACAGGTGGGCGAGGGGGATGCCGCCGAGATCGTCATCGTCGACACGTCCGGCTCCATGGGCGAGGCCAACATCCGGATGGCTCAGGATGCAGCCGCCGCGGCGATCGACCAGATCATCGACGGCACCTGGTTCGCCGTTATCGCCGGCACCCATGAGGCGCGGATGGCGTTCCCGGCCGGACGAGCCGAGCTGGGCATGGTCCAGATGGACGCCGGCAGCCGAGACTCCGCAAAGCGCGCGGTCTCGTCGTTCCGCGCGGATGGCGGGACGGCGATGGGGACCTGGCTGACCATGGCATCGCGCGTCTTCGCCACGGTTCCGTCCCTGGCCCAGAAGCACGCCATCCTCCTGACCGACGGGGAGAACCAGCACGAGACGCCCCAGCAGCTGACGTCGGCGATCGAGGCGGCGCGAGGGCAGTTCCAGTGCGACTGCCGCGGCGTGGGGTCAGCCTGGCAGGTTGCTGAGGTCCGGCGGATCGCCCAGGCGCTGATGGGCACCGTCGACATCATCCCGTCGGGCGCGCAGATGGCCGCAGCGTTCGAGGCGATGATGCGCCAGTCGATGGGCCGGGGCGTCGCATCGGCCATGCTGCGGGTCTGGGCGCCCCAGGGCGCCCAGGTGCTGTTCGTCCGTCAGGTCTCCCCCACCGTCGAGGAGCTGACGTCCCGCAGGCAGGAGGTCAACGCGCTGACCGGCGCGTTCCCGACCGGGTCCTGGGGCGATGAGTCACGGGACTACCACGTGGCGATCCGGTTGCCGGCAAAGGGGATCGGCCAGGAGCAGCTCGCCGCCCGGGTCCAGCTGGCCGTTGGCGACCAGGTGGTGGCCCAGGGGCTGGTCAAGGCCATGTGGTCGAACGACGACACCCTGACCACCCGGATCAACCCGGAGGTCGCGCACTACACCGGGCAGACCGAGCTGGCCGACGCCATCCAGGAAGGGCTGGCGGCCAAGGCCATGGGTGACGACGCAACGGCTACCGCCAAGCTGGGCCGGGCCGTGCAGCTGGCGGCCGAGACGGGCAACGACGAGGCAACAGCCAAGCTGAAGAAAGTGGTCGAGATCGACGACCCGAACGCCGGGACCGTCCGTCTGCGCCGAAGTGTCGACAAACTGGACGAGATGGCGTTGGATACTGCCTCGACCAAGACCACCCGCGTGAAGAAATGAGAGCCAGAGCGATGAGCACCCGGCGATGAGCACCGTCACCTGTCCGAACGGGCACCCGTCCGAGTCCTCGGACTACTGCGATGTGTGTGGTGCCCCGATAGGCGAGGCCCCGAGCCCAGATCCGGGCAGCGCGTCAGCTGTCACCCCGACGCCCGGGACGTCTGGCACGGGGACACTGACCGCCGGCTCCGGGGATGCGGGTCCTGCGACAACCGAGCCCTGCCCAAGCTGCGCCTTGGTGAACACCGCGGATGCGCTGTTCTGCGAGGGGTGCGGCTACGACTTCACGACCGGGACCATGCCCCGGCAGGCAACCTCGACGAACCCCCTGGATCTGGGCCCGCCGACGGCCCCGGCAGCCGCCGCGGCACAGACGACGGCTTCGGGCCCGGTGTCACCGTCGACAGCCTCGGCCCTTGAGGTCGACTGGGTGGCCGAGGTCTGGATCGACCCGGACTGGTACGCCGAGCAGTCCAGCGACGAAGAGTGCCCCTCTCCCGGGCTGCCGATGGTCGTGCCTTTGCGGGCCCGGAGCCTGCTGATCGGACGCACCTCGAGAAGCCGCAACATCCACCCCGAGATCGAGTGCTCCGCCGACATCGGCGTGAGCCGGCGCCAGGCTCAGCTGACCTCGGACGGTCAACGCTGGTGGGTGGAGGATCTACAGAGCGCCAACGGAACCTACGTCGGGGCTGCGAGCGCGCCTCTGCCCATCGATTCGCTGACCCCTGGCCAACGTCGGGAGCTGGCTCTGGACGACCGCATCTACGTCGGCGCCTGGACCTGCATCGTCGTGCGCCGGGCCACCCCTGAGGAGCGCGCCGGACAGGCCTGACGACGACACGGCATCACGCGACCCGGCATCACCGAGGTCGCCACGAGGCCTTCGCTGATATCCGACGGTTCGCCCAGGCGCCCCGGCCATCCGGCGGCGCAGTGCCTCAGCACACCGGCGCCGCAGTGCCTCAGCACACCCGCGGCCAGGCGATCGATAGGGTCAGGCGATGGGGCTTGAGATTGATGGCGTTGCACA
>JBDTWH010000080.1:0-75293 GCA_040006795.1 Actinomycetota bacterium | reverse complement strand
ACTTGACCTGGGTCTTGGGGTCGGACAGCCACTGGACGAACTTCCAGGCGCTGTCGCGGTTCTTGCTGTTCTTGAACACCGCGAGGTCCGAGCCGCCGACGAACGAGGTGGCGGTCTTCTGCTTGGGCATCTCCATGACGCCGTACTTGTCCTTGAAGCCGGGTCCTCCGAGCTTGTCGAGCCCGCCCATCTCCCATGGACCGGAGATGAACATCGGCACGGAACCGTCGACGAAGCTGGACGCGCGTGAGTCCTTGGGCAGTTCCTTGGCGGCGATCTTGTCGGTGAAGTAGCCCTGGTAGTACTTCGCAGCCTCGGCAATCTCCGGGGTGTCGAACGTGTACTTCTTCTGGTCGGCGGTGGCGACCTCGGCGCCGTTGGACCAGGCGAACGGCAGGATCGACTGCCAGGAGCCCTGGCCGCCGGCCTGCAGGTCAATGCCCCACTTGGCGCCGGCCTTGGTCTGCATCGCCTTGGCCATGGACTTCAGCCCGGCCCAGTCCGTCGGCAGCGTGGTGAATCCGGCCTTGGCAGCAAGGTCCTTGCGGTAGTAGACGAGACGGGTCTCGACATACCACGGGACACCATAGGAGGTTCCGCCGACTTCAGTGGTCTTCTGGGCTCCCTCGAAGAAGGCGCTCTTGTCGATCGAGGCGGGTGTCGGGTCCAGCGCCTGGCTGGCGAACTCACCCATCCAGGTCGTGCCGATCTGGGAGACGTCAGGGGTCGTGCCGGCGGTGATCGCCGTGGCGAGCTTGTCATGCGCTGCGTCGAACGGGAACCCTGTGACCTTCACCTTCACACCCGGGTTCTCAGCTTCGAACTCCTTGGCCAGCGTGGGGAGCTTGTCCCCCTCGCCTCCCAGGGCCCAGACCGTGATGGTCCCGGTCGCCTTGCCCGAGCTGATGGACCCTGCCTTGTCGGCCGAGGTGTCGGCCTTCACGGTTGACCGGCCACAGGCAGCGAGGCTCATGGTCGCCGTGAGGGCGAGCGCGACCACAGCTGTGGCGCGGGTGTTGCGTTTCATCGATGTTCTCCTTGGTCGGGTCTGGACCCGAGTGCGGTGATGCTGTCTCAGGTCGTGACCCACGGCTCGTCGTAGCTGTCCTGTTCGGGACAACCACAGGACGTCCGCAGAACCAGTTCGGTCGGCAGGATCAGTGGTTCCGGTGCCGTGGGGGCACCGGCAATACGTTCATGGAGTCGAGTGGCTGCAGCGCGGCCGAGCTCATACAGCGGCTGACGGACGGTCGTCAGTCCGGGGCTGACGTAGCGCGCCGTCATGACGTCGTCCCAGCCTACGATCGCGATGTCTTCAGGGATGCGGATTCCGGAATGCTGCAGCGCCTTCATGGTGGCCAGGGCAAGCTCGTCGTTCGCACAGACCAGGGCGTCGGGTCGCCTCGCGTGGCCCAGTACCTGCGATGCGACCTCGGCTCCGGAACGTTCGCGGAATCCGACCTTCACGATCGGTCCGACGGCCGACCTGTCCACAGCGGAGAGGGCTTCCATGAAACCGAGAAAGCGCTCCTGAACATCTGGCGAGCCGTCTGGGTCTCCGACGAAGGACAGCCGGCGCCTCCCGTGGTCAAGGAGGTGCTCGGTGAGTGCTCTTGCACTCTCGAAGTTCTCGGCGGCCACCGCGTCACATCCATGCACAGTGGGGCGTGCAAGCAGCACCACAGGGGTCCGCTGAGCCAGAGATCGCGCGGCGTCATCGGAGATGGCCGAGTTGGCGACGACGATGCCGTCCACCCGGCTCGAGAGACGGATCGCCCGGGTCGCCTCCTCGCTCGGCTGCGCCACCACGATGACGACGCTCTGTCCAAGCTCTGCGGCGGCTGACTCATAGCCCATCAGCAGCTCGGAGTAGTAGGGGCCGATGAGATCAGGCACGATGATTCCGTGAGCCTCGTGCCGGTGGACCGCCAGGCTACGGGCGGCCTGGAGCGGCACGTAGGCGAGCTCCTCGACGGCCCGAAGGACGTTGGCCCGGGTTTGTGGTGACGTTGCCCTGGTGCCCTGGAGCACCCGCGAGACGGTGGCGATGGACACTCCGGCCAGCTGCGCGACGGAATATATCGTCGCCGGGCGCCTGCCCTGCTTACGTGTTGCCATTCGTCACCGCCTGGTATGTAAGCGCTTACAACGGGTAAGCGCTTACATAGTGACCCGCCGAACGCCATTGCGCAACCCCCGTGGACAGATTTGACTGGCGAGATCCCCCGCGCGGACATCGTTGACCGGCCCGTCGAAGCGTCCGGCAGAATCAGGTGAGCTCTTGGCAACTACCCGAGCAGACCCCAATCCCCTTGTCCAGCAACAATTTTGGTAGGTCATTCGAGGCATACAGGAGATGTCTGCAGGGTGTCGACAGGCGGAGGGGCATAGAGCCAGGGAAGATCTCGATTTGGTACGCGGGGAGGCACAGGCCCCGTCATCGCGGCCGAATTCCAGTCACCCGCGGTGGCAGGCAGGAATGTGTCCGCACCGACTCCCCCAACCTGGGCTCACCCGGGCGGCATTCGTAGCGCCTGGTGTACCGGAGGTTGCCCACGATCCAAAGCTGGGAACAACGCAGATGCACGCCCGGCCAGAACTGGCCGGGCGTGCATCAGGAAACTGGTGACTCAGTTCTTGCGAATTCCGATCTTCGACCCCAGCCAGATCAGCGGGTCGTACTTCTTGTCAACGACTCGTTCCTTCATCGGGATGATGGCGTTGTCGGTGATCTTGATGTGCTCCGGGCAGACCTCGGTGCAGCACTTGGTGATGTTGCACAGGCCTATCCCCTGCTCGTCCCGCGCGAACACCGCACGATCGGGGTTGCTGTCCAGCGGGTGCATGGAGAGCTCGGCCGCCCGGATCAGGAACCGCGGTCCTGCGAAGGCCTTCTTGTTGTCCTCATGGTCGCGAACAACGTGACAGACGTCCTGGCACAGGAAGCACTCAATGCACTTGCGGAACTCCTGAGACCGCTCGACGTCGAGCTGCTGCATCCGGTAGTCACCCGCAGCCACGCCCTTCGGCGGCGAGAATGCCGGGATCTGGCGGGCCTTCTCGTAGTTGAAGGAGACATCCGTGACCAGGTCGCGGATGATCGGGAAGGTCCGCAGCGGCGTCACCGACACGGTCTCGTTCGGGTCGAAGGTGTTCATCCTGGTCATGCACATCAGGCTGGGCTTGCCGTTGACCTCGGCGCTGCAGGACCCGCACTTGCCGGCCTTGCAGTTCCACCGCACCCCGAGGTCCGGCACCTGCGTCGCCTGCAACCGGTGGATGATGTCGAGCAACACCTCACCGTCGTTGACCTCCACGGTGTAGTCGTTCAGATCACCGCCATCGGCGTCACCGCGCCAGACCTTGAACTTTGCGTTGTGGGTCATGCCTTCTCCCCTGAAGCCGACGGAGTCTGCGGGTTGTCCAGAACGGCGAGCTCGGGCTCCGTCAGGTACTTCTCCAGCTCGTGCCGGTCGAACAGCGCGAGCAGGTCGGGCCTGATGGTTGGCACGGGCTTGTGGGTCAGCTCCATGGTGTCCGTCCCCGGGATGAGGCTGCAGACCAGGTTCACTCCACGCCAGGTGGGGTCCATCGTCGGGTAGTCCTCGCGGGTGTGCCCGCCACGGCTCTCATGACGCTCCAGGGCCGACTTGGCGATGCACTCCGACACATCCAGCATGTTGCGCAGATCAAGTGCCAGGTGCCAACCCGGGTTGAACTGGCGGTGCCCCTCGACGGCGGCGTTCTCAGCGCGCTTGCGCAAGCCCTGCAGCTTCTCCAGAGCCTCACTGATCTCACCCTCGCGACGGATGATGCCGACCAGGTCGCTCATGACCTGCTGCAGGTCGGTGTGGACCGTGTACGGGTTCTCCGGCGTCGGGCTGTCTGCCGCCCGGGTCTGAGCCTCGGCGTGGAAGGGCGCGAGTGCGGCCTTGCCCGCAGACTCGAGGTCCGCCTCGCTGGCGGCGGGCCGCTTGTCGCCCAGTGCCCTGACATACTCCACAGCACCCAATCCGGCACGCCGGCCGAATACCAGCAGATCGGACAGCGAGTTGCCGCCGAGGCGGTTGGCCCCGTGCATGCCTCCAGAGACCTCACCGCACGCGAACAGCCCCGGAACGCAGGTGCCCTCGGTGTCGGCGTCGACCTCGACGCCACCCATCACGTAGTGGCAGGTCGGACCGACCTCGAACGGCGTGGCGGTGATGTCGACGTCCGCCAGCTCCAGGAACTGCGTGTACATCGCCGGCAGCTTCTTCTTGATCACTTCGGGGCTCAGCCGCGTTGAGACGTCCAGGTACACGCCGCCATGGGGGGTGCCACGGCCTGCCTTGACCTCGCTGTTGATGGCCCGTGCGACCTCGTCACGCGGCAGCAGCTCAGGCGGGCGCTTGTTGTTCTCCTGGTCGTCGTACCACCGGTCGCCCTCGGCCTCGGTCTTGGCGTACTGGTCGATGAACACGTCCGGGACGTAGTCGAACATGAAGCGCTTGCCCTCGGAGTTGGTCAGGATTCCGCCGTCGCCCCGAACCGACTCAGTGACCAGGATGCCCTTGACGGACGGCGGCCAGATCATGCCAGTCGGGTGGAACTGCACGAACTCCATGTTGATGAGGTTGGCCCCTGCACGCAGGGCGAGCGCATGCCCGTCACCCGTGTATTCCCAGGAGTTGCTGGTGACCTTGAAAGACTTGCCGATCCCGCCGGTCGCCAGGATCACGGCGGGGGCCTCGAAGAGCACGAAGGCGCCGGTCTCGCGGTAGTACCCGAAGGCGCCGGCAACGGCGTCGCCGTCCTTGACCAGCTCGGTGACCGTCATCTCGGCGAAGACCTTGATCCGGGCTTCTGCGTCGCCAAACTCAGCCAGGTCGTCCTGCTGGAGGGAGACGACCTTCTGCTGGAAGGTGCGGATCAGCTCGAGCCCGGTGCGGTCGCCCACGTGGGCGAGCCGCGGGTACTCGTGCCCGCCGAAGTTGCGCTGGCTGATCTTGCCTTCAGGGGTGCGATCGAACAGCGCGCCGTAGGTCTCGAGCTCCCAGACCCGGTCCGGTGCCTCCTTGGCGTGCAGCTCAACCATGCGCGGGTTGTTCAGGAACTTGCCGCCACGCAGGCTGTCGGCGAAGTGGACCTGCCAGCTGTCCTTGGAGTTGACGTTGCCCATAGAGGCAGCGATGCCACCCTCGGCCATAACCGTGTGGGCCTTGCCGAACAGCGACTTGCACAGGATCGCCACGCGCAGGCCCTGCTCACGCGCCTCGATCGCCGCGCGCAGTCCGGCACCGCCGGCACCGATCACAATAACGTCGTAGCTGTGCTTTTCAAGTGTGCTCATCCGAAGAACCTCAGATCAGAAATAGTGCCGGAGGAGACCAGCGCGATGTATGCATCGGTGATGCACAGCGTGCCCAGGGTGGTCCAGGCAAGCTGCATGTGCTTCATGTTGAGCCTGCTGGCCTGCTGGTAGAGCCAGTAGCGCACCGGGTGCTTGGAGAAGTGGTTGATCCGGCCGAGGGTGATGTGCCGGCAGGAGTGGCAGCCCATCGTGTACGACCACAGGAGGATGACGTTGACGACGATGATGATGTTGCCCAGGCCCAGGCCGAAGCCCGACGTGCCATGGAAGGACTTCAAGGCGTCGTACGTGTTGATCAGTGAGACCACGACGGTTGCCATCCAGAAGTAGCGGTGCGCGTTCTGGATGATGAGCGGGAAGCGTGTCTCACCGGTGTACTTGCCGCGCGGCTCGGGCACGCCGCAGGCGACTGGCGACATCCAGAACGCGCGGTAGTAGGCCTTGCGGTAGTAGTAGCAGGTCAGCCGGAACAACAGGATGAACGTCAGGGTGACGATCGCCAGCGGAACGAAAGCCGGGAATGTGCCGAACCACTGACCGAAGTGGCTGGATCCCTCGACGCAGTTCGCGCTCACGCAAGGTGAGGCGAAGGGTGTGAGATAGGAGTAGCTGGCACCCTCAGCGAAGTAGGCGCTCTGGGTGGCCACACGGATCGTGGCGTACAGGACGAAGGCCGTGAGACCGATGAAGGTCAGGATCGGCGACTTGCGCCAGTTGTCGGTTCGCAGGTTGGGCTTGGAGATCGGCGCCCGCCCCGGTGTGTCAACACCGACCGCGGTATCGGTAGCCACTCAGGCCACCCCACCGGTCGAGCGCAGGCCCGCGTCGCAGGGGGGTCGCAACTCAGCCGAGACAAAGGGACCTACCCGTGTCAGCTCCACGCGCTCGTGTAGCTGTCCCACGTTAGGTTCCGCGGCCTCCATGTCATTCCTCGCCGACATCAGCGCTCCCGTCATCAGTGGGGCGCCGCGTTGCGCACCACAGACGGCATTGTCGCTCAACCGCCAACAAGGCAGACAACCGGGTCGGGCTAACGCCGGTGAGGGCAATAGGGCTTTGAGCGTGTTTCGTCTCTCCGTCGCCCGGTCCGTCATGCTTCGCGGTTGACTCGCAGGTTCTCGGCAGATTTCACCGATGAGATAATCATCACTCGGATGCCCGGAGATCTTCACCGGCCACGAACTGCCCGGTGGCGCCGAACGCCGCACGGCGGGTGCCGCGCCGGAGGCTGGCCAGCACCGGTCGCCCGGCAACGATCACCAGGACAGCAGTCAGGACGCCTCGTGGGAGATCCCACCCAAGGCTGGTAGCAAGGTAGAAGGCTGCGTATCGGGAGAGGTTCGCAGTCACGGGGTCCCCGGGCACGAACCCCAGGCCGGCGGGAACCCCCGAAGTGACGAACGGCCAGAACCAGAGGTTCATGACGAGCCCATAGAGCAGGCCGGCAACCAGACCGTAGGCCGCCAGGATGAACCGCTCCCTGCGCCCGCGGGCTCTGGGCAGGCAGCCAGCGCCGAAGCCGACCCAGCCTGCGGCGATCATCTGGAACGGCGCCCACGGACCCACGCCGCCGGTGAGGAAGGCGCCCACCAGCACTGCGAGTGCGCCGAGGACAAAACCCATGCCGCGTCCGAGCACCCTGCCTGCGACAACCACCAGGAAGAACAACGGCTCCAGCCCGGCGGTCCCCGCACCGAGTACCCTCAGCGCCCCGCCGGCGGCCGCCAGCACTCCCAGGACTGCGACCGTCTTGGCGTCAAGGCCGCCACCGGCCAGCTCGGCCATGACCAGCGCCGTCAGCAGGGCGATGAGAAGAACGAACAACCAGGGCGCGTCCGAGCTGTGTGCCAGGCCCGACCCCGGTCTCGCCAGGAAGGGCCACAAGAAGGCGGCCAGCCCCACGAGCGTGGTCGCGGCCAGGGTGGCGGCTGCCCGCCACCGGACCTCTAGGAGCGGCGTGCCCGAAACCAGCTCGTCCCGGGCGCGGGTGGTCTGGCCTTTCATGAGGCCTCCAGTGCCGCCGCTACGTCCGCGACGGTGAGCCAGGGCTGCGGATGCATCACCTTGGCCACCTGGGGCGCGAAAGCCGGTGAACCGGCAAGCACGACATCTGCCGGGCCGTCCGTCACCAGCTCGCCGTCGGCGATGACCACGACACGGTCCGCCAGCTCCGCCACCAGCTCGACATCATGAGTGGCCACCAGGACGCCGTGCCCCTGCGCCGCCAGCGAGCGCAGTGAGGCCACCAGCCGGCTCTTGGCCCCGTAGTCCAGCCCCCGGGTGGGCTCGTCGAGCAGGACCAGGGGTGGCTGCCCCGCGAGCACGATGGCCAGGGCCAGAGCCAGCCGTTGTCCCTCGGAGAGGTCGCGTGGATGGGTGCCGTCCCGGACATCGGGCGAGAGGTGGTCCAGCAGGTCGCGCGTCATGCCAGGAGCTGCGCCCATGTCGGTGTCGGCTGCGCGACACTCGGCACCGACCGTCTCGCCATACAGCAGCATGCCCGGATCCTGAGGGACCAGGCCCACGTGCCTCAGGACCTCGCGGGGCTTCAGAGAAGCTGGGTCCAGCCCAGCGGTCCGCACGCTGCCACCGCGGGCGTTCAGCTGGCCGCAGGCAGCGGCCAGGAGGGTGGACTTGCCCGACCCGTTGCGTCCCATGAGTGCCACTACCTCGCCCTTCTGCACCTCAAGGTCGATCCCGCGCAGCACCGTCAGGCGTCCACGGTTGACGACCAGAGCCCGGGCGCTGAGCAGGCACGCACCCTGGCTGCTCACGCTGACTGATGTGACGACCCGGGTGGGGTTCTGGCCAGCCAGCCTGGCACGCATCGGTCCGGAGACTCGGCGGGCGTCGCGCACCGACAGGGGCAGCGGCGACCAGCCGGCCAGGCGACCGAGCTGGACGATGGGCGGTGACACCGGCGAGGTCACCATGGCGGCCGCGGGCAGTCCGGTGCTGACCCGTCCGTTCTCGATGATGACCACGCGGTCGGCATACTGAACGACTCTTTCAAGCCGGTGTTCGGCGAGCATCACGGTCAGTCCCAGATCGTGAACCAGGCGGGTGAGAGCCGCGAGCACCTCCTCGGCCGCGACGGGGTCAAGCGCTGAGGTGGGTTCGTCGAGCACCAGGACCCGTGGGTGCGCTGCCAGCACACCGCCTATCGCCACGCGTTGCTGCTGTCCGCTCGAGAGGGTTCGAAGGGTTCGCTGACGCACCTCGGCGAGGCCCAGGAGGTCGAGAGTCTCCTCCACGCGGCGGCGCATCACGTCACCGTGGACACCAAGTGACTCCATCCCGTAGGCGAGCTCTTCCTCCACCGTGTCGGTCACGAAAGCCGCTGCCGGGTCCTGCCCCACGACGCCGACCACGTCCGCCAGATCACGCGGCCGGTGGGTGCGGGTGTCACGACCGTTGACGGTGACCCGCCCGCTCAGCGTGCCACCGCTGAAATGCGGAACCAGCCCGTTGACGCAGCGCAGCAACGTGGTCTTGCCGCTGCCGGTGGCTCCCACGACCAGAACCAGCTCGCCCTCTTCGACATGCAGGTCCACGCCACTGAGCACTGGCTTGCCACCGTCTTCGAAACGGACACCGACGTTCTCGAACCCGATCATGACGCGCTCCCGATGGTTTCGGTGGGTATGTCCCCGGTGTGGATGGGCTTAATGTGGCTGTCCGCAGGACCTGCCCGCTCGGCCGCCCGCAGCGGGGGGACCGGCGAAAGCCAGGCGGGAAGCAGACCGGCCAGCACCCCGAGAGCCGGTAGCCACGGCAGGGTAGGCCAGACCGCCGGTGATGTCTGGAGGATGATGCCGGGCTCGCCGCGCTGGGCGGCCACCATGACGACGCCGCCGGCGACCGCACCACTGAGCATCACCACCCACTCCGGGGCAGCCCATGGGTCGGGCCGGTAGCGTGAGCGCCGCTCGCGGCGGGCACCGACCGCAAGAGATGCCGCGGCCGCCGCCGAACCCGCAACCAGCAGGGGCAGGCCGAGCAGTGGGGCCGAGCCGCCGTCCAGGAGGCCGTAGACCCCCGCCACCACACCACCGAGGCCGAAGAGAGTCAGAGCGGTGGCCCTCCGGCGCGAGCGGGCATCCCGGTGCACCGAGCGGCCGTAGCCTCGCGACTCCATTGACGCCGCGAGGTCCAGCGAGCGCTCGAGCGCGCTGTCCAGCACGGGGACGGCGAGTCGGGCCAGCTCGCGCGGGCCGCGGCCGGCGTGCCCCCGCAGGCGCCGAGCCGCTCGTACGCGGCGGGCATCCTCCACCAGCTGTGGTGCGTAGGTGAGGGCGACGACCAGTGCGGTGCCGACCTCGTAGAGCGTGGCCGGGACGTAGCGCAGCAGTCGTCGGGGACTTGCGAGAGCGTTCGCGGCGCCGATGCAGGCGAGCACGGCGGCTAGTCTGGCGCCGTCGTAGGCCGCGGCGAGGACGCCCTCGAGAGTTACCGGACCGCCGAGGCGCACGCCGCCGGAGCCGGTGGGCAGCGGGATCTGGGGTAGGTTCAGGAGCACGGTCTCCCCGGGAACCCCGCCACCGAGCAGGGCTTCGAACAGCACCCGCATGGCGATGACGAACAGGCCCAGCCGCAGGAAGGCGCCAAACGGCGAAGCCGCGCCGAGCTCCCGGCGGGCCGCCACGACGTAGGCGGCGACAACCACGACCAGGGCGAGCAGCAGCGGGTTGGTGGTTCGGCTGGCAGCCATCGCCAGGCCGATCGCCCACGCCCACCACGCCGCCGGGTGCAGCAGACGCGGCAACCGGGGGTCGTGAAGGGCGCGGGTCACAACAAGCTCCCGGTTCGCTCAGTCGTCCGTGGCGTCGCGGCCCCGGCGCCATGCCGCAAACCCGAGGACTCCGACCAGGGCCAGAGCTCCCGCCCCGCCCAGGATCAGCGCGGTCGAGCTGGTTGAGGACTCGCCCGAAGACTTGACGACGGGCGCCTTGGGCGCGGCGATCGTGATCTTGGTGTCTGGGCTGGCCGCCGCGGCTGACACGTTGGCGACGGTGTCGCCGCAGCCGGTTGCCGGCCAGCCGT
Organism: Actinomycetota bacterium; assembly: GCA_040006795.1. Classification (GTDB taxonomy): domain Bacteria; phylum Actinomycetota; class Actinomycetes; order Actinomycetales; family Dermatophilaceae; genus UBA4719. The sequence goes on along the minus strand of JBDTWH010000080.1, from coordinate 64,897 downwards.
CGATGGCGCAGTTCAACGCCTTGCTCACCCGCAGGGTGGCCCCGCCGGCCACCAGGATGTCCGCACCGGTGGCCTTCAGGGGCACTTTCACGCAGGTGGCTCTTGGGGCTGGCGGCGTCGCCCCGTCGGCACTGTCAGCAGGGCGGCCGAAGTCGATGACCAGGCCGACGCGCTTGCTGCCGGCCGTGATCGCGGTACCGGTGCACAGCGCCGCGAAGGTGGGCGTCGCCCGCGGGGTTCGGACGGAGCTTTCGTCGGCCACGGCGAAGCGCCAGCCCTCGACGGCACCGTCGGCCGGAGTGGCCTGCGCAGGTCCGGTCTGGGCGAAGGTCCAGGCACCGTCGGTCTGGTGGAAGTAACCCCAGTACCGGTAGGCGGCGGCCTGGGCGGGTGCGGCAACGACTCCTCCGGCCAGGGTGACCAGGATGGCAATGACGGCAGCACGCAAGATACGGGCGTGACGGGTGGGCTTCATGGTGTGGACCTCTCTCGCGCCGAAGAGGGAGGCCGGGCTGAGAGCCACAGCGACCGACTCCGGACCGCAGACCTCGGCGGACGAATTGATGGAGCCTTGGGCCCACGATCCGGTGCTCCGGCTCGCCGCATGGCTTCGACCTGTGCCGATGAGGGCACGATGAACGAAGGCGGCCTACGGTTGCGGGTCAGCGCCGGTGTCCGACCGGCTTCCCCAGACCGCGGGTGTCAAGTGATGGAACGCTCCCACGTCGTGCTGACATCAGTCAAGCCGGCCTGAGGATCAGGCCGGCTTGGCAGTCACGCGATCCTGACTCAGCTGGCGTCGGTCAGAACAGCCGCGAACTGGTCGACCATCCAGTCCAGGTCCTCCGCCTCGATAGCGATCGGCGGCGCGAGACGCACAGTCGATCCATGAGTGTCCTTGGCAAGGACTCCCTTGGACATGAGGCGTTCGCACATCTCGCGGCCGGTCATCAGCTCGGGGTCGATGTCGACTCCGGCCCAGAGGCCACGCGTTCGAACGGCGAGGACACCGTGACCGATGAGGGCCTCGAGCCGCAGGCGCAGCTGCTCACCGAGCACCTTCGCTCGTTCCTGGTACTCCCCCGTGGCCAGAAGCTTGACGACCGCGAAGCCGACCGCTGCAGCCAGCGGGTTGCCGCCGAAGGTCGAGCCATGGTTGCCCGGCTTGATGACTCCGAGGATTGCCCGGGATGAGACCACCGCGGAGACCGGCACGATGCCACCACCGAGCGCCTTGCCCAGGATGTACATGTCAGGCACCACGTTCTCGAGCTCACACGCGAAGGTGGTCCCGGTGCGGCCAAGGCCTGACTGGATCTCATCCGCGATGAAGAGCACGTTCTGGTCGGTGCACAGGTCTCGCACAGCCGGCAGGTAGTCGGCCGGCGGCACGATCACTCCAGCTTCTCCCTGCACAGGCTCGATCAGGACAGCGACAGTATTAGGGGTGACAGCTGCTCGCAGAGCCTCTGTGTCGCCATAGGGGACCACCGTGAAACCGGGGGTGAAAGGACCGAAGCCTGCCCGCGCGACCTCGTCGGTCGAGAAGCTGACGATCGTGGTGGTGCGGCCGTGGAAGTTGCCGTCAGCCACGATGATGTTCGCCTGGCCGTCCGGCACACCCTTGACGTCATACCCCCACTTGCGGGCGACCTTGATGGCCGTCTCGACGGCCTCGGCGCCGGTGTTCATCGGCAGCACGAGATCCATGCCGGCGAGCGCGGCGAGGTCACGGCAGAACGGCCCGAGCTGGTCATTGTGGAACGCCCGGCTGGTTAGTGTCACCCGCGTCAGCTGAGCCTGGGCAGCGGCAACCAGGTCGGGGTGCCCGTGGCCGAAGTTCAAAGCCGAGTAGCCGGCCAGGGCGTCCAGGTACCGGCGACCCTCAACGTCCGTCACCCACGCGCCATGGCCTTCGGCGATCACCACGGGAAGGGGGTGGTAGTTGTGTGCCATGACCTCCTCGGCGAGCTCTATGTGCTCGTCGGTCGAGACGATGTGCGCCGTCGTCGTAGAGACATTGCTCGGATCGACGGGTCGGAGGTCAGTTGCAGTCACTGCGGTTCCTTTCAGGAAATACATCGGCAGATCGCTTGCTCGACAGGATATACGTCGGTATGGCATCGTGCAGAACGCGGGTCCGTATCGCGAGGATCGTTCACCGCACCCGAGCCAGGGAGAGGGCGAATAGCCCCTTTGCGTCTGTCCACCAAGAGTCCATCTCGAATCCGGCCTTGGCAAGTTCGCCATCGACGCCTTCCTTGCGGAACTTGGCCGAGATCTCGGTCCGGATCTCCTCCCCCGCCCGAAGGACGATGTCCAGGTCGAGCTCCGAAAGCGTTACCCGGGCGGTGGCAGACGCGCGCAGCCTCATCTCCATCCACTCGTTCCTGGGGTCCCAGATGGCCACGTGCTGGTAGTTCCCGAGGTCGAAGTCGGCGCCAAGCTCCCGGTTGAGCACGGCGAGGACATTGCGGTTGAAGTCCGCGGTGACGCCGGCCGCGTCGTCGTATGCAGGGACGAGGACGCCGGGGTCCTTCACCAGGTCGCTTCCGAGCAGGAGAAAGTCGCCGGGGACGAGAATGTCGCGCAGGGCGCCAAGGAAGTCGGCTCGCTCATGAGGAAGGAAGTTGCCGATCGTGCCCCCGAGGAAGGCAACCAGTCGTGGCGCCTGCCCTGGGATGCGGTCGAGATGCGCGGTGAAGTCCGCGACGACGCCGTGGATCGCCAGCGTCGGGTAGTCCCCATGTATCGCGGCCACCGCCTCGACAAGTGCGCTCGCAGAGACGTCGAGTGGCACATACCGCCGCAGCGAGCCTGCTGCCTGCAGCGCGTCGAGCAGGAGGCGGGTCTTCTCGGAAGAGCCAGACCCCAGCTCAACCAGAGTCCGCGCGCCGCTGCGCCGGGCGATGGCTGCGGCGTGGGTGGCCAGGATCGACCTCTCGGCCCGGGTCGGGTAGTACTCCGGAAGCCTGGTGATCTGCTCGAACAGTTCGCTGCCGCGGGCGTCGTAGAACCATTTTGGTGGGAGCCACCTGGGGTTGGCTGTCAGTCCCACGCGCGCATCCCGGCGCAGCGAGCGCTCGGCATCAGCGGGGATCAGGTGCACGTCGACTACAGGTTCGGTCATGACCCTCCTTGTTCGGGCTGCGGATCGATCGGTGGGTGGGTCAGACGACGGGTGAGTCAACCGGTGTCGCCCGAACACCGGTCGGATCGGACAGTGCTTTGATCGAACAGAAGGTGGCCGACGCCTCGAGCAGGCAGAAGTTGGGGACGGCCTGCCACCTCGGGTTGCCGGGGTCCAGTGCCTCGGAGCTGACGGTGACGCTGTTCTCACCCTGCAGGACCCACAAGCTGTGGCTGACGGTGGTGGCAGCAACGACTCGGCCGTCGTTCAGGAGGAGGTTGAGCCGCGAGCGAGGCGCCAGGGCAAGTACGTCGGCGACCACCTCGGCCAACGCCGTGGCAGCCGAGCGTCCCTTGCGGAGGTGCTCCCGAACCAGCGCCCACAAGAAAGCGGAGTCTGTCGGCGCGTCAAGCTTCATCAGGACCGCGGGCGGAAGCGCGCCGGCCAGAGCGGCGACTGAGTCAGGCCATCGATCGATCACGCCGTTGTGGCTGAACATCGCAGGCCCCTCGACGAAGGGGGCGCAGGCGGACTCTGTCACCGGCATACCGACCGTCGCGCAACGCACCGCCGCCAGGACTGCGCCGGAGGTGATCGACGCCGCCAGTTCCGGCAGCGTGGCGTCTGACCACATCGGTCGGTCCCGTCGGTATCGGCGGGCTCGCCGCGGACCCTCGCCGCCGGCCCTCAAAGAGTCAGTCCCGTTACCCCCGGCGTCCGTGCCGGATCCGAGCCAGCCGATGCCGAAACCATCCGCGTTGATGGTGCCCCCGCCTCTCATGTCTGAGGGCGCCCAGGACTGCTGCAACAGCGAATGCGGTTGGTGCAGAACGGACTCGGCCAGCGTCACTGGCGGACCGAGGTAGGCGAGATGGCGACACATCGCTCAGCTGACCTCCCCCGGGCCGGGGTCGCGAGCGCAGCGGAACCCTGCGAAGATCTGTCGCCGGACCGGGTAGTCCCAGTTGCGGAAGGTGCCCCGGACGGCCACGGCGTCCGAACCGAAGGACCCGCCTCGCAGCACTTTGTACTCCGAACCAAAGAAGACCAGGGAGTACTCGGGGTACGGGAATGCCGTGAAGCCCGGGTACCCGCCGAAGTCGCTCGAGGTCCACTCCCAGACGTCGCCGATGAGCTGGTAGACGCCAAGTGGTGATGCTCCGCGAGGGTAGGCGCCTGCCCCGGCAGGGCGGAGGTGGCGTTGGCCCAGGTTCGCGTGCTGCGGCTCAGGATCCGCGTCCCCCCACGGGTATCGCCGGGATCGCCCCGTGGCTGGATCCCAGCGTGCGGCCTTCTCCCACTCGGTTTCTGTGGGCAGCCGCCTGCCAGCCCATGCGGCGTACGCCTGCGCCTCATGGAAGGACACGTGCATCACGGGCTCTGATACCGGAACCTGCTCACGCACGCCGAATCGCGTCCGCCACCAGGTGTCGCCGTCGTGCTGCCAGAACCTTGGAGCCGTCAGGCCGGCCTCTTGCCGGTGAGCCCAGCCGCCAGCGCTCCACCACGCCGGCTCGTCGTAGCCGCCCGCGTCCATGAACGCCAGGTAGGCGCCATTCGTCACCGCGGCGGTGTCGATGAAGAACGCCTCCACCTCGACGACATGGTCTGGGCGCTCATTGTCCAGAGCCCACGGCTCGGTCGAGGTGCCCATGGTGAACGGTCCACCAGGAACCAGGACCTCGGCGACGGGAAGGCTCGCAGGCGGTGGCGGGCTCGGCGCGTCCAGCACTGGCCCGCCAGCCCTCAGCTGGTGGGTGGCCAGCATCGTCTCGTCGTGCTGCTGCTCATGCTGGGCCACCATTCCGAATGCGAACGCCTGGTCGAGCAGCGGCCGGCCTTCCAGAGGGCTGTGCTCCAGCACGTCAAGGACCTTGGCCCGGACCTCGGACACGTAGCTGCGGGCTCCGGCCGGACCGAGCAGCGGGAGTGAGGGCCGGTCGGCCCGTGCGTGCTGGAACGCGTCATACAGCTGGTCGATGTCGCGACGAACGGGGGCGCGGCCTCCGACATCGCGGACCAGCCAGAGCTCCTCCTGGTTGCCGACGTGGGCGAGGTCCCAGACCAGCGGCGACATCAGTGGTGAGTGCTGGCGCACCAGGTCGTCGTCGTCGACGGCGTCGGTGAGCAGCTGGCTCCGTTCCCGGGCTCGGGTGAGGACAACCTCGACGCGGGAACGCCACCGCTCAGCGGAGATCTCGGGAGTCGGCTGCGGCGTCATGCGGAACACCTCTGGTTGACCGGGATCCCCGCCAGGCGCAGCGCGAGGTCGTCGAGCACCTCCCGGTGCTGGGTGGCGGTGAGGTCGACCTGGTCCAGACAGTCGGCGCCGAGCTGGATGACCTCGCGGGCGGCCGCGGCCAGCAGCGGGGCTGCCAGGCCGTCCCGCGCGGCCTCGAACCACAGCGGTGCAGACGCCTGCGTGAGGTCCAGGACCTGGTCGATGGTGGAGGGGCGGGCCATCAATGCAGCCAGCAGCGCGAAGGGAGTGACCCACCGCGAGCCCGGCTGCGTGTCCAGGTAGCGGATCTCGAGGTAGCCCTTGGGCCGCACCGGCGGGAAGAGGGTGCTCAGGTGGTAGTCGAGGTCGTCCAGGGTCGGGCGACGCCCGACACTCCTGGGCTCCGCGATCCAGCCGGCGAAGGTCAGTCCTTGCGGCGCAGTCCACGAGAGGCTTTCGCTGCGGATACAGATCACGGGAGCTTCCATGGCCATTCGAGCCCACTGGCCGGCCGGGTCATCACTGGGCTCGGGTGGCAACGTGAACGGCGGGCAGGTGCCAAGGGTCGCCCTCAGACGCGAAGACGCCCAGCCGGTACGACGTCCGTTCAGGCTGGGTGAGTTGGCGAAGAGCGCTACCAGCGCGGGGCCGAGGGCGTGAGCCGCTCGCCAACGTCCTGACGACTGGTCGGTCTCGCCGGCGTCGAGGCAGACCTGCATCGACGCCGTGCTGCACATCATCCGCGAACCCTGCGGGCCAATGCGGTCGAACACCGCCTGCATGGCCTGGTATCTCGGAACCTGGAGCAGACGGTTCGGCGGACGGTGCGAGTCCGTGGCGTGGGGGCCGAGCACAAGCCCGCTGCGGTGAAGCAGATCCGCAAGGGTTGCCACGTCTTCGGTGGCGCCCGCGATGAGGCCGGCGGCAGAGCTGGTCGGTGGTGTTGAGATCTCGACCTGGCCACCGGGCTCGACAGTGATCAGGGACCCGGCGGGAAGAGGGAGCTGATCGTTATGGGGGTTGATCGTCTGGGGTGCGTGCGGTCCAAGGACTCTGCTCAGCACGCCTGGGTCCAGCTGGCGGCGCAGATCGCTGCCATGGTGGACAGTCCATTCGAGCTCGACGCCGATGAGTCTGGGAGGTCCGTGCTTGAAACAGACCATGGCCACGTAGCCCTCGGCCTCCTCGCGGTCGCGCAGCGCCGCGGAAGGCTGGTCCGGCGAGAGTGGAGAGATCACTTCCGTTGGAATGTCCATGACGCGAAATTCTTGCTGCCCCCACAGGCAAGGGCAACCCTTTCGCGGTGAAATCTGAGGGTTCGATCATCAGCTCGACCTGCACGGTGAACTGGTTCGCCCCATCTGCAGCCTGACTTCTACGCCGGGGTACGGAGCGGCGCCTTCCTCAGGCGAGGCGGGAGCGTACGGCGCCGAGTCGTTCATAGGACGCCAGGACCTCGCCCTGGTCCTCGGCGAGGTGGCGCACAAGGACATGGGTGTACCCGAGGTCGCCCAGCTCCGCAAAGGCATCGGCGACCTCGCCCACCCCCCCGACCACGAGCGACTCAGGGGGGAACCCCCGGTATCCCCCGGCAAGAATGGGGTCAGCCACCCGCATGGCGTCGGCGAGGTCCGCGCCAACGTGCACATCGCGTCTGATGGCCGTCACGCCGACTGGCCTGTCGTGCGCTGCGCACCTCGAGCGATACTGCTCGATCTGCAGGGCAGCCTCGACCAGGGTGAGACCTGGCGCCGCTATCCAGCCGTCCCCGAGTCGGGCCGCCCGGTCGATGGCCGCGGGTGCGGAGGCGCCGATCCACACGTCGACCGGCTCCGGGGGCAGGGGACCGCCCCGGGCTGACTGAAGGGGAAGCGGCTCGGCCGTGGTGACCTCCTCGCCGTCCAGCAGGCGCCGGAGAACCGACAGGGTGGACTCGAAACGCGCCACCCTGCCGCGCAACGAGACGCCCATGCCGGCGAACTGGTCCTGGCCACCCCCCAGGGCACACTGCAGGATGAAACGCCCCTGCGTCAGGGAGGCAAGAGTCCCCACCTGCTCGGCCAGGGTCACGGGGTGCCACAGCGGCAGCAGGAAGAGGGCGCCGGCAGGCCGGTCCCCCCACTCGGCCAGCAACCGGCCCAGCATCGGCGCGTTCTGGTAGTAGGTGCCACCGGTGGCGTGATGTTCACCCAGGAACAGTGAGTCCAGCCCCGCGTCACGCGCGGCCCCGACTCGCTCGACCATCCATCGGGCTCCTGTGCGCGGGTCGATGTCCCCATAGCCACTGCGTTCGGACACGCCGATGTGTATCGGACCGGCGCCGGTTGAACCATTGTGCATGCAACCAGTATCTCGTCTTCCCCTCCTGAAGGCTGATGACGCGCCCGCTCCCCCGGAGTACCGTTTCAGGGGTCGTCAATCCCGACGGGCGGGCAGCTGCACCGGGGGTTTGTCCCCCTCGTGCACCTCCGCGGTTTCCGCCGAGAACCTTGTGACCAGGACAACGGGGAGGTTGAGCTATGAATAGCTGGAATGCGATGACGTATGAGGGACGTGACAACTTGCTGCGCGTGGTCCGCCAGCAGGCCCAGGGATTCTTCGAGCTGGTCAGTCAGCCCGGGGCCTGGGAGCAGCGGACTGCCTGCGCGAACTGGCAGGTTCGCGACATCGTCGGGCATCTGGTCGACACGACTGAGTCCTACTTTCCGGCGTTTGACGCAGCACGCAGCAAGAGCGAGGTTGCCCCGGCCTTCGGGCTGCCCGGCATGGCCCCCAGGGTGGACACTCAGGCCCGAGCTCTGCGGTCGGTCCCGAGGGCGGAGCTGTTGGAGCGTCTGGAGACCGACTATGCCAAGATGAGCGACATCCTCCAGGGGCTGGGACCTGACGACTGGACTGGCCTGATGGTGCCCCATTTCTACATGGGTCCACTCCCGGCGTTCTTCTACCCGGCGTTCCAGCTCATCGACTACGGCATCCACTCCTGGGACATTCGCGAGGGTGCCGGACGCACGCATGGGCTTTCGGGGGAGGTGGCCGACCTGCTGGTGCCGTTCATGTTCGTGGTCTGGCAGTCGACCGCCACGCCGACCGCTGACACCCGGGCGAGCGAGCTCGGCATCCGGGTTACGAGCGGTCCCAACGCCGGAGACACCAGGGTTCGGGTGGACGCGGACGGGCTTACCTACCAGCCAGGTGACCTCAGCGACCTGCCGACCGTGATCGAGTTTGACCCGGCCAGCTTTGTCCTGACCACGTACGGTCGCTACAACGCCGGCACCGTCCGGGGCGACTCCGCCGCCGCGGAGCGCTTTCTGAGCCTGTTCTTCCGCATCTAGCCAGGGAGCCCTCATGGCAGACCTCGACCTCGCCTCGATCGCTGCCGAGCGCCGGCGGATCCGCACCGCGCACCTCCGCAGCGGCAACGATCGTCCTGAGTCGTCGGCTCGGGGGCTTCACCACGTCGCGCTGCTCTGCGCGGAGGTCGAACGGACCGTTCGCTTCTACCAGGAAGTCCTCGAGTTTCCGCTGACCGAGATCTTTGAGAACCGTGACTACAAGGGGTCCAACCACTTCTTCTTCGACATCGGCAACGGCAACCTGCTGGCCTTCTTCGACCTGCCGGGCCTCGACCTCGGTCCGTATGCCGAGGTGCTCGGCGGGTTACACCACCTCGCCATCTCGGTCGAGCCCGAGCGGTGGGAACGCCTGCGCAAGAACCTCGAGCAGGCGGACGTGGACTACCAGAGCGAGAGCGGTACCTCGATCTACTTCCGCGATCCGGACGGTGCACGAATCGAGCTCATCGCCGATCCGCTAGGGGAGATGTACGGGACCACAGTGCTCTGAGCCCGAGCTCTCCCCCACAGCTGGTGCAACGTGTTCGCAACCTTCGGCGGTCTACCGTCCGCGGACCAGGACAAAGATGTCTTCCCGCTGAAGGAGTTCATGCATGACTGTTTATGCACAGCCCGGTCAAGTTGGCGCCAAGGTCGAGTTCAAAGCTCGCTACGAGAACTGGATCGGCGGGAAGTGGGTTCCCCCGACCAACGGTCAGTACTTCGAGAACGTCAGCCCGATCACCGGCAAGCAGTTCACCGAGGCAGCCAAGGGCAGCCCGGAGGACATCGAGCTGGCGCTGGACGCCGCTCATGCGGCTGCCCCTGCCTGGGGCAAGACCTCCGCGGCCGAGCGGGCGCTGATCCTGCACCGCATCGGGGACCGGATGATGGAGAACCTGGAGCTGCTCGCCGTTGCCGAGACCTGGGACAACGGCAAGGCCGTCCGCGAGACCCTGAACGCCGACATCCCGCTGGCTGCGGACCACTTCCGCTACTTCGCCGGCGCCATCCGCGCCCAGGAGGGCGGAGTGTCCCAGATCGACGAGGACACCACGGCCTACCACTACCACGAGCCGCTCGGCGTCGTGGGCCAGATCATCCCGTGGAACTTCCCCATCCTGATGGCCGTCTGGAAGCTGGCCCCCGCGCTGGCTGCCGGCAACTGCGTCGTGCTGAAGCCTGCCTCTCTGACGCCCACCTCGATCATGGTGCTGACCGAGCTCATCGGGGACCTGCTCCCGCCCGGCGTGCTGAACGTCGTCACCGGCCCTGGCCGGACGACCGGCGCGGCACTGGCATCCTCCAAGCGGATCCGCAAGATCGCTTTCACGGGTGAGACCACGACCGGCCGTCAGATCGCCGAGTACGCCAGCAAGAACCTCATCCCGGCCACCCTGGAGCTCGGCGGCAAGAGCCCCAACGTGTTCTTCGCCGACGTGGCGGACAAGGACGACGCGTTCTACGACAAGGCGCTGGAAGGCATCACCCTCTACGCCTTCAACTCGGGCGAGGTCTGCACCTGCCCGTCCCGCGCCCTGGTCCAGGACTCCTTCTACGACTCCTTCATGGCCGCCGCCGTGGCACGGACCGAGAAGATCATCATGGGCGACCCCCTTGACACGGACACCCAGATGGGTGCCCAGGTCAGCAAGGGACAGATGGAGACGATCCTCGGCTACATCGAGATCGGCAAGAAGGAGGGGGCCACCGTCCTCACCGGCGGTGCTCGGGCGATCCTCGACGGCGATCTGGCCGAGGGCTTCTACATCCAGCCCACGATCCTGGCCGGCACCAACGACATGCAGGTGTTCCAGGAGGAGATCTTCGGCCCGGTGCTCGCAGTGGCCCGCTTCACGGACTACGACGACGCGATCTCCATCGCCAACGACACGGTCTTCGGGCTGGGCGCAGGCGTCTGGTCCCGCAACGGCAACCTCACCTACCGCGCCGGCCGCGACATCCAGGCCGGGAGGGTCTGGGTGAACAACTACCACGCCTACCCGGCGCACTCGGCCTTCGGCGGCTACAAGGACTCCGGCATCGGGCGTGAGACCCACCTGATGGTGCTGGAGCACTACCAGCAGACCAAGAACCTTCTGGTCAGCTACTCCGAGAACAAGCTCGGTTTCTTCTAATCCCCTAGACCAAGGGGTCGAACAGCGCAACCATTGAATATCGGCCAGCGCCGTCGGGCGCCCATGACAGTCATGTCGTGCCCGACGGCGCTCCCATAGGCCCACAGCCACGGAGCCCTCGTCGGCCCTGGCGCGAATACCAAAACGCAGTCCATTCGGATACAAGCAGAAGGACAAGTCAATGACGACTATGCAAGCAGCTGTAGTCCACGCTTTCGGCAAGGACCTCACGATCGACAGTGTTCCGCTGCCCACACCGGGCCACGGGCAGGCCCTGGTAAAGCTGATCACCAGCGGCGTCTGCCATACCGACCTGCACGCGGTCGAGGGCGACTGGCCGGTCAAGCCCAGCCCGCCGTTCATTCCGGGCCACGAGGGCGTCGGGAAGGTCGTCGCCCTGGGCGACCGCGTCACCAACCTCAAGATCGGCCAGCTGGTGGGTAACGCCTGGCTCTTCTCCGCCTGCGGCGACTGTCAGTACTGCAACACCGGCTGGGAGACCCTGTGCGAGAAGCAGGAGAACGCGGGCTACAGCGTGGACGGCTCCTTCGGCGAGTACATGCTGGTCGACGCCAAGTTCGCCGCGATCATTCCTGAGGGGGCGGACCTGGTGGAGGTCGCTCCGGTGCTGTGCGCGGGCGTCACGGTCTACAAGGGCCTGAAGATGACCGAGGCCAAGCCGGGCGAATGGGTTGTCATCTCCGGTATCGGCGGACTCGGCCACATCGCGGTGCAGTATGCCAAGGCCATGGGCTTACGCGTGGCGGCGGTCGACATCGCCGATGACAAGCTGGCCCTCGCGAAGAAGCATGGCGCGGAGCTTGTGGTCAATGCACTCAAAGAGGACCCGATCGAGGTCGTCCAGAGGGTGACCGGAGGAGCCCACGGCGTGCTCGTCACCGCTGTTCACCCCTCGGCCTTCGGCCAGGCGATCCACATGTCCCGGCGCGGCGGCACGATCGTCTTCAACGGCCTGCCCGCTGGGGACTTCCCGGCGTCGATCTTCGAGATCGTCCTCAAGGGGCTGACCGTCCGTGGATCCATCGTCGGCACACGCCAGGACCTGGCCGAGGCCCTCGAGTTCTATGCCCGCGGCCAGATCCACCCGACCGTGGCCACCCGTGAGCTCAGCGAGATCAACACCGTCTTCGAAGAGATGAAGCACGGCAAGATCGACGGCCGCGTCGTCATCAAGTACTGAGTTATCAGGTACTGAGTTATCAGGTACTGAGTTATCAGGTACTGAGTAGCAGAGCCGGTATCAGCTCAGCAGGGTAGCCCCTCTGCCTCGATGACGGAGGGCTCGTAGCGGTGAACGGCGCGTCCGGACGGGACGCGCCGTTCACCGTTCTCCGTGTCAGCCGCCACCGGCATACCAGCGCGCTGCCGGGTCCAGCTGGGTCCAGTTTCGGCTCGTAGTCGTCGGAACCGGGCCGGCGGGGTTCTACTTAGAGGCATGGTCCTCGAGAGTGTGCGCGCACAGGTGGCCGAGTCGTGGTTCCGCTCGGCCGCAGCAGGAGTGCAGGCTGACACGGTCGATGCTCCGATCACACTGCCCGGTGACGCCCTGCGCGACTACCGGGAGGCCCATCCACTGGCGCAGGTGTTCCCTCTGCTCGATGACGTCCTCGGCCAGGCTGCTCGTGACTGCGATGCGATCATGGCCGTCTCCGACGCGGCTGGCCAGCTGCTCTGGATCTGTGGATCACCGAGTCTGTTGCGGCGGGCAGAGACAATCGGCTTCGTCGAGGGCAGCAACTGGGACGAGCGGCTGGCCGGCACGAACGCGCCGGGCATGGCCCTGGCCCTCGATGAGTCCGTGCGAGTCATTGGCGTTGAGCACTTCCGGCATTCGGTGCAGCGCTGGAGCTGTGCGGCCACGCCCATCCATGACCCCACCACCTCGTCCCTGCTCGGCGTTCTGGACATCACCGGTGGCGATGATGTCGCATTGCCTCAGACGATGGCGATGGTGCGCGCGGCGGCCCGGATGGCCGAGGCTGAGCTTGCCCGGGAGCTGCGTTCTCACGGGTCCAGGGAGCAGGGCCATCCCGGCGGAAGGTTCGTCTTGCTGGAGTCCCTGGGGAGGTCAGACTCCCTGCTGACCATCGTCGACGGCCTCGGCAAGCGGAAGTCCATGCGCCTCAGCCCCCGTCACAGCGAGATCCTGCTGCTTCTGGCGTCAGCCGCGCGTGGCCTCTCAGGGGATGAGCTTGCTGTCCTGCTCTACGAGGAGGATGGCAGCGCCTCGACCCTGCGAGCGGAGCTCAATCGTCTGCGCAACCTCCTCGGGGAGGAGCTGCTCGCGTCTCGGCCCTACCGGCTGGTGGCCGAGCTCACCGCCGACTGGCTCGCAGTCGAGGCTCAGCTCGCCGTGGGGAACGTGGCGGCCGCGATGCGGGCATATCGCGGACCACTGCTGCCCGGCTCAACCGCGCCCGGGGTGGTGCGACTTCGCGGGAACATCGAGGCATCGCTGCGCCAGGCGGTGCTTGGCAGCGGCGAGCCTGACCTGATGTCGACCTGGACCCGGTCTGCCTGGGGCGCCGACGACTACGTCATGTGGCAGGCGCAGCTGAACGCTCTCGGTGCCGGTTCCCCCCTGCGGCCACTTGCGGCCGGACAGCTCGCCCGCCTCGACCGGGAGCTGGGACATCCGGGCGACCTGGGCCGTGGCACGGTCGGCAAGGCCAACAACAAGGCGGGTGGCCTGCAGCGCCGCAAGAACCCCTGAGCTGCTTCCCTGACCAGGCAGCCCGGCACTGCTGTTGGCTGCTCGCTCGACGACATGACAGGATCGCGGACGTGACCGGTACCTACGCGACGGTGATCACTGCCCTGGCACTGCTCTTTGCGGGGTGGGCGCTGATCTGTGCGGCACTGAACCGGCGCCCGATCCTCCTCCTGTTCGCCGCGGCGGCTTTATTGGAGGCATTTCTGCTCGGCTTCGCGGTTGGCGGCGTGGTGCAGATGGCCGGAAGCGACAGAAGCTTCGCACGCGCTGAGTTCGTGGGCTACCTGCTGGGTTGCCTGGCCATTCCGCCGCTCGCCTTCTACTGGGCTCGGGGAGAGAAGTCACGGTCCGGCACGCTCGTGATCGCCCTGGCGTTCCTGATCACCCCGGTCATGGTGCTGCGGGTTCAGCAGGTTTGGGCGGGTACCGTTGGCTGACTCCGATGCCCGCCACCCGCCCGCTCCGACAGGACGGGGCTTCGGCCGGGTCCTAGTGGCCGTCTATGGCATCCTCGCGCTCGGCGCGACCTCCCGCTCGGCGGTCCAGCTGGCGACCGAGTTCGACAAGGCGCCGCTCGCCTACCTGCTGTCCGCGTTTGCCGCAGTCGTCTACCTGGTCGCCACGATATCGCTGGCCCGCGGGGATGAGACCTCGCGGCGCGTCGCCACCGTGGCCATCAGCATCGAGCTCGTCGGCGTGCTGGTCGTCGGCACTGCGAGCGAGCTGTCCCCCGGGGACTTCCAGCAGGCAACGGTGTGGACCGGGTTCGGCAGCGGCTACGGGTTTGTCCCTCTGGTGCTGCCGTTCGTCGGTCTGTGGTGGCTGCGGCACACACGCTGACGGCTGGAGGCTGCGCGGTCTGCTGCTGCTTGCCCGCGCATCCACTGTCTGTGATTGCGACCGGGGCGCCAACCGGCATCCGAGCGTCGGACCCAACACGAGGGCCGGCGGGAACTGCTGCCTAAGGACTGATCGCCGCCTTGGCCCGGGCGAGACGAACGGCGTCGGACAGCGTTCCGATGTCGTAGGCACCGTGGTGGCGCCGGCCGTTGATGAAGAAGGTGGGAGTGCCGGAGACCCCGCTGAGGTCGGCGCTGTCGACGTCCTGGGCAACCCGGTCCGCTCCGGCGTGCCGGCGCAGGTCAGCGGTGAAGCGGGTAACGTCCAGGTTGAGCCGGCCGGCATAGTCCACGAGGTCCGGGGCGTGCAACGCACCCTGATGAGTGAGCAGCAGGTCGTGCATCGCCCAGAAGGCACCCTGCTCTGCCGCTGCCTCCGCGGCCTCTGCTGCGAGCTGGGCGCGGGGGTGCACGTCTCGCAGCGGAAGGTGCCGCCATACATACCGGATGTCGCCGAAGTCGGCGAGAAGCGCACGCACGACCGGCTCCGCCTGGCCACAGAAGGGGCACTCGAAGTCCGCATACTCGACCAGGGTGATCGGTGACTCGCTCGGACCGCGGACGTGGTCACGGCCTGGATCGACAGGGTCGGCAAGGTCAACGATGGATTCCGCGGTGCCCAGTAGCGCACGAGCGCGGCGGGCCGGCGGCAGCGCGGCGGTGATGCGGAAGAGTACCCAGGTCAGCCCTGCCGCGCCCAGGGCTGCGGTCAGGATGCCGAGCTTGGCCTCCTCGAGGTCGCGCCCCCGGAAGGCGAGCGTCGCAATGAGCAGGCTGACCGTGAAGCCGATGCCTGCGATGGTGCCACCGCCCGCCACCGCCACCCAGCCCACCGGTGGACGCAACCGTCCTGTGGTTGCCCGACTGATGAGCCAGGACGCGGAAAGGATGCCTACCGGCTTGCCAAGCACGTAGGCGGCGATGATCCCGAGGGTGATCGGCGAGCGGTAGGCCTGCGACAGAAAGGCGCCGTGGATGGGGATGCCGGCGTTGGCCAGGGCGAACAACGGGACGATGACATAGCTGGTCCAGGGGTGGAATGCGTCCTGGAGACGTTCGTTCGGTGAGATGGCTTTTCGCAGACCTTCTCGTGCCGACCGGGCGAGCTCGGGCGTGGGCTGCTCACGAAAGTCCCGGAACCTGTCGCTGGCACGTTCGAGGTCCTCGCGTCCAGCGGGGCTGGCATAGGTCAGCAGACCCATGGCGAGGCCGACCACCACGGGGTCCACACCCGACAGATACAGCGCGACCCAGGTGGCGACGCCGACGACGAAGTAGACAACTCCGTAGCGAACGTGCAACCGCAGCAGCACCAGGACCCCCGAAAAGAGGGTGAAGGCGACGATAAGGGCTGCAACCTGCAGATGGCTCGGGTAGACGGTCGCGATCACCAGCAGCGCCACCATGTCGTCGACGACCACCACGGTGAGCAGGAAGGCCCGCAGTCGCTCAGGAAACCGAGGGCCGATGAGAGCCAGCATCCCCAGCGCGAAGGCGGTGTCCGTTGACATGGCCACGCCCCACCCACCGGCGGAGGACTCACCTGCGTTGACCAGCAGGTACAGCAGGACCGCCATACCCATGCCGGCGATCCCGGCGACAACAGGCAGCACAGAACGGCGGCGCTCACGGAGCTCACCCATGTCAAACTCGCGTCGGGCCTCAAGGCCCACCACGAAGAAGAAGAACGTCATCAGGCCGCTGTTCACCCAGCCCACGAGGTCCATCGTCACACCCGAGCCACCAAGCCGGACCGACAACGAGGTGTGCCAAACAGACTGATACGAAGCGCTCGCGATGTTGGCCCAGACCAGCGCCGCGACGGTGGCGGCAAGCAGGACGGCCGCACTGCCGCTCTCGGTAGAAAGGAATCGGCTCAGTGGCGTCTCGCGGCGCCAGGTCCAGTCGGTGTTACCGGATGCGGTGTGTCCGTGCCCGCCGTCGCCTGGCGACGTGGGCGGGGGCTGACCCGGTGCCATGCACGTCCTCCTCGTCTTCGGGGCGCTCACCACCGCACGGAAGCTGGTCTTCCCGAGCGCAGAGGCGTTTGCTGTCTGTCAGCCGCCAAACCGCCGTGGGCATTCCTGACCGGAACCCAGCCTCGTCAGGAGCCGATGCCCGGACCGCGGCTGACCAGCATCATTCGAGGGTGGCCGCGTGATCAGCGACCTCGGTCTGCAGGCTGCGCGGTGTGCGGACGTAGCCGGTCGGTGGCGGCCGCCTCGGCAGCTCAATCTTGGGCCGTGCCACCTTCTTGTAGGGGATGCTCGAGAGCAGGTGGGCGATCATGTTGATCCGGGCACGTTGTTTGTCGTCGCTCTCGACGACGAGCCAGGGTGACTCCGAGGTGTCGGTGTGGACGAACATCTCGTCCTTGGCCCGCGAGTAGTCCTCCCAGCGGGTGAGCGACTCCAGGTCCATCGGTGAAAGCTTCCACTGCCGCATCGGGTCGTTCACCCGCGAACGGAATCGGCGTTCCTGCTCTCCGTCGCTCACGGAGAACCAGTACTTGCGCAGGATGACGCCGTCCTCGATGAGCAGCCGCTCGAAGATCGGGCACTGCTGCAGAAATCGCTTGTGCTCCTCGGCCGTGCACAGATCCATGACCCACTCGACGCCGCCGCGGTTGTACCAGCTTCGGTCGAAGAGCACGATCTCTCCGGCCGCGGGCAGGTGCTCGATGTACCTCTGGAAGTACCACTGTGTCTTCTGTCGCTCGGTCGGCACGGGGAGCGCTGCGATGCGGGCCACCCGGGGGTTGAGGTACTGGGTCACCCGTTTGACGGTGCTGCCCTTGCCTGCGGCGTCTCGACCCTCGAAGATCACCACGACCCGTCTGCCCTCGACCCTCACCCACTCCTGGAGGATCACGAGCTCGGCCTGGAGGCGGAGCAGCTCCTTCTCATAGACCTTCTTCTTCATAGCGTCCAGCTCCTGTCCTCGTCAGGGATCAGTGGCCGATGACCGGGTCGTTGGCCACTGACCGGTGACCCGTCCGTTCGGCGGTCCCACACCGCAGATCGGCCTCGACCGGGTCTCAGGTGTCGCCCAAACGGCACATTACTCCGGAGAGGTGTCCCAGAGGTGTCCACGACGCATGCCGTGCCAGGATGTTGATTCGGCTCGCAAGGTCCAACGCGCAGTGGGAGAATCCAGGGATGCGGACGCGGCGACGGGCACTCTGGAGTCGGAGCCTGGTCAGTGGTCTGGTCGCTGTCGTGCTGGCGAGCCCTGTGATCCTGCTGGCGGCGGCTCCCTCGAAAGCCGCGGTCGGTGAACGTGCGCCCGGGGGAAGCTATGAGGCGCTGATGCCGGCCAGGATTGCGGACACCGGCACAGGTCTGGGAGGTGTGCCCGTCGGACCAACGAGAAATCTCGTGGTGACCACCGCAGGGCGCGCCGGTGTGCCGGCCGGGGGCGTTAGCGCGGTCGCGGTGAACATCACCATCCGCGCTGGTTCAGTTGGCGGGTCCGTCACTGCCTACCCCACCGGCTCGCCCCGGCCGGCCACCTCGGATATGACCTTCACCCGTCGCCAGACGTTCGCGCACATGGTGGTGAAGGCGGTGAACGGGGCCGGACAGCTCACCATCGAAGCCAGTGCCCCGGCCCACTTCGTCGTGGACGTCGAAGGCTATTTCACCTCGGCGGACACGGCTTCCACCCGAGGACTCTTCAACCCCCTGAACCCTGCGCGGATCGTGGACGCCCGCGGCACCGGAGCCGGCGCACTCGGCCCCGGAAGCATCACCGTGCTGCAGGTGACAGGCCGCGGCGGCGTGCCGGTTGCAGGGGTGTCGGCCGTGGTGATCAACACGACGATCACGGGAGCGACCAGAGACGGATCTGTCACCGAGTACCCGAGCGGGTTGACGCGGCCGGCGACCTCAACGCTCAGCTTCGCCCCCGGCCAGACGGTGGCGAACCGGGCGATAGTTCCGGTGGGCGCTGGAGGCACGATCAGCATCTACAACGACCGGGGCACCACCCGGCCCGTCATCGACGTGACCGGCTACTTCAGCGATGGCGTGGTCAGCTCGACCGGGGGCTACTTCGTCCCGCTCCCTTCCGCCCGTGTTGTGGACACCAGGTTCTGGCAGACCACCTCGTATCTGAGCTCCAGCAGGTTGAAGACTCAGAAGATCGCAGGACAGAACTGTGTCCTGAGCCCCGCCAGGACCGTGTGCGGCCGAGTTCTGGTGCCGCCGGTCACCTCAGTCCCGCGCCCGATTGCAGCGCTGATCAACATCATCGCGCTGCCTAAGGACGGCGCCGGATACCTGAGCGTCTTTGCCGCGGGTTCGGCGATCCCGGCCGCGTCCGATGTCAGCTTCGCCAGCACCGCGGCGCCCTCCAATATCTCGTTGGTCGGCCTGGGCTCGCAAGGTGAGATCTCGGTTCACAACGGGGGTGGCCTCGCCGATGTCGTGGTGGATGTGAGCGGGTATTTCGTGCTGCCCGTCACTCCGCTGCCCAAGGTCAGCGCCGCAAAGGGTGCCGATGGGAAGGCACCTGGCCACGACAGTCTCTTGCTCAGCGGTCCCGGCGGCTCCACCGGGCTTGCACCGGCGTCCATCGGTGCGACGTCTGGACCCACTTCGGTGCGACCCTTCGGAATAGCTGTCGGCGGGGGTGGGGCCCTGCCGATTCCTCCGAGGCCACCGAGTCCGGCCAGCACTTCCGGGTCAGCCACTCAGCCCTCAGCAGCTCAGCGTTCGCAGATACCAGCGCCAGCCAGCGCTCTCCTCCAGACACCAGCGCCTACGACCTCCGTCTCGCAGACACCAGCGCCTACGACCTCCGTCTCGCAGACACCAGCGCCTACGACCTCCGTCTCGCAGACACCGGAGCCTGCGACCGCCGTCTCGCAGACATCGGAGCCTGGGCCTGCTGGATCGCCGTCCGGCACATCAGTGACCGCCCATTCGCAGATCGCGCGGGCGGTGGCCCCAAGCTCCCGGTGGCGACCGCCTCTGACGGCTGATGTGCGGACTCCACCGCCGATACACACCCTGTCCCGGCCTCCATCGCGGGTGACCCGACGATCGCGGGCGTTCCCGACTAGGAGAGAAGCACGGGACGGAACGGGTCTGCGGATGGCTGCGAAGGGGCTTTGCCGTCCGATTGCCGCTTCGCCAGACCGCGAGCGTGATTGAGGATCAGCGACTCCTGGCGCTCCTGCACAACACGATGAAGGCTGTCCGAAGGACTCGGCATCGGCGCTTCGAGGACCGCCCAGACAACTTTGCCGCCGTCGGCAGTGGGCAGAACCCCGAAGGTGCGTGCGAGGCCGGCCACGACCGTGAGCCTTCGCCCGTGCAGGTAGATGGATGAGGGTCGCTGTCCGGGCAGTCCCGGACCGTGGTCCCGAACGGTCAGGCGCAAAGCGTCCTGGTTCCAGGCCACAGACACCTCGATGTCGGTGCCGGCATTAATGGTCGAACTGGCCACGAGCTCGCTGATCACCAGGCTTGCGAAAGGGCTGACCCTGCCCAGGCTCCACTCCAGCAGAGTGCGGGTGACGAACTCCCGTGACGCGCGGGCCGCCGTCGGATGCGGGTGAAGTCGCAGCCCTTTGACGGACTGGTCCGGAATGGCAAGCACAGCGGTCACCGAGGAGAACAGCGACGGTGTCACGATCAGATGAGCGCCGAGCGGTTGGGCACGGATCGACTCGCGAACCTGCGGGTCAGGGCAGGCCACAGCCACGGGGACTCCCGGCCAGTCACGGACGTGGCGCCCAGCCGAGGCAAGCACCTCGATGGCGCCCGGCTCATCACCGTCGATGACGCCCGACAGGTCGCAGACCACGCCTCTGGGTCCTTCTGCCAGAGCCAGCTGAATCCCCCGGTCCAGCTCCTCGACGATGTCACCAAGGCGGCACGCAACCTCAAGAACAGCCACCTGACGTATCTCATGCTTCCTGACCCCCGGGGCCGGATCACCGACCTGAACGCCCGGTGGCTTCGTCGGGGGCTTACCCGGGACATACGCCGCATACCGGGTCGGGAACAAGACGACGCTGTGATCGTCGCCGGCTGGAAGATGAGGTGAGGTACCCGGTTGCTGCGCCATGTCGAACTCGATTCGGTGGCCCCAGAATGAAGGACACGGGCCACCGAGGTTCGGGAGTAGCGCGAGCTTATCCCGACGCCACCAGGGTCTGGAGGGACGTCGTGACTAGAACCGTACACCCCGGACACCGCCGAAACGCAATCGCCAAGTCGCGAGGCCTGAGGCCTCAGACCTTGAGCCCGACAGCAACAATCGCCTCGGCAACCACCCGAAGGCTGGCATTGTTGTTTCGCGCGTGTCTGCGCATGAGATGGTAGGCCTGATCGATCGTCACGGCGTTCTTGTGAGCGGTGATCCCCTTGGCCTGTTCGATGACGACTCTTGACTCAAGAGCCGCCTGCAGCTGCTCGCTGAGCTGCTCCTGCTGGCGCAGCTTGGACGCGTTGACCACATAGCTGGTGGCGACGTCGGCGAGGACCCCGGCCACAGCGACATCCCCATCCGACCACTGCCTCGGTTCGCGCGAGTACAGGTTGAGGGCGCCGATGATCTGGTCATCGAGGCGCATCGGGATCCCTGCCACGCCCGCCACACCCAGGCTCCTGGCCGTTGCCGAGAAAGCCGGCCAGCGCGCGGACTCTTCCCGCACGTCGGTTACCCGGACCACTTCACCAGTCTCGTAGGCATCCCGGCACGGACCGGCCTGGTGGTCTTCCTGAGCTCGCTCCATCGCCCCGGAAGCCTGGCTCACCGCCGTCACGAAACGAAGCCGTCCCTGCTCTGCCATGGTGACCCCGCTTCCTCCCAGGCCCAACACCGCGGTGACGCTCTCGGTGAGCTCACTGAGGGCTGCCTCAAGGTCATAGCGCGCGGGAAGCACCACGGCAAACCGTGACAGCGTCTGCAGAAACAGCGGCTGGCTGTACATCTGGCGCCCCCTAGTTTGCGCCGCCGGTCGGCGACTCCTCGCAGCGCGGGACCGAACCCGAAGGATGGTGTCCCACCGCTCATGCACCCCATGCTCAAAGCGGACACTACCCGGAAAGCACCCGGGGTCCCAATGGGCATATGGGACAGATACCCATAAACCGGACTGCCTTGCCAGATGCCTCTGGACGCGGCCAGACAGGAGGTGATGGCACCGTCAAGTGCGCGACGCCCTATTATCCAGGGGAAACCAGACCAAAGGATGACAATGACTCAGAAGCAGGCCGACCCGGCCCAGGTACTTGCCCAAGCCATGATCAAGGCTGCCGAACCTCATGGGGGTCTGAAGGCAGGCCTTACGGACCAGGCTCCCGAGATCGCACGGACCCTGATCGCTGCCATCCGCGCCAACACCACGCCCGGTGCTCAGCTCCGGGCTGCACTTGGGGTAGAAGTGACCGGCAACACCCGCATGGGTAAGAACCTCAAGGCCGCGATGGACGCCTACACCCGACCGTAGCCAAGACGGCCGGCTGGGATGTCGGCCAGCTCGAGGATCGCGTGGGCGAACTTGCGTGCCTCCTCCAGCGTGGCTGCCCGGCCGGGCGACTCGTTGTAACCGATGAAGACTCGGGAGGCCGAGTCGTCAGCCGGCCGCATCAGATAGGTGCTGAGGTACTGCTGCTGCGTGCTCGCGTTGCCGGGGAGCTCGTTCGGCTCGCTCGACAGGGGCACCCGGTGCTCTGGTCCAAAGCAGCACTGGTCCTCGCGCAACCTCTGATCGGGGTGTCCGTTGTTCGCCTCGCACCACGGCTGACACGTGATGGGAGCCGGTGAAGGCAGGGCGCGAGCTGTCATGACTCCGCTGACGTCGTCTGGGAAGGCGGTCCAGGCCGGATCCGCGAACTGGGATGCGGGTGACGTGCCTGCTTGCGTGCTCGCGCTCATGACTGCTTCCTCCTGTTGAGCTCGACTCGGCCAGCGCCCGGTCATCACCACGAGCTGGCACCCCCGAATACGAGCTGGTCTCCCCCAATACACGGTATGTCCGACCGACGCCACGCACGACCCGACTCGCCGCATAAGGGAACAACGGCCCCGTCGCAGATGCAGTGACACCCGACCCAGCTCCCGGCGACGACAGGCTCCACGAGGTCGACCCGATGGTCGCGGCAGCACAGCCAGAGCTCTTCCGTATCGCCCATGGACTACGGATCTGCATATGATGCGAAGCAGCCAGGATCAGTGCGATATCGACGGTTCCCGTCGAAGGGCGGAGTGACCTTGTGAGCTCCCTCGGCCGGGGTGGCGCACTGCGCATCGCATTGACCAGCTATCGCAGCAAACCTCATTGTGGTGGCCAGGGTGTCTACGTCCGGCATCTCTCACGGGAGCTCGTCGCCCTCGGCCACCGGGTCGAGGTCTTCTCAGGCCCCCCGTACCCTGAGCTCGACGCCGGCGTCACGCTGATCCGCGTGCCAAGCCTTGATCTGTACGCCGAGCCTCATCCGTTCCGGACACCGCGCCCGTCGGAGTTCCGCGACCTCACCGACCTGCTCGAGTTCGCGACGATGTGCACCGCCGGCTTCCCCGAGCCACGGACATTCAGCCGGCGGGTGGCGCCGATGTTGACCGCACGGGCCGGTGAGCTCGATATTGTCCACGACAACCAGGCACTCGGCCCGGCATTGCTCAACGTCACCAGAGCCGGACTGCCACTGGTGGCCACCATCCACCACCCGATCTCCGTCGATCGCGAGGTCGAGATCGCGGCTGCGCCGTGGCACCGGCAGCCCATGCTGCGTCGCTGGTTCGGATTCGTGCGGATGCAGGCTCGGGTCGCCCGGAAGATCGATCATCTGCTGTTCCCCTCTCTGAGCAGCAGCCGCGATGCGATCCGGGACTTCGGCCTCCAGTCCCACCAGCTGCACATCGTCCCGATGGGCGTCGACACCGAGCTGTTCCGTCCCCGTGGACGCCGGGTGCCGGGGCGGCTCGTAACCCTGTGCAGTGCGGACGTCCCGCTGAAGGGACTCCATGTTCTGCTCAGGGCGCTCGCGGCACTGCCACCAGAGCTGGACGTCCATCTCACCGTCGTGTCAAAGCCGGAGCCGGGTGGCAACACCGAGAAGCTCGTCGCTGATCTCGGCCTCGCCCACCGGTTGTCCTTCGCCTCTGGTCTGAGCGACACCGGCGTGGCCGAGCTGATGGCCTCGGCCGAACTGGCCTGCGTGCCTTCGCTGTATGAAGGGTTCTCGTTGCCAGCGGTCGAGGCGATGGCATCCGGCACTCCCCTGGTCGCCAGCGACGTCGGCGCGTTGGCCGAGGTGGTGGGTCGTGATGGCCGGGCAGGAGCCCTCGTGCCCGCCGGAGACGTGGCTGCCCTGAGCGCCCAGATCAGCGGCCTGCTCGGCGACCCGGTGCGCCGCGCGGCCATGGGGGCGGCCGGTCGTGCACGGGCGCAGGAACGCTTCAGCTGGGCGGCGGCCGCGCAGGCAACCGTCGACGTGTACCGGCAGGCCATCAGCGACTCCGCGTCAGGCCGGAAGACGGCTCCGCCCCCGGTTCCCCCGTGCTGACCATCGACTTCGATCGCCTCGGCGTCCTTGCCGGACACGCTGTCCTGGACGTCGGATGCGGAACCGGACGGCACACCTTCGAGGGCCTACGACGCGGCGCGGACGTTGTCGCCCTGGACCGCAACGGCGAGGACCTCGCAGGCCTAGAGGTGATGGTTGCCGCGATGGCTGATGCCGGCGAGGTCACCCCGCACGACGGCCTCGTCACCCTTCGCGCCGACGTTCTCGCCCTGCCTTTCCCTGACGACAGCTTCGACCGGGTGATCGCCTCCGAGATCCTGGAGCACGTCCCCGAGGACGGTGTGGCGATCGCCGAGATCTTCCGTGTCGTCAGGCCCGGGGGCATGGTCGCTGTCAGTGTCCCGCGCCGGTGGCCCGAGCGGATCTGCTGGGCGCTGTCTGACGCGTACCACGAGGTGGAAGGCGGGCACGTGCGCATCTACCGTGGCGACCAGCTTCTCGCTGCGCTCAGCTCCGCGGGGCTGGAGCCGCTCGGCAGTCATTACGCACACGCGCTCCACTCGCCATACTGGTGGCTGAAGTGCGCCTCGGGAGTGACGGCTGAGAACGCGCTCACGGACTACTACCAAAGGATTCTGGTCTGGGACATGATGCGCCGCCCGTGGCTGACGCAGACAGCGGAACGTCTGCTGAACCCCATCCTGGGCAAGAGCCTGGTGCTCTACCTCCGTAAGCCAGGCGTAGGAGAGTGAAACAGGCTCTGCCCCACCTGCCGGGCACTATCACTGCCGACCAGATTCGGGCCACCGGGGAGCACATCGCCGGAGAACAGCTCGCCAGCGGGCTGATCCCCTGGTTCCACGGCCACCACGGGGATCCCTGGGACCACATCGAGGCGGCGATGGCGCTGACTGTGTGCGGCCTTGACGACGCAGCAGACCTGGCATTCGACTGGAGCGCCAACCACCAGTCCCCTGACGGGAGCTGGCCGATGCAGGCAACGGGGACCGGGGTGCGCGACCCGAGAGTCGACACCAACCAGTGCGCGTACCTCGCTGTCGGTGTGTGGCACCGCTGGCTGATCACCCGGAACCGGGCTCAGGTCGACGTGATGTGGCCGGTTGTTCGACGAGCGATCGAGCTCGTGGTCGCGATGCAGCTGCCCTTCGGCGGGATCGCCTGGTCGCGGGACGAGGCCGGCCAGGTGAGCGGGGGTGCCTTGCTGACCGGCAGCTCCAGCACGCTGATGTCCCTGCGGTGCGCCGTGGCACTGGCCGAGCTGGTGGGTGACCCGCAGCCTGACTGGGAGCTCGCGGCGGCGGGGCTTGCCCACGCCGTCGCGTTCCACCCTGAAGGCTTCCTCGACAAGAGCCGGTTCTCGATGGACTGGTACTACCCGGTGCTCGGCGGGGCTGTCCGCGGCTCCGAGGGCCTGGCGCACCTGAACCGCAGGTGGGCAGAGTTCGTCGTGCCGGGGAGGGGGGCCCGGTGCGTCTCCGACCGCCCGTGGGTAACCGTGGCGGAGACCTGTGAGCTGGTGCTCGCTCTCGATGCGGTCGGCGACCGCGAACGGGCGATGCACCTGTTCGACTCCGTCCAGCACCTGCGCGATGACAACGGCGGCTTCTGGACCGGTTACGTCTGGCCTGACGAAGCGATCTGGCCCGAGGAGCGGAGCACGTGGACTGCTGCATCAGTCGTCCTCGCGGCGGACGCGCTGGCGGGGTCATCGTCGGGCAACGGGCTCTTCCGAGGTGACGGGCTTCCCGACTCGATCTGGATCGACGCGGCAGACTGCGACGCGCAGTGCATCGCCCTCACCGGAGACCTGGCGTGACGCGGCGCCTGGACGAGGCTTCCCTGGCCATGCTGGCCGCGGCGACGAAGGGATTCATACCCGACGACGAGGCGGCCGCCTTACGGGCTGCAGCAGCATCGGCCCCGCCCGGGGTGTGGCTTGAGATCGGCACCTACTGTGGCAAGTCAACCGTGCATCTCGGCGGGGTAGCGGCCGCACGAGGCTCGCATCTGGTCACCCTTGATCATCACCACGGCTCAGAAGAGAACCAGCCGGGGTGGCAGTGGCACGACCCCTCGCTGCTGGACCCGGGCACGGGGCGGCTCGACACGCTGCCATCCCTGCGGCGCACCCTCGCCGACGCCGGGCTTGAAGAAATTGTCACCGTCGTGGTCGCGACCACGGCGCAGGCCGCACTGTGGTGGACCACCCCGCTGACCTTCCTGTTCCTGGACGGCAGTCACACAGAGGAGGTCGCCCAGCACGACTACGCCGCCTTCGCCCGGCACCTCCTGCCCGGCGGCGTTCTCGCCGTCCACGACGTCTTCCCCGACCCCCGCGACGGGGGGCAGCCGCCCTGGCATGTGGTGCAACGGGCGGTGGGAGACGGCACCTTCACCCAGGTCGGCGGACACGGCTCGCTACGACTGCTCCGCCGTAACGCCGGGGCTGGTTTCGTCTAGCGAATGAGTCGGCAACAAGCCGGCACTCGCCGCCTGGCTCACGACCTGGATCCCGCCGCCGTTGTTCAATAAGCCGGCACTCGCCGTCCTGGCTCTCGACCAGATCCCCCGCCGGTGTTCAGTCGGTCTGGGTGCGCCGCATGAGCCCTGCCCTTGAGCCTTCGTGCGAAACCGCGGTATGAGTGGGAGCCGTTTCCGGATCCCGTTTGTTCGCAAGGCTGCTCGGCCACCACATGTGCCGACCAACGTCCAGGTTCAGCGCCGTCACCAGCACCGAGCGCACGATGATCGTGTCGAGCAGGACCCCCAGGGCGACGGCAAAGCCGATCTCGGCAAACGCCACCACCGGCAAGGTGGCGAGAACCGCGAAGGTACCGGCCAGCACCAGTCCGGCTGACGTGATGACGCCACCGGTGGCGGCGAGCCCGGTGAGGGCACCGCCCCAGGTACCAACCTGTTTGGCCTCCTCACGAACCCGGGTCATCAGGAAGATGTTGTAGTCGATCCCGAGGGCGACCAGGAACACGAACACGAACAGCGGCAGCGACGAGTCGGCTCCGGCAAAGCTGAATACATGACGGAAGGCAAGGGCGCTCAGCCCCATGGCGGCACCGAAGGACAGGACCACCGTCCCGACCAGGATCAGCGGCGCGATCACCGCCCGGAGCAGCAGCATCAGGATGATGAACACAACAGCCAGGATCAGCGGGATGATCACCTTGTTGTCGTCACTGGCCGCCTGCAACGTGTCCCCTCGGGTGGCGGTGTCGCCACCGGCGATGGCCTGCGCCCCCGGGACCTGGTGCACCGCATCGCGTATCCCGCCGACGGTGTCGATCGCTTCCTGACTGTCAGGTGCCACGGCCAGCGTCCCCGCCAGGAGGGCTCGATCCCCCTTGACCACAGGCGGGGCAACACTGGTGATTCCGCTGACCCCGGCCATCGCCGTCCTCACAGCCGCCGCCCGGTCAGCGTTCGCGATGACGATGACCGGTTGTCCCGCGCCGGCGGGGAAGTGCTGGGCGAGGACCTGTTCGCCGACAACCGAGTCCGGTGTGCCGAAGAATGCGTCCTTGTTCTGGAGCCCTACGGCGTTGAGCTGGAAGACACCCAGACCTGCCACGAGCAGTGCAGCCGACGTGGCGACCCAGATTGCCCGTGGCCTGCGGGCGATGCGCGAGCCGACCCTCGCCCAGACACCCGTCGCGGTGTGGTCGACCGACCCGAATGTCGGGTGCACCGGCCAGAAGAACCAACGACCGAAGATGACCAGCAGGGCGGGCAGCAGGGTGAGCATGACCATCAGCCCGACCGCGATCCCGACCGCGGCGACGGGGCCGAGCCCCTGGGTGGAGTTCATGCTCGCGACCAGCAGGCACAGCATGCCCGCGATGACCGTGGAACCGCTGGCGAAGATCGCGGGACCAACACGGTGCAGCGCAAAAGCCATTGCCTCATGACGGTCCTCGTGGCGGCGGAGCTCCTCGCGGTAGCGGGCGACCAGCAACAGGGCATAGTCGGTCCCGGCTCCGAAGACCAGGACCGTGAGGATGCCCGCGCTCTGCGCGTTGACCGTCAGGCCGTTGGTGGCCAGGAGATAGACAACCGCCTGGGCGACGGTCAGGGCCAGTCCGGCGGAGATGACGGGAAGCAGCCAGAGCACCGGGCTGCGATAGGTCAGGAGCAGGATGAAGATGACCACGGCCAGCGCGGAGTAGAGGAGCTTGCCGTCGATTCCCGAGAAGGCCGCCGAGGAGTCCGCAGCGAAACCCCCGGGTCCGGTGAAGTGGACAGTCAGCCCCGCCGGACTGGCCTTGGCAATGGTCCGCATGTCAGCCACGGCAGCGGAGAGCGTGTCCCAGCCGGCGCTGCCCGCAACGATCGGCACCTGGACCTGAAGCGCCTGCTTGTCCTGGGAGGGGATCGGTCCGGCTGAGGGCCGGGCAACCGGGCCGAGCGCGTTGAACTTCACGATCTGGGCGGTCACCGAGGCCATGTCCTGGGGCGTCACCCCCCCGGTGCGCTCGTAGACCACGGTGGCAGGGAGCTCGTCCTTGGGCTGGAACTGTGCTGAGGCCTGGATCACCTTGGTCGACTCGGCGCTCCCCGGAAGCCACGAAACGGCATCGTTCTTTTCCGCACCCATGAGCTTGCCTGCCGGTCCGGCGACCATTGCCGCGACGATGAGCCAGAAGATCAGCACGGCCCACTTGGACTGACGACCCGCGGGGAACCTTGCGAGCCCGCCCACGTGGCTGATCGGACTGTCATGCGTCGTGCGACTGTCATCTGCGCTGCGAGTGCCACTCATCGAAAGCCCTCCCTGGCTGACGATCGTCATGATCAATTTCGTCCAAGTCATCCACGTTAGGCGAGGCTCGCCTGGGCGCAACCCCCTCACTGAAATAGTCAGTGAGGATGCGCACACGATTGAGCAAAGTCGCCGAGGTCGATCAGCGCTTGGGCGTCGAGCGTTTCGTGTCGCCGGCTGACCTGGGGCGTTGCTGATCGACCGGCCGCCGAAGCGGCGAGGGGAGGTAGGCCGCGCCGACGTCCTGGCTTGCGGCGATATCGGCCGGGTTCTGGATGCCGCAGGTCCGCAGAGACAGGCAGCCGCAGCCGATGCATGAGTCAAGGCCGTCACGCAGGGCGGTCAGGGAGCTGATCTGCTCGTCCAGACGGCCACGCCATCCCCTGGAGAGCCGGGCCCAGTCGGCGCGATCTGGGGCGCGGCCCCTGGGAAGCGTCGACATCGCCTGCGCCACCTCGTCCAGGCTCAGGCCCACGTTGCGGGCCGCCCTCACGAACGCCAACCTCCTCAGCACGTTGCGCTGATAGCGACGCTGACCGCCACCGGTCCTCGTGGAGGCAATCAGGCCCCTTCGCTCGTAGTACCGCAGGGCGGAGGTCGCGAAGCCGCTGCGTTCTGCCACCTGACCGACGGTGAGCAGGTCCTTTGAGCCCAGCACCCTTCCTCCCTCTTGACTTGAAGTGGACTTCAACTTTCATGATGGGTGACATCACCACCGATGACAAGGATGAAGTAGGGAGACCCGATATGCCTGTCGCACTCATCACCGGCGCATCGCTTGGCCTCGGCCGGGCGCTGGCCGCCGAGCTCGCCCGCAGCGGCTGGACCCTGGTCGTCGACGCACGCCGCGGTCACCTGCTCGACGACATGGTCGCGGGGCTGGCACCCTGTTCGGTCACCGCCCTGACGGGCGATGTGGCCGACCCCGTCCATCGCAGGCAGCTGGCCGAGGCCGTGCAGCGACACGGAGGTCTGGACCTGCTGGTCAACAACGCCAGCTCCCTTGGCCAGAGCCCGCTTCCGCACCTGTTGGACTACCCGCTGCAGCGGCTGGCCCAGGTGTTCGACGTCGACGTGATCGCTCCCCTCGCGCTGATCCAGCTCCTGCACCCCCTGCTCATCGCGAGCGCGGGCACCATCGTCAACATCAGCTCCGACGCCGGGGTCGAGGCCTACGAGGGCTGGGGTGGATATGGATCGGCCAAGGCAGCGCTGGAGCAGGTGAGCGCCGTGCTTGCCATTGAGGACCCTGAGCTACACATCTACGCCTTCGACCCCGGCGACATGCGCACAGAGATGCACCAGAGGGCCTTTCCCGGCGAGGACATCTCCGACCGGCCATCTCCCGAGTCCGTCGTTCCCACGTTGCTGGCACTGGTGGGACGCGGGCCGGCCAGCGGCCGCTACCGGGCAGTCGACCTGGGCCCGGCAAAAGAACCGGCCAACCCTGGCACCGCGTCAGCGGAGGTCTCCCGTTGAGGCTGGAGGTGGAACCACAAACGCGATTCGAGCTGCCCGGGCGTCTCTCGGCCACGCGGCCACCTGAGGATCGCGGCTTGAGTCGTGATCAGGTGCGCCTGCTGGTGTCCGACGGTTACGGCATCTTGCACCGGCGGTTCCACGACCTGCCGGATCAGCTGGCGCCCGGGGATCTGGTCGTGGTCAACGCCTCCGCGACCCTGCCTGCCGCCGTCGATGGCGAGCTGCCGGACGGGCGAGCGGTGGTCGTGCACTTCTCGACCGCACTGGACGACGGAACCTGGGCCATTGAGGTCCGAGCGGCGATCCACGCCCGCGGTCCGGTGTCCTGGCTGGTCAGCGGCGACCGCGTCCGGCTGACCGGCTCCGCATCAGCCACCCTGCTGAGCGCCTACCCGGACGCGGGTGAACCGGCCACCAGGCTGTGGCGGGCGGCGATCTCGAGTCCGAACGTGTTGCGGCTCCTCTATCAGCACGGCCGGCCGATCACGTACGACTACCTGCCCCGACAGTGGCCGCTGAAGAGATACCAGACGATCTTCGCGACCCACCCCGGCAGCGCCGAGATGCCCAGCGCAGGCAGGCCCTTCACGCGCACGCTCGTGAGGTCCCTGGTCTCGCGGGGCATCCGGGTGGCGCGGATCACCCTGCACACCGGGGTCTCCTCCCCCGAGGCGGCTGAGGCCCCCGCACCGGAGCGATACAGCGTCCCGCAGGAGACTGCCGACCTTGTCAACCACACCCGCCTCGCAGGCGGACGCGTGATCGCGACCGGGACCACGGTCACCCGCGCGCTGGAGACCGTCGCTGACACCCGAGGCTCGGTCCGCGCCGGAAACGGATGGACCCATCTCGTCCTGGGTCCGAGCCGACCGGTCCGCGTCATCGACGGCCTGATCACCGGCTGGCACGCCCCGGGCGCCTCACACCTGCTTTTGCTGGAAGCCGTTGCCGGGGCGGATCTGGTCAGCGAGGTGTACGAGCAGGCCATCTCGCAGGGGTACCTGTGGCACGAGTTCGGCGACAGCTCTCTGCTCCTGCCCCGGCGACCGTAGGTCCCACGGAGGGTTGGCGGCGGCGCGACGTCTCGCCGCGCCTCCCAGCGAGCGGCCATCGCCACGCCGCAGCTGGGCGGGTGAAAGACTGGCCGGGAGACCGAGGGAGACACGAGCATGCTGGAACGTCGCGGCGAAGCCGTACCTGTTGCGAGCGAACCCGCGGCGCATCTGCTGCGGGCCACGGGTGTCGCCAAGAAGATTGAAGAAGCCGTGCTGCTGCTGCCCACCGACGTGGAGCTGGGGACCGCAGAGTGTGTCGTCCTGCGTGGCCCGAACGGCAGCGGCAAGACCACGCTTTTGCGGATCCTCGCCGGCACCATGCCACCCTCTGAGGGCGAGGCCACCCTGGACGGTGTGCTGGTCGACGAACGGCAGGTCTCCACCCGCACGACCATTGCGGCCCTGATCGGTGCGCCCGCGACCTATCGTGACCTGACGCTGGTCGACCACCTCGTCCTGATCGACTCGACGTGGAGCCATGTCGGAGAAAGCTGGGACGACCACGCCGAGGAGATCCTCGAGCTGCTCCAGATCGATCACCTGGCCGAGCGTTTCCCGCATGAGCTCTCCTCCGGCCAGCAACAGCTCTTCCACCTGGCGATGGTGCTCGTGCGACCCTCGTCCATCCTCGTTCTGGACGAGCCGGAGCAACGGCTGGACACCGACAAGCGCGACCTGCTCACCCAGATCTTGTTAGATCGCAAAGCCGACGGCAGCAGTATGGTCATCGCCTGCCATGACCCGGCGATGACCGAGGTGCTGGCTGACGCCATCGTCGACATCCAGCCGGCATGACCAACCCGGACCAGCGGCTGCTGGGCCAGGTCCGCGCTGCCATCCGCGGCAACCGGCCGGACACCTCGCGCGGCGACGCCCTGTACCCCGTGTACGTGGCGGTGATCATTGCCGGGGCCTACGGGATCCCCGCTGCCCAGCAGCTGTTCCGTTCCCTGGACGGGAAGTGGCTCGCAGACCATGCCCTGACCCCTGCAGGGGCGCTCGCAGCGGTAACGGTCGCCGTGTTGTTGCTCGGCCTGGTCCGGTTCGCGGGGCGCGTGCATGGTCCCGTCGTGCCGCCGTTGCCCTACCTCGAGCTGGTTGTGGCAAGCCCCCTGCCACGCAAGGTCACGCTCGGCCGCAGCTGGCGTCTGAGCCTGTTCGGGTCAGTCTTCGGAGGGCTGCTGCTGGGCGCGGTCAGCGGCGCAGGACTGGCGATCGCCGAGGCCGCCCGGCCGGTCCTGCTCCTGCCGGCAACTCTCGGCGGGGGCCTGCTGGGCCTGCTCGTCGCCGAGCTCTGGCTGCGCGGTCAGCTCCGGGCGTCCTCGCTAGAGTTCCGGCCCGGCCCCTCACTGCCTCGCGGGCGCCGATACGCTCTGACGCTGCTGGACATCACCAGCCTTCGCAGACAGGCAGCGAGCAACATCACGATCGGTGGGGCAGTACTGGCCGGCGATCTTCGCACCGTTCGTCTGGATGCGGCGCGACCCACGACACACGCCCGACGGATACGGCTGAAAGTGAGCGGGCCCCGCGTGGTGATCGCGCGTCGCGACGTCCTGGGCATGCGCCGTGCACCTGGGTCTGCGCTCTACGGGCTGGGCCTCGCCGCAGCGGGATCAGCGGGGCTCATGCTTTCGCTTCAGTCACCGCGAACCCCGACGGTGGCCCCGCTGGTCAGCCTGGTGCTCGCCTACCTCGGTTTCGGCGCCTGGTGCGAGGGGCTGCGACTGCACGCCGACAACTCCGGCACATCCCGGATGCTCGGCCTTCCGTACCGTGATACGGCGTGGGCCCACCTCATCGTGCCGGTCTCGGCCTGGGTACTGACCTCGATCGTCGTGAACGCCCTCCTGTCGCTGGCAGGTCTGGCTCCGCCCGTCGCGTTCCTCTGGAACCTTGGTATCGCGGTCCTCCTCGCCGGCGCGCACCTGATGGCGTCCTTCCGCGGAATGGCCCCGGCGGGGGTCTTCGGACCGGCCGGAATGCCGGCCATGATCTTCTGGTACGCCAGACCGCTGTTGGCGACCCTGATCGTCGGGACTGCGCTGACGGCGTGGGGCGCTCGCATCGAGGTGCCATGGGTCGCGTTCTCCTGGCTGCTGCTCCTTGCGGCAGGAGTCGTCGGGTGGGGACTCGCCCTGGTCGGCAAGCGGGACAAGCGCAGCTGACCAGATCCGTTCTGGACAGGTCAGTCAGCACCCGATCTCGGCCTCAGCAGGTCGTCTCTGTGCAGCCCCTACCAGCGTTCGTGCACGCTCTCGCGAATCCCGTCGTCGTAGATCTCGCGCAGAGCGTCCAGGACCTCCGCCGACAGCGGTTCGAGCTCGCCGGCGGCCGCGTTGTCCCTCACCTGCGAGGCGTTGCGGGCCCCCGGGATGAAGGTGCGATGATCCCCCGGCGCGAACGTGGTGGACTCGTCGTACTTGCCTGAGAGCAGCCCGCTGGCCAGAGGAACCCGGGCGATGACGCCGACACCGGCCTCAAGGGCCGCCGGCAGGACGCGTTCGAGCGGCTTGCGCCGGAACACATTCAGGATGAGCTGTACCGTGGCGACCTTGGGGCGGGCAATGGCAGCAAGGGCTTCGTCACACGTCTCGACCGAGACGCCATACGCGGCGATCCGCTGTTCCTGCACCAGGGTGTCAAGGGCATCGAACACGCGGTCATCGGAGAACACCGCTGTCGGCGGGCAATGGAGCTGAACGAGGTCCAGTACCTCCACGCCGAGGTTGGCCCGGCTGCGATCCGTCCAGCTCCGGAATGCCGCCAGGGTGAACGCCCCCGGAACGTGCGGGTCGGCTCGTCGGCCCATCGTGGCCACGCTGATGGCGGCGTCGGGCCGCTCGGCCAGCAGGCGCCCGATCAGGAGTTCGCTGCGACCGTCGCCGTAGACGTCCGCGGTATCCAGGAATGTCACCCCGGAGTCGAGCGCCGCGTGAAGCACGCCCATCGCGTCCGTCTCGTCCACCTGGCCCCAGTCGCCGCCGAGCTACCAGCACCCCAGACCGACGATGGATGCCTGACGACCCGTCCTGCCGAGCTCACGTGTGCGCATACAGACGAACGTAATGATGCGCCCGTCCCGGCGCCGATCGTCGTGGTGCGCCGTCCGGGGCGCGGAGGCATCTGGGTGCAGGGGGCGGCTTGGATCCCCCGACAGACTTCGCCCGACAGAGTTCGCAGCGACTGGCGCCTTTCGGTCTCCACCGCCATCATCATCGGTCCTCGGTCGAGCTCAGGCCTCTGCGTCGATCAGAAGCGACCGTAAGTCGCGCCGGACGACCAGATGGCGTGCAGCCCGACGGCCACCCCGCTGCGCGGGGAGTCCCACATCATGCCGTTGCCGGCGTAGATGCCCACATGGCCGGAAGGGTTGCCGAAGAACACGAGGTCACCTGGCTGCGGGTTTGACACTGGCTTCGCCGCGGCTTGCTGCTGCTGGGACGTGCGGGGCAGGCTGATACCAACCTTGGCGAAGACGTACTGCGTGAAACCCGAGCAGTCGAAGCCGGCAGTCGTGGTTCCGCCGTAGATGTAGTAGATGCCGGCCAGGCTCGCAGCCACGCCGAGGACGCCTGCAGTTCCTGGGGCCGCTGTCGGTGCCTGCTGGACAGGAGTCTTGATGGGCGCACGCGTGTCCGACCGACTGACCACGGCTGCCGGCTGACGAACGACCGGCACCGGGGCAGGCTTGGGCTTGGGCTTGACCACGCCGGTGAAACCGATGCGCCCGAAGGTCTGCGGTGCCAGCGGCGCCTGGGCAGCCGACGGAGCCCCGACCTCAACCGCCTGGGCCACAGGCGCGATCGCCTTGCGAACCGGTGTGGCTGCCGAGGCGGGGAGAGCAAGGGAAGCCACCATGGCGCCGGAGATGAGGATGACGGCGGAGGCTTTGCTAGCTGGTCTGGCGGAACGTGAGATCGCCGATGAGAAGGAAGATCCTGAAGTCTCGTGGCGTGGCGCGCGATGGCGACCGGTTTCGTGGCTCGACATGGTGAAGCTACCTCTCCAGACGCCTACGAGGTCAGCTGTCGGATTCGGATGGGAGATTGCACCCGGCCTTCACGCCGGCAGAACGACCGCGGTCGTCCACCACCGAGAGGGCTTCACCCCAAGGAGCGTCATCTCGACGCCCCAAAATGTGGGTCCCCCGCTCCTGCCAAGCGGATGTTGAGAGTCTTGACTGCGGTGACAGGACTAGGCGAACCGCATCAAGCACTGCGTCAGTGGTGACGAAGCCCGACTACCGTACACACAGAACCGCGAAATATCACAATTCCATCACAGAAACGCTCAAGGAGCGTGTTGGTGCAACAGTTAGGAACGGGGTCGGAAGTCGCAACGGACGAACACTATGTGGCGATTCCGTCACCTCCCTGGCAAAGCGGCTCATTCAACGCCTGAGATCTGCACCCACAAGGCCTATAAGGGGCACCGAGTGAAGCTAGGCAGCATCTCTTCACGTTTCTTCCTGAACTCACAATTCTTCCTGTACTCATAAGATCTGGTCCATCCCGCATGTCTGGCGAGGCCAGTCGATCTCGCCTCGTGAGAGGGCCGAGTCCAGCTGCTCGCCGTCGTACGGGTACTCGCCGGTGAAGAAGCGGGCCATCGACTCGCCCTGCAGATATCCGCTCGCGATGGCATCGCATGTCGCCTGGATCCTGAGCCTGCCCAGCGGGGTTGCGCCGAATCGGCGTGCCGGGATCCGGAGAGCTGGTTCGGAGCCGGGCAGGGCTTCAACAGTGGGTGGTGCGACGTGGCCCGGTGTCGTGAGCCATTCCCAGGCGGTGGCAGCTCGGGTTATCTGCTTACGCCTGTCTGAACCGTTTTCGAAGAGAGGCTCACGTGATGTCATGGCATTTTCTCCACTGTCGCGATAATCCTGCTGGTGAACATTCCCACGCACTGTGCCTGCGACACGTTGCGTTGAGATACTCAGGTTCCCGCTTCGACATGGAACACGTCTACGCGACCTTCGTTGTAAGACGAAGGACCCCCTACGGCCGATCCGGTCTTAGGACCCCTGGGACCCTTAGGACCCCTGCGACCGAGCCCGGCTGTCCTGCGGTCAGCAGATGGTGACGTTGACCGCCAGACCGCCCTCGCTGGTCTCCTTGTACTTCGTCATCATGTCGAGGCCGGTCTGGCGCATGGTCTCGATCACCGTGTCGAACGACACCAGGTGGGTCCCGTCGCCATGCAGTGCGAGACGCGCTGCTGACACCGCTGTCGAGGACGCGATGGCGTTCCGCTCGATGCACGGCACCTGGACAAGTCCGCCGACCGGATCGCAGGTAAGGCCCAGGTGGTGCTCCATGGCGATCTCGGCCGCGTTCTCGACCTGCCGGGGCGTTCCGCCCAGCACCGCGCAGAGGGCGCCAGACGCCATCGCGCAGGCGGTTCCGACCTCAGCCTGACAACCGCCCTCGGCCCCGGAGATGGACGCCTTCGCCTTGACCAGAGAACCGATGGCAACGGCTGTCAGCAGGTAACGACGAATGCCTGCGGCATCGGCACCTGGCACGAACCGGAGGTAGTACTGACCGACTGCGGGTATGACGCCAGCCGCGCCATTGGTGGGCGCCGTCACCACCCGACCGCCGGACGCGTTCTCCTCGTTGACCGCCAGAGCGAAGGCGTGCAGCCACTCGGTGGCAGTGTCACGCACCGGCTGCAGGAGGCGTCCGCTCTCCTCCAGCCGCAGACGGATCGATGAGGCTCGACGCCTCACGCCCAGTCCGCCGGGCAGAGTGCCTTCCGTGCGCAGCCCGGTTTCGACGCAGTGGTGCATCGCTTCCCAGATGGCGTCGAGCCCGGCATCCAGCCTCCCGGGACCATGGATCGACTCTTCGTTGGCCCGCGCTACGTCGCAGACCTCGAGGCCGTGGGCGTCGCAGAGGGCCAGCAGCTCCTCGCCCGACGAGTACGCCATGGGTGGCGGGCCTGCGGCCGGTAGCTCGGTCGGGTCGCCGTCCCGACGGATGAAGCCTCCGCCGACCGAGTAGTACGTCTCCTCCAGGAGAGGCACTCCCTGGATCTCGCCCCAGGCCCACAGCGTGAGCGCATTCGGATGCCCGGGCAGGCGGGTCCGAGGCTTGAGGCTGACGTCGTCCGGGCTGACAAAGATCTCGTGGCTGCCGCCGAGCCTGAGCTTCGCGCCGCTGGGAGCCAGGCTCGTCCAGGCGCCGCGCACATCGTCGGGGTCACACGTCTCGGGCCGGAAGCCAGCCAGCCCGGCCAGGATTGCGTCCGGCGTGGCATGCCCGAGACCGGTGGCGCCCAGGGAGCCGTACAGAGAACAGGTGATCCGCCTGACGTCGGTCAGCCGGCCGGCTGCCGCGAGGTGATCCGCGAAGGCGAGGGCAGCCCGCATCGGCCCGACCGTATGGGAGCTGGATGGACCGATCCCGATGGAGAAAAGGTCAAGGGCAGAGCAGTACATGGGACCACTTCTTTAGGAGAACCGCCGGTTGACGGGGCGAAGGCCAGAGGACATTGGTGTACGTGCCTGCGAAACGACTTCGGGTCTGAGCCTGCAACACGACAGCAGCCTGCCCTCGCAGACGACATGCTGTCAGCGCCCGGCGCTCGCCCGACCGTTGGGCGGTCGGGCGGGCGCAGGCACCAAGCTCGTTCTCAGCGGAGCACGTTAACGGGTCAGCGCAGCACGTCTTCCAGGCTCAGAAGCTGAGCGCCGTGCGCTTCGGCCACCGGGCCGTAGGTGATCTGACCGTCGTAGGTGTTCAGACCCAGTGCCAGGGCCGGGTCGGCCTGGAGTGCCTTGCGCCAGCCGTGGTTGGCGAGCTCCACGGCATACGGCAGCGTCACGTTGGTCAGCGCGTAGGTCGAGGTGTGAGGCACCGCGCCCGGCATGTTGGCCACGCAGTAGAACACCGAGTTGTGCACCTTGTACGTCGGGTCGGCGTGCGTGGTCGCATGAGAGTCCTCGAAGCAGCCGCCCTGGTCGATGGAGATGTCCACCAGAACCGAGCCCGGCTTCATCCGTGAGACCTGCTCGTTGGTGACCAGGGTCGGAGCCTTGGCACCGGGGACCAGGACCGCACCGATGACCAGGTCCGCGTCGGCGATGGCGTGCTCGACCTCGTAGGCGTTGGAGCAGATCGTCTGGCAGTGGCCCTGGTAGATCGCATCCGCGGCCCGAAGCTTGGCCACGTTGCGGTCGAGCAGGAGCACCTCGGCCTGCATGCCCAGCGCGATGGCCGCAGCGTTCATGCCGGACACACCCGCGCCGATCACGACGACCTTGGCCGCCTGGACGCCGGACACGCCGCCCATCAGGACACCGCGCCCACCCTGCGCCGCCATCAGCGTCGCCGCGCCAACCTGCGGTGCCAGCCGGCCGGCGACCTCGCTCATCGGAGCCAGCAGGGGCAGCGAGTGGTCGGGCAGCTCGACGGTCTCGTAGGCGATGCCGGTGATCTTGCGCTTGACCAGCTCCTCGGTCAGCGTGCGGTCGGCGGCGAGGTGAAGGTAGGTGAACAGGGTCTGGCCTTCGCGCATCAACGGATACTCGGAGGCGATGGGCTCCTTGACCTTCAGGATCAGGTCACCCGTGGCCCACACGTCAGCGGC
The DNA here is from genome assembly GCA_040006795.1 of Actinomycetota bacterium. GTDB lineage: Bacteria > Actinomycetota > Actinomycetes > Actinomycetales > Dermatophilaceae > UBA4719. The sequence goes on along the minus strand of JBDTWH010000080.1, from coordinate 26,030 downwards.
CGTGTCCAGGATCTTTGCGCCCGCGCGGACATACTCGTCGTCGGTGATCGAGGAACCGGTGCCGGCGTTGGTCTCGACACTGACCTCGTGCCCGTTGCGCACGAGCTCGTGAACACCAGAGGGCGTGATAGCCACGCGGTACTCGTTGTTCTTGACTTCCTTGGGGATGCCTACATGCATGGGTCCGTGCCTCCGATAGCAGTTGATGAACGCGGGTGATGGATAGGTAGGGGATGGGGTCGAACGGTCGCGGTGAGCCCAGGTGAGGAGACCCCGTGGGAGAGAGCCCTCATCGGAGGCCGCCCGCCCGGCCCTGCGAGCTCGTGGCCAGGGCGAGCTTCTCGGCTGCGGCCTCCGCTTTCCACTCTTCGATCCGGGCCTGCTGCAGCGGGGTCTGGCGGTTGAAGGACCACGCGACACCCATGAGAAGCAGCCAGATGGGGAACACGTAAAGTCCCAGCCTCGTGTCGGCGTCCTGGGCCAGTGCGGCGATCATCAGGGCGAAGAAGACGAGGGTTACCTGCGGCATGAACCGTGAGCCGGGCAGCTTGAAGGTCGATGCCGCATGGAGCTGCGGACGACGACGGCGATAGACGAGGTAGCTGACCATGATCATGGACCAGGTGAAGATGATGATCACCGAGCCAAGCGACGTGACGACCACGAAGGCACCCATCGCCGAGTCCCCGGCGTACAGCATGACCAACCCGAACAGCATGAAGATGCAGGAGAACAGCAGCGCGTTCTGCGGAACCCTGCGCTTGCTGAGCTTGCCAAAGGTCCTGGGTGCGTTGCCGTGCCCGGCCAGCCCGTAGATCATCCGGGACGTCGAGTAGATGCCCGAGTTCGCACTCGATGCGGCCGACGTCAACACCACGAGGTTGACGGCGACGGCGGCGATGCCGATCCCGGCCAGGGTGAACATGCCGATGAATGGGCTGCTCTCGGGGTCGATGGTGCGCCAGGGGTTGACCGCCATGATGACGGTCAGGGCACCTATGTAGAAGAGCATGACCCGGATCGGGATGGAGTTGATGGCCCGTGGCATGTTCTTGTCCGGGTCCTTGGTCTCCGCGGCCGCGGTGCCCACGAGCTCGATGCCCCCGAAGGCGAAGATGGCGATCTGGAACCCCAGGACGAAGCCGAGCGCGCCGTGCGGGAACATCCCTCCGTCATTCCAGATGTTGGACAGACTCGCCACGGCGCCGTCGGGTGAGGCGAAGTGCGTGCCGATCATGACTGCGCCGGTGGCGATCAGCGCCAGAATAGCCACCACCTTGATGATGGCGAACCAGAACTCCATCTCACCGAATGCGGCGACGGTGGGCAGATTCAGGGTCAGCAACAGCACCGGGACGACCAGTGCCGGAAGCCAGAGCGGAGTGCCGGGCACCAGCACCTGGACATAGGCGGTGATCGCAACAATGTCGGCGACGCCGACGACCACCCAGTAGAACCAGTAGGACCAGGCAGTGAGAAACCCGGCCCACGGGCCGAGGATATCCCCTGCGAAGTCACCGAAGGACTTGTACTGCAGGTTGGAGAGCAGGATCTCCCCCATGGCCCTCATGACGAAGAACAGGAAGAATCCGATGATTCCGTAAACGAAGAGTATGGCCGGGCCGGCGACGGCGATGGTCCTGCCGGAGCCCATGAAAAGGCCGGTCCCGATGGCGCCACCGATGGCGATCATCTGGATGTGACGGTTGCTGAGCGAACGGGCCAGATGCGGTTCTTCGCCTCGGCCAGCCCTCGCGGTGTCGGTGCCGGGCGACCCGGAAACCTCGGTAATCTGTGCAGCGGACATAGGATGTTTCCTTGTCGCGAACTGAGCCAAACCGGAGCCGGACGACCACGCTTATAGCGCAGGGCGCCATCAGCGCTGATGGCGTTGTTAATCGGGTTCCGATTCATCGCTCTCGACCGGGCAGCACTGGCGGTCACGGCTGACGCCCGACGATGTTGGCGGGTGCGTTGGCTAGAGTATTTGACATTCTCTTCGCTGAGAAGGACTAAAGTCCATCGGTTCTATTCGTTACCAACGCCTCGGCATATCTTCCTTGGAGAGGGCATTCCATGAGCGAATATTCGGAGGATGTACCCGAGGCTGGCAATCGGCCGAACGATGTTCGGCCCCTCATTGACGAGACAGATCGCCGGATCCTGGAAGTACTGGCTGTGGAGGCACGGATCCCCAACAACGCACTCGCCGAACGAGTCGGGATCGCGCCGTCAACCTGCCTGGGGCGGGTGCGGTCCCTGGTCGCGACCGGCGTGATCAGAGGCTTCTACGCCGACATCGACCCGGAGGCGGTGGGGCATCCCCTTCAGGCGATCATCGGCGTCCGGCTTCAGGCAGATGCCCGGGGCATGATCCCTTCCTTCGCGAAGCGGTTGGCAGGAATGCCGGAGGTGCGGAATGTGTTCTTTGTCGCCGGGGGCCAGGATTTCTTCGTGCATATCGTTGCTCCGGGTACTGCGGAGCTTCGGCGGTTCGTTGTCGTTAACCTCAGCGGCAGCTCTGAAGTGGCCTCGACAGAGACAAACGTTATTTTGGAACATCTTTATGTTCAGCGGATGTAAGAAATGATGGAACTGCGGTAGAACCGGATCGCATTCTTTAGCAGGTCAGCCGGCACCGTCGAGCGCCTGCTCGTCCTTGCCGCCGGCCCAAGACCAGGCGTACTTGCCATCGTCGACGGCACGCCCGGCCTCACCGAGCCCCAGGGGACGGAAGGTGTCGACCATGACAGCAAGCTCGTCGAAGAACTCGGCCCCGATCGAGCGTTCGTAGGCTCCCGGCTGGGGACCGTGCGGATGACCGCCCGGGTGTACCGAGACCGAACCCCTGCCGATGCCCGACCCCTTGCGCGCCTCGTAGTCCCCGGCGACATAGAACATGATCTCGTCGCTGTCGACATTGGAGTGGTAGTACGGCACCGGGATGGACAAGGGGTGGTAGTCGACCTTGCGCGGAACGAAGTTGCAGATGACGAAGCCGTCGCCCTCGAAGACCTGGTGGACCGGCGGTGGCTGGTGCACCCTCCCGGTGATCGGCTCGAAGTCGCTGACGTTGAAGGCATATGGATACAGGCAGCCATCCCAGCCGACGACATCGAGAGGGTTTCCGGGGAGGGTATGGATCGTGCCGACTATCCCGCCCGGCCCGCCGCCCCGGTGCTTGATGTACACCTCAGTGGGTGTGTCGGCTCGTGTGCCGGCAGCCTCGGCCAGCAACGGTCCCTGTGGCAGTCGCAGGTCACGTTCGCAGTAGGGCGCGTGCTCGAGCAGCTGACCGTACCTGCTCAGATATCGCCTGGCCGGGGTAATGTGCGAGCTCGACTCGATGCAGTAGGCGCTCAACGGCTCATCACCGGTGGGCATCCAGCGGTGGGTTGTCGCCCGTGGAACGATCAGGTAGTCCCCACTGGCCACGTCTAGCGAGCCGAAGACGGTCTCCACCCGGGCTGCGCCGTTCTCGACGAACACACACTCGTCACCAGTGCCATTGCGGTAGAAAGGGCTTGGCGTGTCAGCCACGACGTAGGAGATCCGCACGTCGGCGTTGCCCAGAACGAGCCGGCGGCCGGTCACCGGGTCAACGCCCCGCCAGGCGCCATCGACAAACAGGTCGTGCAGCCTCAGGTGACGTGGCAGCAGCGGGTGGTTGGGCGTCGTCGCCAGCGCGTCTGCCAGGTCCCACGTTCGGGCGTCACTGATCGCAGACGGCAGACCCCGGTGGTACAGAAGCGAGGAGTCCGAGGTGAAGCCCTCCTGCCCCATCAGCTCCTCGTAGTACAGACCGCCTCCGGGGGTGCGGTGCTGCGTGTGCCGCTTGTCGGGCACGTCGCCGATCCGCAGGTAGTGCGCCATGGTCGTCCTCGCGTCGTTTCGGCCCAAGACTTCAGTACTATTCCAGGCATGTCAACGCCTGAGCCTTTCGGCGTCAAGGCCGACCGCCCCACCGAGCGGAACCTTTTTCGGAGCCTCTTCGACGATGCTGCCGTCTTCCCTCCAGGGCTCGCCCCGCTTCCCGTGGCGCTGCGGGATCACGTTGCACGACAGGCGAGCTCGTATGCGGACCTGGTCGGCCCGCTGCTCCTGCCTGCCTCCGCCAGTACGGACCTCCTGAACCTCGAGCACCCCCCTGTGGAGATTGTCCTGATCGGCCGCCCGGGCACCAGCCCGGCCCTGATCGGCGAGGCGCGCTCCCTGCTGAGCGGACATCCGAGCGTGACCGTGACCGGGGTCGAGATCGGCTGGTCTCCCGACTGGCGTCACGTGAATGGCCAGGGCCCCGACACCTTGGGCACCCAGAGCCCGGGTGCACGGGTCTCGGTCGAGGTGCCGCGTGGCACCGAGCTCGAGAGCGCCCTGTCCGATCTCACATCGCATGGGAGCGGCGCCAGCCCGGTCCAGGCCAAGTTCCGGACCGGATCGATCCCGGGGCAACCGGCCCCGACCACGACCGAGCTGGCGACTTTCATTCGCGCCTGCATCGACCGTGACCTCAGCTTCAAGCTGACCGGGGGGCTTCACCATGCCTTCAGCCGGACCACCTCCTCGGGCGGCCGACAGCTCGGGTTCCTCAACGTCATTGCGGCCACCCGATGGGGTCTTGCCCACGGCGGCGGGGTGCCCGAGATGGAGCCCCTGCTCGCCCAGCACGACCCCGGGCAGATCCTTGACATCATCACCAGGATGAGCGAGGCGGACTCGAGCGTGGTGCGCGCGTTCTTCACGTCATACGGCTGCTGCGACGTCACGGACCCCGTTGGCGACCTGGCTGCGCTTGGCCTGATCAGGGAGAAGAAGGTATGACCGCGACCGGGTTCGACGACAACGAGCAGGCGTCCAAGGGCGGCGAGGAGCGGATCGGACTCGTTGGCAGGCCAAGAGCCACCTGGCTGGATCTGCCGCAGGACCACCCCTACGGGCTGGCCACGTTGCCCTATGGCATCTTCTCCACCACCGATCCGGACCTGCGACGGGTCGGCGTCCGGATCGGCGATCTCGTGCTCGACGCGGGCGCGGCGGCTGAGTTCCTGGGCATGGAGTCCGGGGTCTGGTGGATGCAGCCGAACCTGAACCACTTCCTGTCTCTGGGCCGTCCTGCGTGGGAGGCGGCACGCGCCTGGCTCATCGAGGTTCTGTCCAACCCGGCACACCGGGACGGGATCCAGCCCTACCTGATGCCGCTGGACGAGGTCACCCTGCACCTGCCGATAGAGGTCGCCGACTACGTCGACTTCTATGCAAGCGAGAACCACGCCACCAACATCGGCAGGATCTTTCGGCCTGGTGGTGAGGCGCTGTCGCCTAACTGGAAGCACCTTCCGATCGGATATCACGGCCGCGCAGGAACCGTGGTGGTCAGCGGCACCGACATCACCCGGCCGAGCGGCCAGCACAGGGCACCGGCCGACCTGGCCCCAGTCTTCGGCCCGAGCAGCAGGCTCGACATCGAGGCAGAGCTTGGCTTCATCGTGGGCGCCGGCACCAGGCTCGGCAGTCGGGTCACCGTCGACGATGCGGCCGAACACCTTTTCGGCGTGGCACTGTTCAACGACTGGAGCGCACGCGACATCCAGGCCTGGGAGTCTGTCCCGCTGGGTCCGTTCCTGGGCAAGTCGTTCGGCTCGACGCTCGGTGCCTGGGTGGTTCCCATGGAGGCGCTGGCAGCAGCAAGGATTCCGCTGCCACCACAGGATCCCGAGCCGCTCCCCTACCTGCGAGGTTCTGCCCGAGACGGCTCTGACCGAAGCGGTCCGCCCGCAGGCCTTTTCGGCCTCGACATCCACCTCGAGGTCCGGATCAACGGCACGCTTGTGTCGAGTCCGACATACGCGGGGATGTACTGGTCCCCTGCCCAGATGCTCGCGCATCTGACGGTCAACGGCGCGAGCCTGCGCGATGGTGACCTGTTCGCCTCCGGCACCATCAGCGGCCCGGACAGGGACACCCGCGGAAGCCTGATCGAGCTCACCTGGAACGGGCAGGAGCCGCTGACTCTGGATGACGGCTCATCGCGAGCCTTCCTTCAGGACGGTGACACCGTGACGGTGACCGGTTGGGCCCCCGGCCCGGGCGGCGCCCGGATCGGTCTGGGCGAGGTCGTCGGTACGATCACACCGGCGCTCGCCTGACGGCTCTGACCAACTCCCCCAGGTTCACGGGATATCCGAAGGTGGAGTCCCCACCCTCGCGCAGATGTCACGGATACCTCAGAGGTTGCCGCGGCGCTCCTGCTCGCGTTCGATTGCCTCGAACAGCGCCTTGAAGTTGCCCTTGCCGAAGCCCAGTGACCCGTGTCGCTCGATCACCTCGAAGAACATGGTGGGCCGGTCGCCGGTAGGCCGGGTGAAGATCTGCAGCAGGTACCCGTCCTCGTCGCGGTCAACGAGAATGCCTCGCTTCGCAAGCTCCTCGATCGGGACGCGCACGGCGCCGATCCGCCCGCGCAGGGCGGGGTCCTCGTAGTAGGAGGCGGGCGTCACCAGGAACTCCACGCCCTCGGCGCGCATGGCGTCGACGGTGGCCAGGATGTCACTGGTCGCCAGGGCCAGGTGCTGGACGCCGGGACCCCGGTAGAACTCGAGGAACTCATCGATCTGGCTCTTCCTCTTGGCGATCGCCGGCTCGTTGAGGGGGAACTTGACCCGGTGGTTACCGTTGGCGACGACCTTGCTCATCAGTGCGGAGTAGTCGGTGGCGATGTCGTCGCCGATGAACTCGGCGAGGTTCACGAACCCCATCACCTTGTTGTAGAAGCTCACCCACTCGTCCATCTTGCCCAGCTCGACATTCCCCACAACATGGTCGAGTGCCTGGAAGAACCGCTTCGGCGCGCCCGCGCGCCGCGCGAGGCCTGAGGTCCGCTCAACGTAGCCGGGCAGGTAGACCCCGTCGTACCGGGAACGATCCACCAGCGTGTGCCGCGTCTCGCCGTACGTGGCGATGGCACCCAGCCGGATGGTCCCATGCTCATCGGTGATGTCCTGCGGCTCCTGGACGACTGTCGCGCCTGTGGCACGCGCGTGCTCGATGCACTTGTCCACGTCGGGCACCTCGAGGGCGATGTCGACCACACCGTCACCGTGAGCCCGGTGATGGCCCAGGAGCGGGCTGTCAGGGGCAACTCCACCCTTGATGACGAAACGACATGAACCGCTCTTGAGCACAAACGCCTTGTGGTCGCGGTTGCCCGTCTCCGGCCCGCTGTAGGCGACAAGCTCCATACCGAAGGCGGACTGGAAGAAGTGCGAGGTCTGGGTCGCGTTACCGACCACGAAGACCAGCGCGTCCCAGCCAGTAACCGGGAATGGGTCTCTTGACTGGTCGTAGTCGACCAGGCCGACGAGCTGCCTGAGCTGGTCAAGGTCAAGGTTGGCGTGGCGCTCTTCGGATGTGAGAGGGATCACAGTACTCATGACGGTAACTGTGAACCAGGAGGGGGTGTGGCGCAAATAGTCGGGGACCTTGACCTGGATTTGAGGTTCTCGTCAGGTGCCGATGGGGTTGGGTCAGAGAGCATTACCCCGATAGTCCGTCCCCGTCCCACGTCGCAAGGACCACAGATGAATCGCACCGCCCCCGCCCACAGCACCAAGGGACACCTTGGACCGCGCACCACCATCCTCAGCGGAGCTGCCCTGGGTCTAGTCGTCGGCGCCGCCGTCTACGGCGCCGTCTCATCTTCAGCCGGGTCACCTGTCCCCACGGCGTTCAAGGCCAAGGCTCCTGTCGCGCTCGCCCCCGCCACGGCCCCAGGCTGTGCCGGGACCGCGACGCTCGAAAAGGGTGTCTGTGTCGTGCACGTCGTTCGCACAGTGATCGCGCCTCCGGTGGCCCCTGTCCCTGCGGCCACAGCCGCAGCCGTCCCCGTCGCGGGCCAGGTGCCCACGAGCACCGTCCGACCCGGCGCCTCGGCGGGTGGCAGCGCTGCGGCCCCCAAGAAGGCGCTTGCCCCAAAGGCTCCCGCGACCCCTGTCGTCGTAGGCACCAAGGCGCCCGCCACGGCACCGATCGCTGCCGTGGCACCGAGGCCCACGACTTCACCCACCACGGCTCCGGTCCCCGGGTCAACCCCTTCGCCGACCATCACACCTGTTCCTACGGCAGCTTCCTGAGCGCGAGGCTAGCCAGAGCTGCCGCCCTTCCGGCTGCCGGCCAGGTGGCGTGCCCGGCCTCCAGATAGCGCCGTGAGCGGCTCCGCCACGAACTCTCTCTCTCATCTGGCGGCGGAGCTTGCGAAGTGGGAATCTTGGGAGACCCGAGTCGCGACGTGGGTCGCGACCGGTTTGTCGAGGTGTGAGATGCATGAGTTCAGCGTGCCGGCCAACTACGTGGCAGGCCTTGCGGAAAACCTGACCGACGACGTCTTCGATCATGCCGAACGCTGGCCGGATCATCCAGGATTCTCTCGGCGGGTCGAAGACCGCTGGGTGCCGGTGACCTACCGGGAGACGGCAGAGCAGGTCACCAGGCTCGCAGCGGGGCTGATCGCCGCGGGCGTGCAGGCGGGCGACAGGGTTGCGCTCTTCTCCCGCACCCGGTTCGAGTGGATGCTGTGCGACTTCGCGATCTGGACCGCCGGTGGCGTGACGGTTCCTGTCTACGAGACCTCATCGGCTGAACAGGTGCAGTGGATCCTGACCGACTCCGGGGCGGTCGCCGCGCTTGTCGAGACCGAGGAGCATGCGCAAATCATCGCTGATCTTCCCGTCAGGCTGCCGGATCTGCGCGAGGTGTGGGTCATCGACTCCGGGGGCCTGGACCGCCTTGCCGCCGCCGGCCAGGACGTCTCGGCGGAGGCTGTCATGGCGCGCCGCCGCTCTGTCACCAGCGACTTGCTGGCCACCATCATCTACACGTCCGGTACCACCGGACGGCCAAAGGGCTGCGCCATCACCCACGCCAACCTCCTGGCCGAGATACGCAACGTCTGCACGGCGCAGGGTGTCCGGGAACAGGTGTTCAACGATCAGACCAGGACCCTGCACTTCCTGCCGCTCGCCCATATCCTGGCGCGCTCCATCCAGCTGGGCGCGGTGCACAACAGAGTTCACCTCGCGCACACCGGGGATATCAAGAACATCGTCCCCCAGCTGGTCGAGTTTCGGCCGACCTCCGTGCTCTCGGTGCCCCGCGTGTTCGAGCGCATCTACAACACGGCCCAGCACAAGGCGGCCGCCGAGGGCAAGGGACGCATCTTCGACCTCGCCGAGGCAACGGCGATGGCCTACAGCATGTCCCTTGAAACCGGCGGCCCGGGCCTGCTGCTGAGGGCGCGGCACGCGATCTTCGAGAGACTGGTCTTCACCAAGATTCGTGCGGCCCTCGGTGGCGACGTGCGCTGGTCGGTCAGTGGCGGGGCGCCCCTTGGTGCCCGGCTCGGTCACTTCTTCCGTGGCATCGGAATCAACGTGCTCGAGGGCTACGGGCTCACCGAGACCTGTGCGGGGGTGACGCTCAACCTGCCCGCCAGACAGCGCATGGGGTCCGTCGGGCAACCGATCCCCGGCTGCGCGATTCGCATCGACGACGACGACGAGGTGCTGATCAAGGGTGGCAACGTCTTCACGGGCTACTGGCGCAATGACGAGGCGACCAGCGAGGTCTTCGACGACGAGGGCTGGTTCCACAGCGGTGACCTCGGGGCCCTCGACGACGACGGTTATCTCACGATCACCGGCCGCAAGAAGGACATCCTGGTGACCTCCTCAGGAAAGAACGTCGCCCCGATGGTGCTTGAGGACCGGCTGCGCGCGCACTGGCTGGTCAGCCAGTGCGTCGTGGTCGGCGACCGGCGTCCTTTCATCGGCGCCCTGATCACGATTGACCCGGAGGCCTTCGAACCGTGGAAGGCGGAGACCGGCAAGTCGACGACCGCCAGCGTGGCCGACCTGTATGACGACCCCGACCTGCTCGCCGCCCTCCAGTCTGCAGTGAACGAGGCGAACAAGGCGGTGTCTGCTGCTGAGTCGATCAAGAAGATCCGGGTGCTCCCCGTCGACTTCAGCGAGGAGACCGGAGAGCTCACACCGACGCTGAAGGTGAAGCGTCACATCGTCCTGAAGTCATTCGGCGCCGACGTGGAGGCGCTGTACCGCCGGTAGGTACTGCCGCGGAAGATGCCGCGGAAGGCGTCGACCCCTGAACGGTTCGGCGCTCTGGCAGGGAGGAGTGCCGTGACCGATCAGGCGCCGCGCCGCCGGTCCGCCAGGCCGCCGTCGCAATGGGTCGACCTTGACGGCCCGGTTCACTATGTCGAGTACGGCGGCCCGCAGGAGGGTCCCCTGGTCGTCTGTGTCCATGGCCTGGGTGGGTCGCTGGTCAACTGGGCGGCCGTCGCCCCGACCTTGTCCCGCACCTGCCGGGTGATCGCCCTGGACCTCGCCGGGTTCGGACGGACCCGCAGCAACGGACGCTCGACCTCTGTGCGCGCGAACCAGCAGCTCCTCCACCGGTTCCTGACCGAGGTCTGCGGCGATCCGGCCATCCTGGTCGGGAACTCGATGGGAGGGCTGATCGCGGTGCTGCAGACAGCGGCCCATCCCGAGACGGTCGCCGGCCTGGTCCTGATCGACCCCGCACTACCCGTCGGGCTGAGCGCGCGGCCGGATCCGGTGGTGGCGGGCACATTCGCCCTGTATGCCGTGCCAGCGGTCGGGCGCGGCGTGGTTGCCCGGAGCCGCTCGTCCCGTTCGGCCGAGGATGCTGCGCTGGCCCTGCTGCGACTGTGCTGCGCCGACCCCTCGCGGGTGCCCAGACCTGTCCTGCAGCAGCACCTCAAGCTCGCCCGGGAACGACATGACTACCCCGATGTAGACGCCGAGCTCATCGTGGCAGCACGTTCGCTGATGTGGGTCCTGGCTCGCAGACGCGCGCACGCGGCGATGCTGAGGAGCATCACCGTCCCGGTGATGCTGCTCCATGGAGACCAGGACAGGCTGGTCCCGATCGCCTCCGCGCGCGTCGCAGCGGCGGCAAACCCCATGTGGCGCTTCGAGGTGGCCAAAGGGGTGGGCCACGTTCCGCAGCTCGAGTCGCCTGCATGGACGATCAACCAGATCCTGGGGTGGCTGGCGACCGACGGGGTGGCCGCTGCCTACGCCGCCAGTCCCGAGCACACCAGCAGATCTGAGGAGCCTGCCGGCGACGGCCACACGGAACCTCTGCTCGGACCTGCTCCCCCGCCTGGTCCGCGGCCACCACCGGGTGATCGGCCATCCCGAAAACCAGCCTGAGGGCTCCCTGGCGCTCGACCGGGTATCCGCCGTCCTCGGGTCACCGCGGAATCTCCTGGCATCGCCGCCTTCGCCGCCCACCCACCGGCGCCCGGCGCGAGCCTGATACCGTCGTTGCGAGTGATAACCATGAGACATCGCCCCTCGAAGGTCGCAGTTCTGGGGGCCGCCGCGATTGCCCTGGTCACCTTTGCGTCGATCACCTTCAGCCTCATCGGCGGACCCGCTTCCGCTGGGTCGGCAACTGGCATCGGGGCGGTTACGGGGGCCTCGGGCTCTGCGCCTGGCACGACTTCCGTGGCTCCGAGCCCCTCGGTGCCTTCTGCTCCTCATTCATCCGCGCTCGTGGTGAGTGTCCTGCTGACGGACTCCGGCGGGCCGATGGGCGAGGGCACCGGCCCGATGCATCCTGGTGCCATGAGCCTGCGGGCCGACCGCGCCACGGTGCCCCACGGGATCGTGACCTTCTCGGTGACCAACGCCGGCGCCGTGAAACATGAGATGGTCATCCTTCCCCTGGCGGCTGGGCAGACCGTCGGTGGCCGGCCGTTTGACGCGGGGGCCAAGATCGATGAGACGGGCAGCCTGGGTGAGGCATCCAGATCCGGTGGTGAAGGCTCGGGCGAGGGAATCGAGCCCGGCGCGTCGGGCCGGGTCACCGTGACCTTGGCCCCCGGGCAGTACGAGCTCGTGTGCAACCTCATGGGCCACTACGTCTCCGGGATGTATGCCAAGCTCACCGTCACCTAGAGCGCCCGCCGACGCGTAGGCGGCCCACCATCTGCTCTTCCCGGACGACACTCAACCCGACGCGCGACACCACTCGCCAGGAGCCATCTTCTGCTCGCCGGCAAAATGGGTGATCATCGAGTGGAACCAGCTATCTGTTGGGAGAGTGCTCGGTGTCATCGCGCGGATCCGACGTCATGCGTCAGATGCGGTCGGCGCTGTTCCGCCGTGGGCGCAGACCCGGACTGCGAACGGCGAAGACAACGCTGGCGGCCGTGCTTTCCTACGTCGTGGCTCAGCGGCTGGGAACAGACCCGCAACCCGTGCTGGCGCCGCTGACGGCCCTGCTGGTCGTGCAGCTGACGATGTACGAGACCGTGGCGAGCGGACTACAGAGGGTTGCCAGCGTCGTGGCAGGGGTCCTGATCGCAGTCGGCCTCGCAACCTGGGTCGGGCTGACCTGGTGGAGCCTGGGTGTGGTCGTCGCCGTTTCGCTGATCGTCGGCCGTCTCCTTCACCTCGGCGACCACCTTCTTGAGGTTCCCATCTCGGCCATGCTCGTGCTGGCGGTGGGAGGAGCGGAGGGCGCCGCTCTTGACCGGGTCTACGAGACGTTGGTCGGGGCGGCCGTGGGGGTGTCCGTCAACCTGGTCATCGCAACACCGCTCTACGTCCAACCCGCCAGCGACGCGATCGGTGAGCTGGCGGAACGGATGGCAACGTTCCTGCGACAGCTTGCCGACCAGCTGGGCGCGGCGTGGTCGCGCGAGTCAGCCGACCGGATGCTCAACGAGGCCCGTCGTCTGGGCGACGAGGTTGACCACGCTGACCGGACCCTGACGCGCGCCCAGGACAGCGCCAGGCTGAACCCTCGCGTTGCCCGGGCCCGCGAGGCGCTGCCGAGGCTGCGGACTGGGTTGACGGGACTCGAGCACGCCTACGTCACGATCCGAAATCTGTGCCGATCCCTGCTCGACAGAACCTATTTCGTGCCCAGAGAAGAGGCGGAGACCGTGTACGACGCAGAGGTCCGCGGCGAGCTCGCCCAGGTTCTCGCAGCTGCGGCGGATGCCATCGCCCACGTATCCGAGGTGACAGCCGGCACCGAGGCCCAGCACGCCGCCCGGATGGAGGTTGACCGGCGACTGGCCGAGCTTCATCGTCGGCGCGACCGGCTCGCCGGGCTCCTTCATCAGGAGTCGCTTGCGGACCGGGCGGCCTGGCAGCAGCACGGGGCACTGCTCACCGACCTGGACCGGATGCGCATCGAGATAGAGGCTGCAGCTCGCGCACCCGAGGAGGCGTGGCGATCACCGCCACTCATCGAGAGTCAACGGCGAGCGCTGCGACAGATGGTCGCCGCCGCCCGACAAGGTGCCCAACGGCGTCGCCGGCAGCCCTGACGTTCCCCGGGTCGAGCGGTGAGCTCTCGGAGTGCGCAATACCGCTGCTGCTCTTTGCTGAGCTCAGATCCGGCGGTCGCCGCTCTGCCATGAGCCGCGACTCTTCGCCCCCGCGGGATGCCGCTCAGCTCCCTGCCTCGAGCGGTGGAAATACGCCGGCCAGACGAGTCTGGTCCCGGTGTCCCTTGGCGCGGCGCTCGGCCTCGCGGTACGGCAGGAACCCCGAGTCGACCCGGCAGTCGTGGCACACGGTCAACGCGCGATGACCCAGGAAGATGAGCTCCACCGTGTGCGGACGACAGCACTCCGCGCCCAGTGCGTGATGGTGGTCGCGCCCGTGCGCCGCCGCGGTGGTGCACGCCGCCACCTCGGTCATCACTCTGAGCTGATCTGTTCCCTGTTTCATGGCCAACCGCCTCGTCCGTCAGCGGGTCTTTCACCGACTCGCTTCACAAGCTCTTCGGTATCACCCTGACACCAATGAACCGGCCAATGTGTTCATTTCGCCACAAATGATCCTCAACAATCACAACGAGCCATGAGTCGCTGAACCGTTGTGACTATCCGGGTGTTCCAGCTGCTCGCATCGTCACTCAATTCCATACGGCGTGCGCAATGATGGCGACCAATGCCTCCTTGGTGATCAGGTCATCCCACACGTCGATGTGATACAGCCTGGCCAGCGTGAGCAGGTACTCCCTGTCGAAAGAGGCGAGCGCCTGGGCTGTGGACTGAACGCGATCGGTCTTGGTCTCGGTCTTCATGACTATCACTTCCCGCTTAGCGCGTCTGGCCTCTGTCACGACGTCACACCCGGGTAGTCCGTGCGCTCGACGCCGAAGACGCCGGCCCATCATGGCGGCCCGGCGTCCTCGATCGAATCCCCCTGATCCAAGCGGAGAAACCTGCTTAGGCCTCGCTTGTCTCTTGCAGCTCTCCGCCGTGTGCGATGAGTGCGTAGATGACCAGGAAGTCAATCACCAGCAGGGTGATTGACCAGACGGGGAACGAGGTGGCCCACGCGAAGTTCACGAGCGCACTGACCGCCACGAGGATGACGCCCAGCACACGGGCCCACATCCGACCCGTGAAAAGGCCAAGCCCCGCAAGGAAGACGAGGGCTCCGGCGATGAGCTGCACCCAACCCCACTGGGTGTAGCTCACCTGGATCGCGAGCCCGGAGGTCGGGAAGACAATCTCAGTGTGGCGGAACAGGGCAATAAGACCCTCAAACATGTGGAAGACGCCGAGGAGCAACATCATGGTGCCGGCAAAGATGATCCAGCCGACCCACCCGCTGACCTCAGACTCTTCCGTGTACTGCGTGGGAACCGTTCCGCCACCCGACGTGGACGTGGCTCCGGCCATGATGACTCCTTCTGGTTGGGGGAATAGCACTTCGAGCACCTAAAGCCTGATCCTGCGCGACGCGGGCAGCCTCATCCGCTGGGGATGAACGAGGCACTCTCGGTGGGTTCACCGGGGGCAGAGACCTACCCCGCCGAACAGTGCTCCGCCCTGGCGCGAGATCTCGATTCGGCCAATCGCCAGACTGTCGGGACAACGCGGCTCTACGATTGAGTGTGATGGGTCGGGCTGCTCTGTCGCCGAGACCCTCAGACAGATATGGGTCAACGGCCGCGGTTGGCTGCATCTTTCGTGCGGCAGCGCCAGGGACGGTGATCAGGTGAACAACCTCGCACAGCGCCTGACCCGTCACCTACGAATCCGCCTCGCCGCCCTGCGCAGGCTGTCCGGGACCACCTTCATCGGCATCTCTATCCTCACCGTAACGACGATCTCGGTTGCCGTCCTGGTGCTGCTCGGCACAGGTGCCCCGGTCCCTGCGCCTGCCAGGGGCGCCGTGCCCATCTCCATGACCCGTCTGGTTGCGGACGCGGAGTCAGGCCAGCTTTCCAAGGCGGTCGTGGACGAGACCCGACTGGTCGTCCATGCCACCTACGGACCTGGCGCACCGCCTGCTGCCGCACGGGCCGCAGAGATTGCGGCTGACGGAGGCACGCTGACCTCCGGCGCCGTGGCCGACGCTCACGTCCTGCGGGCGTACCTCCCCAAGATCGTAGACACCCTCATCGCGGCCGGCGTGCCCGTAAACCCGGGCGAAGTCACCGGAGCCGCCACCCCTGAGGCGGCCGCTGAGCCCGGCACCGCTGATACGGGCGCCGCCGGCAAGAAGGAGGCTTCCGGATCCAGCTCCGGTGGCGCCAACAACCCCGCCACCGTCGCGTCTGCCGCCACCGGCGCCCCGTCCAACGCCTCAGAAGGGCCCTCGCCCTGGGTTGTGGGTCTCGGCTTGCTGGGGCTGTTGTCCGGATCACTGGTGATCGCCATCGGGTCCCGCAGACGAAGGCACCACAGGAATGCGGACGAGACCGGCGAGACGGCAGGTGGCCGCTCCGCAGCCACCCGGGGCGGTTCGGGAGCGGGACGGTTCGGGCAGAAGAAGGCGCCCGCCGTGGAACCGGCAACCGTCCCTGAGACCCGGTTCAGCGATGTCGCCGGCTGCGATGAGGCAAAGGCAGAGCTCCAGGAGCTGGTCATGTTCCTCAAGGAGCCGGAACGCTTCACTCGCACCGGCGCGACCGCGCCCAAGGGCGCCCTCCTGACCGGGCCGCCCGGGACGGGAAAGACCCTCCTCGCGCGTGCAGTCGCGGGCGAGTCCGGAGTACCGATGTTCACGGCTGCCGGCTCTGACTTCGTGGAGAAGTACGTCGGGGTCGGAGCCCAGCGGATCCGGGCGCTGTTCGCCGCGGCACGCAAGCACGAGCGGGCCATCATCTTCATCGACGAGGTCGACGCCGTCGCGCGACGCCGGGGCGGGGAAGGCGAGATAGCCCACGTCGAGTCCGAGACAACCCTGATCGCGCTTCTGTCCGAGATGGACGGTTTCCACACCTCCAACGTCATCGTCATCGCGGCCACGAACAGGGCCGACATGCTGGACCCGGCCATCACGCGGCCCGGCCGGCTGGACCGCAAGGTCGAGGTGCCCAACCCGGACCGCCGTGGCCGCGAGCAGATCCTCGCTGTGCACACCGCAGGCAAGCCGATAGCCCCCGGCGTGGACTTCACCGGGCTCGCACGGCGGACTCCCGGCTTCTCCGGCGCTCAGCTACGGGCTCTTGTCAACGAGGCGTGCGTGGACGCCGTGCGGCGCGACCTGGCTGAGGTCAACGCGGAGTGCTTCGAGCACGCGGTCGCCACGATCGCCATGGGCCGTGCCCGAACGTCGGCCCTGGTCACCGACCACGACCGCGAGGTCACCGCCTGGCACGAGTCCGGTCACACACTGGCCGCCTACCTGCAGGAGCAGGCCGACGACCCGGTGCAGGTCACGATCATTCCGCGCGGGCCGGCGGGCGGCGTGACCTGGATGTCCGGCAACGACGATCAGTTCCTTCCGCGGCGAAAGGCGCACGCTCAGCTGGTGACTGCCCTGGCCGGTCGCGCCGCCGAGGAGATCCTGCTCGACGGCGAGTTCACCCAGGGCGCGGCCGGCGACCTTCAGTCAGCCACCGAGCTCGCTACCTCGATGGCGACCCGCTACGGGATGACACGCCTGGGTTACCAGGTCCGCGGTGGGGGGTCAGCCCCCGCCAAGGACGTCAGCGACGTCGTGGAGGAGCTGCTCGGTGAGGCGCACACCGCAGCCACCAGGCTCCTGGGCGAGCACAAGACCTTCCTGAGCGCGGTGGCAGTCGAGCTGCTGGTCGAAGAGACGCTGACCCTTTCTGACGTCCACCAGATCGCCACTCGCCTTGGCGTGGCCCGCCACGCGAACGTGCCCTCCCCGCAGCTCCCCGGCGAGGTGAGGGCGGCCAAGCCGGTTGTCTGCATGGAGGTCCCGCTCGCTGTCGAAGAGGTTCCTGCCGGGCCTGAGAGTGTCGGATGGCGGTCGCCGACCGGCACGGCTGTGCGCAGACACCCAGCTCTGGTGCGGGCTCTGATGCCATGGCGCTGGCTGCGGCGCAAGGAGAAGGAGCCCGTCATCGCCGAATGACGCGCTGGTTGACAACGGCACTCTGATTAGCCGAAGACCCGCCTTCCATCAACGAAACCTGTCGGAATGCCCTCGACGGAAGCTGCCGCAGGTCGCAGTACGGGACACCTGGGGCGAGCACTGACCCTCCACCGTCACGGACCGTTCGAGGCGACCGCTTTCACGTGGATGGGCCCGAGAGCTGGCACCGGTCGGCTTCGCCGTGGCTCATGCTCCCGGGAAGATCGGCCAGGCTCTCCCGCGTCCGATGCAGGAGGTCGTCCTTGAGGTGGGTCGCCTGCAACCAGCCGAGTGCCCTCTCCAGAAGCTGGACCTTGTTCCTCCATTCCCTGGTCCCGGCCCGGTCTGGTGCGACAGCCTCGTGCAGCGCGTGCTCGGCCCGGATCTTGTCAAGGGCCGAGGTGAGCATCTCCTCGACCAGGTTGCCAGTCGACTCGAAACCGAGGCGCCCCTGCGCGTCGACAACCGCGAGCACACCGGCGACGGCGTTCCTCAAAGCGGCGATCGGCATCGTGGACAGCTCCTCGACTGCGTGGCGACGTGCCCGCTCGGCGACCTCCGGGTCCTCTGCTGTGCCCACGGCAACGCCTATCCCCGTCGCGGCCGCGCCCACCCCGGTGAGGGTGGCGATCGTGATCAGGCCTCCCACCAAACCTCCCGGCCCAAAAGCCGCCAGAGTGCCGCTGATGACGGCCGCGCCCGCCACTCCTGCAGGCGCCGCGACGGCGAGACCCACCCCCGTTATGGACAGGAGAAGGAGACCACCGCTGATGAGCACTGTTCCCCACGGGAATCCCGACTCCTTGACGGCGTTCTCGCCGGCTCTGACGCCGTCCCGCACCGCTTCGGCGAACTCTTTGACGCTGACCTCGCCATAGCTTGCCCGGACCCGGCTGAGCGTGTTGAGAAGAGCGATGTGCCTCTGTTGCCTGCTGATCTTGACATCGAACGGGTGAAGCGGCGGCGACATCTCAAGCCCGACGGCAAGGGAGAGCAGGGCTTCATCTGTCCAGCTGTCACGAACGAGGTCCGACGCATGATGCAGGAGGTCATCCTCATTCGGAAATCTGCCCTCGCCGACCGGGGAGTCTTCCAGTCGAAGGGCATTGTCCTGGAGCAGCTGCTGCCTCTTCGTGTCGACGTCGGCGACAGTCCTCCTGGCCAACAGCGCTCGTGCAGTGTCGACCCTGGCCTTGAACAACCACTCCCGGCTCTTGGCACAGGAGGAGAGCTGGTTGCTGTAGGCGAACGAGAGAAGTAGGGGCTGCCAGGCGGGGTGGAGCCGGCGCTGGATGGAAGCCCGCCGGATGACCGCCTGGCCGCCGAAGGCATGGTGTCCGACTACCGCAGCCGCGGCGGGATTGCTGAGATAGGCGGCCGCGGCGTGTGACTGGCCAGTTTCAACGGTGATATCGCAGGCGGCCGGGAAGCGACGGCCCACACCACACCCGACGGTCACGATGTCGCCGGGGTCGTAGAGGTTTACCCAGCCGCCGACCCGGTCGTAGGGAAACTCTGCGAAGCCAGGGTCCCCGAGCCGTTTGATCGCCAGTGGGCTGCCGATGGTGAGAAGCAGATCCACCGTGAGGTTCGGATGCAGCTTCGTGAGAAGGTCTAAAGCGATCACCGAGCCCAGGCTGTGGGCGATGAGGATGATCGCACCTGACCTGGGAATCTGGTCCAGAACCGCTCGCTGGGCAGCCCAGCGGCAGTTGCGATCTCGCTGGTACAAGCGGACTGAGTGGACGAAGCTGATCCCTATCCGGGTGACCCAGCCGTCGTCAGCGAGGTCATCCGGAAGCCAGGAGACGACACGTCCGGCACCGAACCTCTCCCAAGTCCGTCCCGCCCGGGAGAGCTCGTCCTGGCGCTGGAGGTAACGCAGTCTCGACTGTTGGTGGTCCCTCTCACTGCCCTTCGTCCAGGTGCGCTCAGGCTCCGATCCAGGTATCCCGAGGAGAAGCTCTTTCAGATAGGAAGGGGTCGTGATCCTGTCGTGGCCGGGGTCAAATCGGCTGTGCCCCATCTGTGCCAGCCGCAGATTCAACGGCCCGAGCCAGGAGGCTTCGTCTTCTGGACCACTGGCGCCGTGAAGGAACACAACGTCTCGGGCGTGAGTCATCGCGTGTCACCTCAGGTTCGCCTTGCACGTACCCAATTTCTACACCCGTACCTGACCAGCCCGGGCCTGTTTGGAAGAAGAGGTGTACGGCGGGCGGAGCAACGCTAAACTTGTCGCCCGGCCGACGCAGGGACCACCCAGGAGGACCGCTCAGGGACTGTGCCTGCAACGAACGGCCCAGAGCCAGACCGACCGCTGCTAGCGGCAGGGGCTGCGGCACCAGTCGCCTCAAGGCTCGTCCTCACCGACCCGGACTGACTCCCCGAGGATTGCCTGACACGCCGACCGCAGGCCTCTGACGGGCTCACCGATGGTGGCGCTGACCATCTCGGGATCGACCTCGTCGTTGTCATCGCCGATAAGATCGCCCAGCCGTGCCATGTCGGACCAGGGAACGGCGGGGTGGTCCTCACGCAGCTCCTGTGACAACGACTCGACCGCTGCACTGATCGTGACAAGGCGGTACCGGACGGCGTCGAGGAACACACCGCCGACGTCAGGATCGCCATCGTGACGCTGGACAACGGCCTCGGCCAGGTCAATCGCCCCGATGCAGTCCAGGATCTCGCGCACGTGCCCAAGGTCTGAGTTACGGAACATAGGCGACCCTGCCGACCGTGGCCCCGTCGGCGAGGCGCTGCAACCCGCCGGCGAGGCGCTGCAACCCGTCGGCGACCTCTTCGAGCGCGAGCCGCTCGCTCACCAGGGGTCTTACCGTTCCGTCCGCGACAAGCTTGCACAGCCCGTCGAGGCCACGGCGCATGAGCACGTCAGGGAAGTTGGCCGCTGCGCCGACAACGCGCACCAGCAGCTGTCCGGCCTCGGGCTGCGGAACGGACAGGTCCAGCAGTCTCATCACCTGAGCGGGCTCGCCCAGCTCGGACACCTTCCAGCCAGTCACGAGATGCCTCCGGTCTCCTCAAGCCGGCGTTGCAGCTTCCCCATCCCGGCCAGCCATCCGTCGGTGTTCGTCGCACGGTACTCGTAGTAGCCCTTCACCTGTGGGTGCGGAAGGATCAGGAACCGGTCGTCCTGGAGTGCCTGCCAAACCGTCTCGGCTACCTGTTCGGGTTCGAGCGCTTTGTCGCGGGTCAGCAGGTCCTTGAGCGGGCCGGCGTGGTCGAGCATCTGGGTATTCACCCCTTCGGGGCAGATGGCCTGGACCACGATCCCCCGGTGGCCGAAGGTCGCGGAGAGCCACTCGGCGAACGCGACCGCACCATGCTTGCTGACTGAGTAGGGAGCGTTGCCCAGCATCGTGAGCAGACCGGCCGCGGACGCAGTGACGACGAACCTGCCTGCGCCCTGCTCGATCCAGGCAGGCATCAGCCGCCGGGCTGCGCGGACGTGCGCCATCACATTCACCTCGAATGCCCTGGACCAGTCCTCGACAGAGGCGTCCAGTGCGTTCAGCCCGGTCCGGCCGGACACTCCAGCCGGGTCAGTCAGGTCAGTCAGGTCACTGCCGACATCGACACCGGCATTGGCAAAGTAGATGTCGATCCCGCCCAGGTGCTCACGGGCCACACCAACCAGCTCGTCCACCCCTGCATCGGTGGCAGCATCGCCGGGAACCGCAAGCCCACCGATCTCCCTGGCGACCTCGATCGCCGCGTCAGCATCGAGGTCGTTGATCACGACTCGGGCACCTTCAGCTGCCATCCGGATGGCGATAGCCTGGCCGATCCCGCGCCCGCCGCCGGTGACGACAACCCCTTTGCCCGCGAATCTGTTTGTCATGAGACGAGCCTCTCCGCAATCGTGGCCACGCACCAGTTCAAATGGGCGAGCCGTTCGGGTTCACCCAGACAATTCACACAACCAGAGTGTGCTCCCAGCAACAGCCAACCGGTCAGCCGACGAACGGACGCTCGCGCCGCAGCTCTTCGCGTGCGATCGATCGCCGGTGAACGGCATCGGGCCCATCGGCGATACGCAGACTCCGGGCCCAGACGTAGAAGTACGCCAGGGGGGTGTCGTCGCTGACCCCAGCGCCACCGAAGACCTCGATCGCGCGGTCGATCACGGCGATCGCCATCGCCGGCGCAGCGACCTTGATCGCCGCGATCTCACTGCGCGCGCCCTTGGCTCCGTAGCTGTCGATCAGCCATGCCGTCTTGTACACCAGCAAACGGGCCTGGTCGATGTCGATCCGCGACTGCGCGATCAGCTCTTGCACGACACCCTGGTCGGACAGGTGCTTGCCGAACGCGACCCGCGACTTCGCCCGGTCAACCATCAGGCCAAGGGCACGCTCGGCCATCCCGATGGCACGCATCGCGTGATGAACCCGGCCCGGACCCAGCCGGGCCTGGGCGATCATGAACCCATCGCCCTCGCCCGCCAGCATGTTCGACGCCGGCACCCGTACGTTGCGGAACACGACCTCGCAGTGCCCGTGCTGGTCCTGGTACCCGAATACCGGCAGGTTCCGCTCGATGTCCAGCCCCGGCGCGTTCCGGGGCACCAGGATCATCGACTGCTGCCGATGCTTCTGCGCCGCCTCGTCCGTCTTGCCCATCACGATGAACACCTGGCACCGCTCGTCGGCCGCACCGCTGATCCACCACTTGCGACCGTTGATCACATAGTCGTCACCGTCACGGACAATCTGGGTGGTGATATTCGTGGCATCCGAGGAGGCCACGTCCGGCTCACTCATCGCGAACGCCGACCGGATCTGCCCCGACAGCAAGGGTTCCAGCCACCGTGTCCGCTGATCCGGGGTCGCGAACATGTGCAGTGTCTCCATGTTGCCGGTGTCCGGGGCCTGGCAGTTGATGGCCTCTGGCGCGATGACGGGCGACCACCCCGAGATCTCCGCGACGGCGGCGTACTCGAGGTTCGACAGTCCCGACATCTCTGGCAGGAAGAGGTTCCACAGCCCGCGCTTCCTCGCAGATGCCTTCAACCGCTCCAGGACCGGCGGATGTGCGTGAGGGTCGTTGTTCGCCCTCCACTGCGCGTACTCCTTCTCGGCGGGAAACACCTCCTCCGCCATGAACGCCCACATGCGCGCAGACACTTCCTCGGCCTTGGCCGACGGCGCGAAATCCATTTTCTCCAGCCCTTCTGTCCCTGCCTGGTTGTTTGCCCGTATCGCTGCGGCAACCATGGCACGTCGGACACCGTTGCGTAACGGCATGAAGGATGAGGAACGGCCAGAGGTCGCCATTCAGGCTGACCGGAGTTACCAGGGGCGTCGGTATGGCGACGCGCGTCGCCATACCGAACGACCACAGGTCACGGCAGGACCGTCACCTCCACCGAGGAGCTGGCCTCCCCCCCGGCGTCGTTGCCGAGACTGAAGGAGACGGTGTACACGCCGGGATCGGTGAACGTGTGGTCCAGGGTCGCGGGAGGAGTGGTGCCGTAGCCGCCGTCCCAGAAGTTCAGGGTCCAGCCCAGGATGGCAGTGCCCGCGGGAGTGGCCGACTCCAGGGTGAAGGTGAACGGCACCCCGACATGCGCCGGACCCGTGGCCGTGACCGTCGTGGTCGGCTGGTCGTAGACGTTGATCCTGGCCACGTCGGTGTTGATGCCCCCCGAGGAGTCGGTGACCGTCAAGGTCGCCGTGTAGGTGCCCGCCACCGTGTAGCTGTGCTCCGGGCTCCAGGCCGCCGGGTCCCCCCGGAGAGACTCGGGCGTCGTGCCGTCCCCGTAGTCCAACGACGCCGACGTGAGCGTCCTACCCGCCGGACCTGCGAAGGAACCGCTGGCATCGAAGGTCAGAGGGGCGCCCATGGTGACCCTGGTGGCTGCGATCCCAGAGGAGATGATCGACAGAGCCGCGGTCGTCTTCACCCCGGCAACATGGACGGTGATGGCAGCGTCTGCCGACTGCCCTCCTGCGTCGTTGCCAACGCTGAAGTGGACGGTGTAGTCGCCCGGAGTGGCGAAGGTGAGGTTCTTCGCCGCCGGAGGCGAACCGTCGCCGGAGTAGCTCTGCCTGGTCCCGTCCGGACCGATGACGTCCAGGCCGAAGGTCGCGAGGACGGTGCCTGCGGGGGTCGAAGCGGCCAACGTGACCGGGAACGGCACGGCGACCTGAGCTGCGCTCGTTGCCGTGACCGCCGACGTCGGCGCCCCGAAGACGGTGACCGTTACCACGTCCGACACGGAGATCCCCGCGGAGTCGGTGACGGTCAAGGTCACGGTCCGGGGGCCCGTGGTGGTGTACGCGTGGTTGCTGGCCCAGAACGCCGGATCGGTGGTGAACGTCTCCACGGTCCCGTCCCCGTAGTCGAGAGTGGCGCTCGAAAGGGTCTTACCCGGGCTCGCGGCGGAAAGTCTCGCATCGAAGTCGAACCGGACGCCCTTGGTGAGCTTGGTCGTCGGGGCCCCCAGTGGCAGGCTGATCGACACCAGCGGGGTCGGCGAGGTCCCGCCGCTGGTCCAGCTGGTCACGAAGGCGGGGACGGCGAGGTTGCCGGCGCCGTCGTGCGCGAAGACCGCGTAGGAGTACTGCGTCCCGGCGCTCAGACCGGTGTCGGTGAACGACCTCGCGGTCGCGGATGCCGGGACCGCGACAGGGCTCCCGTCGATGACTGACGCGGGCGGGTTGGCGCCCGGAGAACGGCGGATCGTCACACCGGTGAAGTCTGCGTCGGAGGGGTTGATCCATGCCAGCGCGATGGAGGTATCGGTGACGACGGCGGTCAGGGCTGCGACCGGGCCGGGGGCGGTGACGTCTGTCGGGGTGGGGGTGGTGCCGGGCTGGAAGGAGCCGACGACGTCACCGATGACGTTGACGGTGCCGGCGCTGTTGAAGAACGTCACGGTGCCACCGGGGCCCAGCGGGACCAGGACCAGGTTGGGGATGGTCTGACCGGGCACAAAGTTCAGGTTCGAGGCGCCGGGACGGGCGCTCCCGCCGGGGTAGACGCTCAGGTAGCCGCCCGCGGTGGGGCCGGTGACCGTCACGTTGACGGCAACAGCGGTGGCCCCGGCCGGCAGCCCGGGGACCGTCAGGGTCAGCGACTGCCCGGCGCCGAGCTTGGCCGTGGGTGCGCCGGTCCCGTTCCTGGTGTCCAGCACCCGGTATGGTGCCGTGCCGGTGAAACCGGCGCCGGTGCCGGGCTGGAATGAGCCGACGACGTCGCCGATGACGTTGACGGTGCCGGCGCTGTTGAAAAACGTCACGGTGTTACCGGGACCCAGCGGGACCAGGACCAGGTTGGGGATGGTCTGACCCGGCACAAAGTTCAGGTTCGAGGCGCCGGGACGGGCGCTCCCGCCGGGGTAGACGCTCAGGTAGCCGCCCGCGGTGGGGCCGGTGACCGTCACGTTGACGGCAACAGCGGTGGCCCCGGCCGGCAGCCCGGGGACCGTCAGGGTCAGCGACTGCCCGGCGCCGAGCTTGGCCGTGGGTGCGCCGGTCCCGTTCCTGGTGTCCAGCACCCGGTATGGTGCCGTGCCGGTGAAACCGGCGCCGGTGCCGGGCTGGAATGAGCCGACGACGTCGCCGATGACGTTGACGGTGCCGGCGCTGTTGAAAAACGTCACGGTGTTACCGGGACCCAGCGGGACCAGGACCAGGTTGGGGATGGTCTGACCCGGCACAAAGTTCAGGTTCGAGGCGCCGGGACGGGCGCTCCCGCCGGGGTAGACGCTCAGGTAGCCGCCCGCGGTGGGGCCGGTGACCGTCACGTTGACGGCAACAGCGGTGGCCCCGGCCGGCAGCCCGGGGACCGTCAGGGTCAGCGACTGCCCGGCGCCGAGCTTGGCCGTGGGTGCGCCGGTCCCGTTCCTGGTGTCCAGCACCCGGTATGGTGCCGTGCCGGTGAAACCATCATTCGTGCTCACCGCCGCGGCCATTCCCGGCACTGCTGCCGAGGCTGAGACCTCGGGAAGCACCACCGCGCCGAGCGCCCCGGCCAGACTCATCGCCCACACTGTCAGAACTACAACGAGACGCTTCACGGGTCCACCCTCACCTAGACGAGACGCGACCCCTACGGGACCGCTCGATGATGGGACTCTGCTCGGTCGACCTTTGGAATTCCTTGGGCGATTGCTTGGGCTCGCCTATCCACCGAGGTGATCCGGACCACGAGCAGGCTCGGCAGCGATGGCGATGGCATCGGCATCGGCATCGGCCGAGCATCTTCAACTCGAGGTCTGACCCTGCAGACAACAGCGCCCGCCTCGTTCATCGAGGTGGGCGCTGTGGGGTCGGGCTGAGGTCAGACTCGCTGCTCCGCGCACTGGGCCTCAACCTGTTGCGCTGCGTAGTCGACCAGCTGCTGCTGGCGTGCTGGGTCAAGCTTCTGGAACTCGGCCAGGATCTTGGCATCCATGCTGCTCATGTCGGTTCTCCTTTGGTGAGGTGAACCGGTCGGCGCCATTGACGGCCGGGGTTGTGCTACCTGTCTACTCCCCCCTCCCGAAGGGTCCATACGGGCGTGGGTATTGCGGACCTGCGAAACCCTGCGCAGTCCAGCCCTCGCCTTCAGTTCTTGAGCAGCGCCCTGGCCATGACGATCCGCTGGATCTGGTTGGTGCCC
>JBDTWH010000079.1:0-4912 GCA_040006795.1 Actinomycetota bacterium | reverse complement strand
AGGGGTCGAGGGCTCTGTGGAGCATGGGCGCGGTTCTCTACGACCGGCTGACGCCGGTTCAGTCGCTTTCGGCGAACCAGAGTCTGAAGTCACCGAACCACCAGTACGACCTGATCATGCAGGGCGACGGCAACCTGGTGATCTACCGCTCCGGAGGCGGTGCGGTCTGGTCCGCCACCACGTCTGGTGCCAACACCCTGGTCATGCAGGGCGACGGCAACCTGGTGATCTACCGCTCGGGAGGGGTCGCGGTCTGGTCCAGCGGCACCGCCGGGAAGGCGGGCGCCTACGTCCGGATCCAGGACGACGGCAACCTCGTGATCTACCAGGGTTCTGCCGCCGTATGGGCCTCGAACGCGACGCCGGTGCCGGCAGGCTGGGCGTGCTACAGCACCTACAACCAGGCCTGTGTCTCCCAGTTCGGCTACACGGGACAGAGCACGTGGGGCTACCAGGGCGATCCCTGGGGCAACAACTGCACCAACTACGCCGCGTTCCGGTTGGACCACAACGGCGCCCGCAACCCGGGATCCCTGGGGAACGCCGACAAGTGGGCCGTCAACGCTCGCAACAAGGGACTAACGGTCAACCAGACAACAGCGGTCGGGGCCATCGCCCAGTGGAACTCCCAACACGTCGCCTACATCGACTGGGTGAGCAGCGACGGCAACCAGATAGCCATCTCCGAGACCAGTTTCGGAGGAACCTTCAACGGCAAGACCTACACCAGCTCCAGCGGACGTCGAGTCCTCACCAGGGGAGTATCCGGGTGGCCCGACAACATCATCCACTTCTAAGAGACAGCATCCTCCACCTCTAAGAGCCCCCGTTGAAGGAGTCAGCCCAGATGCTCGACCTTTGGACCTCGATGGAGTCAGCTGACCGAACACTGGCCCACGGAAGGCGGCGTGGTACTCGATGGAGCTGGCGCAGGCTGTGGCGGGCCGGGGTCGGGATCCTCTCCCTCGTCCTGGCAGCCCAGCTGTACCCAGCCACCGCAGTAGCGGCACCCGCAGGCTGGGCGTGTTACAGCACCTACAACCAGGCCTGTGTCTCCCAGTTCGGCTACACGGGACAGAGCACGTGGGGCTACCCGGTCGATGCCTGGGGCAACAACTGCACCAACTACGCCGCCTACCGGTTGGCCAACAACAACAGCAGCAACAACAACCCGGGAAACCTGGGGAACGCCGACCAGTGGGCCGTCAACGCTCGCAACAAGGGATTCGCGGTCAACCAGACAACAGCGGTCGGGGCCATCGCCCAGTGGAACTCCACGCATGTCGCCTACATCGACTGGGTCAGCAGCGACGGCAACCAGATAGCCGTCTCCGAGACCAGCTACGGAGGAACGGTCAACGGCAAGACCTACACCAGCTCCAGCGGCCGTCGAGTCCTCACCAGGGGCGCATCCGGGTGGCCCGACAACATCATCCACTTCAAGGACCTCAGTGGAGGTATCGGCAACGGAGCCTTCCTGCGAGCGACGGATAACGGCGAGATCTACCGTGTCGCAGGAGGAGCTCCGCTCTACGTGTCGTCGTGGACGCCGTTTGGTGGTTCCCAGCCGCTGGTCGACGTGACGCGCGCGCAGCTGAACGCGATGCCGCAGTACCCGGCGGATGGCACCTTCGTCAGCGGTCAGACGAGCGGGAGGGTCTACCGGTTCGCCGGTGGCGCGCAGCACTACGTGTCGACCTGGAGCAGCTTCGGCGGGGGCCAGCCGACGGTGGGGGTGGACGACTTCACCCTGGACCGCCCTGATGGCGCCAGCCCGCTGAACCATGTCCACAAGTACCCCGCGGATGGAACGTTCATCTCCAACACCGCGGATGGGCGGGTCTACCGGGTGGCCGGGGGTGCCCCGCTGTACGTGTCGTCGTGGGACCACCTCGGCGGCGCGCAGCCGACGACGTCGTTGGATCCGTGGGACTTTGCCAACTATGGGAACCTGCGGCCGGTCCCGGCGCCGATGTTCTTGCGTGGCCTGCCCAGCACCCGAATCTTCCGGGTGGTCGCAGGTGGGCACCCCTACTACGTGCCGTCCTGGACCCCCTACGGCGGGACCCAGCCCTTCCTTGACGTCGACGACTGGGCCATCGACGGCTGCGACCACCTTGACTGCGGCCCGTTCGGGAGCGCGGACTCGGTGACCGGCGGGCCGGGGACGGTCAAGGTCACTGGATGGTCCATCGACCCCAACGTCGCGACCTCCACCCGGGTCCACGTGTATGTGGGCGGGCCCGCCGGGAGCACAGCCGCAGTGGGCTTCGACGCCGGCGTGGCCAACCTGACCCGCACCGATGTCGGCTCCGTGTACCCGGGGACAGGGACCACGCACGGGTACGACCTGACCGTTTACACGACCAAGCGTGGCAGCCAGCCGGTGTTCGTGTACGGCATCAACGCGCCCGGAACCGTCGGCGGCAACGACCTCCTGGGTCAGGGCACCGCAACCATCACCGAACCGGCCAAGCTCGTGTCCCTGTCGCCGTCGCGGGTGCTGGATACCCGTACCGGGGTGGGGGCGCCCAAGGGTCTGGTCGGTGGCGGGAAGGCGGTTGACCTGGTGGTGGCCGGCCGCGGCGGGGTGCCCTCTTCGGGGGTGGCCGCGGTGGTGTTGAACGTGACCGCGACCGCGACCACCGGCGCCGGGTTCGTGACCGTGTTCCCCACCGGCACGACCCGTCCGACGGCCTCGAGCCTGAACTTCGCCAAGGCTCAGACGATCGCCAACCAGGTGATCGCCAAGGTCGGCGCCGGCGGCAAGGTCAGCCTGTACACCTCCGCGGGGGCCCAGCTGGTCGCCGACGTCGCCGGCTACTACCCCAACGGCGCGGGGTATGTCGGGTTGTCGCCGACCCGGATCCTGGACACCCGCTCCGGGGTCGGCGCGGCCAAGGCCAAGGTCGCCGGCAAGGGCATCGTGGCGCTGACGGTCACCGGGGTCGCGTCGGTGCCCGCCGGGGCCGCCGCGGTGGTGCTGAACGTGACGGTGACCGCCCCGGCCGGGGCGGGGTACGTCACCGCCTACCCGGGTGGGGCCTCCCGGCCGACCGCCTCCAACGTCAGCTACCTGGCCGGACAGACCATCGCCGGGATGGTCATCGCCAAGGTCGGGACCGGCGGGAAGGTCAACCTGTACACCTTGGCCAGCGCCCACCTGGTCGCGGACGTGGTGGGCTGGGTCCCGGCCGGTGCCGACTACACCGCGCTGTCCCCGGCCCGGGTCCTGGACACCCGCACCGGCCTCGGCGCCCCCACCAGTGCAGTGGCCGGCGGACACGCCATCACCCTGAAGGTCACCGGCCATGGCGGGGTCCCGGCCAGCGGCGTCAAGGCCGTCCTGGTCAACGTCACGGTCACCGGCCCCGCCGGCGCCGGCTACGTCACCATCTACCCCGGCAGCACCCGGCCCACCGCGTCCAACCTCAACTACGCCCGCGGCGACACCATCGCCAACTCCGTCATCGCCAAGGTCGCCCCCGACGGGACCATCACCCTCTATACCTCCGCCACCACCCACCTCGTCACCGACATCAACGGCTACTGGACCAGCTAGCGGTGTGTCGTCCACCTCTACGTCGTGGGGTGCGGTGTTGCGGGCGCGGTCCCTGGCTTGGCCAGCTCCCCACCGAAAGACGCACGGTACGTCTCCGCCAGCGACGCCGGCACGCCACCGAACACCCGCAGCACCTCAACACCGCGGATGTAGTCGTACTCGCCGCCCACAATCGCCCCAGACTTGTTCATGGACAGGAGGTACTTCGTCCGAGCCGCCGCATCGGCCGTCGACTTGTACACCTCAACTTTCGCACCGCAGGCGACCACCAGCGTGGTGCACGTGCTGACCTTCTCGTAGATCACCGCGGCTGAGACGTACGACCCGGGCTGGCCAAATATGGGGTTCGGGTCGTTGTCCTTGGTCATGGTGACCACCCTGACCACCGAGGGGACCAGAGCCTCGATCTTCGTCGCGCTCGCCGTAGCCGCATCTCCCTCCAGCCGGGTCGCTGACGCTGGTCCGGTGCCGATGCCTGTGGAGGCCTTACTCGATGGCTTGGACGCCGGCGTGGTGCTTCCGGCGCATCCGGTCAGGGCCAAGAGTGCGGCGGCGATCAGCGTGGTCGGTATTCCGACGTTCATGGTGTGTCTCTCGTGGTGGTGGCGGTGAGCAGAACGCGGTGCGTCCGCGACCGGCGGAGTCGCAATAATAAGCGACGTCAGGCAGCGGTCAGAAACCGCCACCACGCCAGGTGACCGGAGTGGCCAGGTAGCGTACCGCTAACGGTGCGCGAATCCGGCCCGCCGACCGACCGACCCATCCACATTTGGGCCGGGAACTCGCTGCTCAGCGGCGTGCCCGAGGTGTAGCCTCGGAGTTGCCGCATCGCCCCAGACCTCGGCTGCGCCGGCGATACCATGTGCTGCTCCCGACCCTCGGTGGCCCTTCTCCAGCGATCAAGGACCTCCGAATCGAGTTTGCCATGATGGATGATCCACCGATCAACTCCGGCATCACCTTCACGCAGCCCTCGCCCTGGGTCTGGCACACCAGCCTCGATGGCAAGCGCGTCGGGACGATCAACGGCGACAGCCTGACCGGCTTTATCGCCAGGGACATGGACCACCGCTCCATCGGGCGCTATTTCAGCATCGAAGCAGCGCTGCAAGCCTGGGTCCCGGTGACTGACCAGGATTGAAGGTCTGGCCTACTCCGACTCGTACTTGAACGACAGCTGGAGCTTGGTGCGGAAGAGCAGCTCTCCGGCGTCACCGACAGCGACGTCCTGCTTGGTCACCTCGGCCACCCGGATGTCACGAACCGACCCCCGTGCCGTGGCGATGGCCTCGGCGGCTGCCTCCTCCCAGGAGGAAGAACTCGTCCCGATCACATCGATCACCCGATACA
>JBDTWH010000078.1:0-4643 GCA_040006795.1 Actinomycetota bacterium | reverse complement strand
CACCACGGGTCAGACCGTCCCTAACCTGGTGATCGTTGCGGTCAGCCCCGGCGGGAACGTCACCTTCTACAACAATGCGGGGACCGTGGACGTCATCGCTGACCTGTCCGGGTATTTCACCTGGTGAGCTCCTGCCCGGCTACTGCACCTGCCAGCAACGGCGACAGGCTATCTCGATCTCACGAATTCTCCGGGGGAGCCCCTTCCCGCGGATCTAGGCGGGTCAGGGCGCGGTCTTGATGACCTTGCCGTCAGCCGACACCACCCACCAGACGGTCTTGACACCCTGGCCCTTGACGTCGCCGGGCGCCTTGTCCGGGGTGAAGTAGTAGAGGGGCAGCTTGTTGTAGGTCACCTGCGTGGTGCCGTCGGTCCGATTGGTAGTGCCGAGGAGCCCGTCATCGGTCCCGTCACCGGCTTTGGGTGCGCCGGCGGTGAGCAGAGGGGGCCATGCAGCGGCGCACTGGTCGTAGCACGTGCTGTCGCCGTCCTTGTCCGCATCGAACATGTACAGGACGCGGCCCTGGTCGTCGCTGAGCACCTTGCCGAGGCTGGTTGTTGCGACCTTGATCGTTGCCGGCACTGCGGGACCGGAGGCCGTTTCGCTCGCGGAGGATGACGATGAGGAGGATGACGATGAGCTTGCGCTGGGTGAGGTCGTTGTACCGCCGCAAGCGGCTATCGTCAAAAGAGCGGCCGCGCTGATCGCGACGGTGAGAGGGCGGATGCTGTTCATGGTGAACCCCGATCGTTTGGAGGATGTTCGGTCAGCAACGGGTACGTTCCTATCTGTACCTACGGCGCCGGACGCCTGGGCGTTCACTCGTTCACCTCTAGAGCTGCAATCGTTATCCATGGGGAAGGGCATCATCAGGCGCCCTCGGCGCACCACTGGGCTGCAGGGCTGGCGGCCTCCCGGCTCTGGCACCTCTCGGGAAGACGATGGCCGTCTCGGGACCTAGTCTGGAGATCGGCAACGTAAGTTCATTTCGCAAGGGCTGCGCGCCTCGTGGGAAGGCGTCGGACCGCCAGGGGATTCAGGAGCATCAGTGGGGTCGATCCTCCCGGGACGTGTGCTAAGAACGGTTGCCGTGCTGCTGATGGCAGGTGTGGCGCTGCTCGTCAATGCGCCGGCGGCCTCCGCCCACGCGCAGCTCGAGAGCAGCGACCCGGCGGCTGGCGCGGTCGTTCCCGTGGCACCGCGGCAGGTCACTCTCGTCTTCGGGGAGGCGGTGGAACCGTCTGCGAAATCCATTGAGGTGTTCGATGACCATTTCCGTCGCGTACCCACCGGGCAGATCGCTGCGACAGGCTCCGGGGGAGGCGGGTTGTCGGCCTCCTTGCCAGCCGGGCTGGCGAATGGCACGTACACCGTGACCTGGCAGGTCAGCTCGTCGGACACCCATCCGGTGTCCGGTTCCTTTCGGTTCTCGGTGGGCGTGCCGAGCACAGTCACCGGGGGCTTGCCCGCCCCCCCGCACAATGACCTCGCCGGTCTCCTCCTCGGAGGTATGCGGGGGGTCGGCTACGTCGGGCTGGCTCTGGGACCGGGCCTGCTGCTCGTGGTGCTTGCGTTGTGGCCCGAAGGACTGGCCGACCGCCCGACCAGAAGGCTGCTCTGGGTGGGGCTGGGTGTGCTCGTGGCGAGCACCATGGGCGCCCAGCTGCTTCAGGCTGTGTGGGTGGGCGGTCAGCCGCTGAGCGCCATCTGGTCGTCACCGGGCTCCCTGAGCACCCATTCGCGCCGCCTCGACCAGCTCATGGCTGTGCGTTACTTCCTGGTCTTCGCCTTCGTCTTCGGGCTCATGGTTGCCGTGATGTTGCGCCCTGCGTCGCCATCACCTGCCGCGGGTGGACCTGGTGCCGCGGCGTCACACGGGGCTCTCGCACCGGAAAAGGTGGTGCTGCCCTCGTGGGTTCTGGGGCTGGCGGCTTTCACCACCGCCGCACTCATCGCAACGTTTGCCTTTGCAGGCCATGCGTCTGCCGGGTCTGCCGCACCCTTAGCCATCTCGGCGAATATCCTGCACCTGATGGCGGTATCGACGTGGCTCGGTGGCCTGGCTCTGATCGCGGTCAGCCTCCGCCCGGCATCCCGCGCCGATGACCTGGCGGCGGTGCTGCCCCGGTTCTCGCGGCTGGCCTTCGCCTGTGTGGCCGTCATCGTGCTGAGCGGCGCCTTCCTGGCCCTGCGCGAGGTCGGATCTGTCGCCGCGCTGCTATCCACCGAGTACGGCCGGCTGCTGTTGGTCAAGGTGACCGGGGTGGTGGCCCTGGTCGCCGTGGGTAACCTCGCACGGCGCTGGGTGCAACGCCACCTCCCCTCACCACCGCGTCGACCCTTCCTGCCCCCGGGGACGGCCGGCATCGTGCCGGTACGGGAGATGACCTTCGAGCCGGTGGAGTACGGCAGACCCGAGCTGGCACGACTGCACCGGGGAGTCTTCGCCGAGCTCGGCATCGCGGTCCTGGTGCTCGCGCTGTCGTCCGCTCTGGTGGTAGTCCTGCCCGCCCGGCAGGACTACGTACCGCCCTTCCACAAGACGGTGACCACCGCGGACATGCGGGTGGACCTCGATGTGGCCTCACCGCGGGTTGGTGACACCGTCCTGCGAGTGAGGGTGCACACCCCGGACGGACGCCCGGTCGCGGTGACGGCAATGCGAGGTTCGATCACGCTGTCCTCGGCCAACCTGGGCCCGCTCGCTCTGCAGCCGGTCTCCAAGGGCGGCGCGTCGAGCGCCGGCGCGACGGACATGAAGGTCACCTTGCCCGCCCGTGGCGTCTGGACGGTGCGCCTGACCGTCCAGACCTCACCTGTGGATGCCACTGCCCTGTCCGCACAGCTGCCCGTGTCATGACCCGGAGGCAGTTCCTGGACTGACCCGCCACCGCAACCGGACCCGGCTGGGTTGCTAGGGGCGTGGACGGATGATGGTGATGCCGCTGCCGGGCTGCTGACCAAGGGCTGCGAGCCCCGCTGGTGCCTCGGAGAGATCTATCCGGTGCTGGACGAGTCGCTGCGGGCTGAGTCTGCCCTCGGCGATCTCGGCCAGCATGGCCGGGTAGTCGTGGGCTGCCATCCCGTGGCTGCCCACGATCTCAAGCTCCGCGGCGATGACGGTGGCCATCGGCACAGGCGGCAGGTCGTCGGCGCCCAGCATCAGTCCGACCTGGACGTGGCGACCTCGCTTGCGCAGGCTGCGGATCGAGTTCTGGCATGTCTGGATGCTGCCGAGAGCATCGATGGATACCGCTGCGCCACCGCCTGTGAGGTCGCGTACGGCATTCACCACGTCGACGTGCCCGGGGTCGAGAGTGGCGGTCGCGCCCAAGCTCCGGGCCAGTTCCAGCGCGGTCGGTGAGATGTCGACGGCGATGATGTATGCGCCGCGGGCTGCGGCGATCATGACCGCGGACAGCCCGACACCGCCGCAGCCGTGAACGACTACCCAGTCCCCGCTGTGGACCCGGCCATGGTGGACCACCGCCCGATAGGCGGTGGCGAAACGGCAGCCGAGACTGGCCGCTGTCTCGAAGGTCATGTTGTCCGGTACGCGAACGAGGTTGACCTGCGCATGATCGATGGCCACGAGCTCCGCGAACGATCCCCAGTGGGTGAACCCGGGCTGGAACTGCCTGTCGCACACCTGGTGCTCGCCCCGTCGGCAGGTGTCGCACTGGCCGCAAGCACAGACGAAAGGCGCCGTGACCCGGTCACCGGGATGCCACCCCTGCACCCGCGACCCGACCTCGGCGATCACGCCGGCGAACTCGTGGCCAGGGACGTGAGGGAGGCCGATATCCGGGTCGTGCCCCATCCATCCGTGCCAGTCACTACGGCACAGACCAGTGGCCGCCACCTCAATGACCACGCCGGTTTCCGGGCAGGCGGGGTCATCCACCGTGGCCACTTCGGGCAGCTGCCGGAAGGCCTCGTAGAGCACTGCACGCATCGCAGATCTCCTTCGTCAGATGAGATGTGACGTCACAGACGTTCGAATGACGGACAGTACCGGGCCGGCAGATGACGAACCCCTCCCCTCTGGCCTCGTCATGCTTGTTCAGGCATGGGGACCTTCTTCCCTGTGCGGCTGACTCGGTGGCGCCGAGACTTGCAGGAACGTCAAGATGACCACCTAGGAAATCACCGAAGCTCATTCGGCGAAGTTCACTCGGCGCCCTTTAAGGCCTTGTGGTTGTGGCACCTGCTGAAGGCACCTTTTGCACACGATCCGCAGTCCTGGATGGATCACGCGTTACCCGGTGGTTGTCGTTCCCCCCACATGGGTAGGTTGCTGACATGAAGACTCGCGTTCTCGGGACCATGAAGGTGTCGGCAGTCGGACTGGGTGGAATGCCCATGTCCATCGAGGGCCGTCCGGAGCGAAGCCGTTCGATCGCGACGATCCACGCCGCCCTGGACGCAGGGATCACCCTGATCGACACTGCCGACGCGTACCACGTCGGCGCAGGTGAAGTGGGCCACAACGAGAGACTTATCGCCGACGCACTCAGATCCTATGGAGGCGACACGACCGACGTCCTGGTCGCCACCAAGGGGGGCCATCTGCGACCAGGTGACGGCTCGTGGACCATCGACAGCTCGCCCGAGCACCTGAGGTCGGCCTGCGAAGCCTCGC
>JBDTWH010000077.1:0-6484 GCA_040006795.1 Actinomycetota bacterium | reverse complement strand
GAGACCTACGACCACTCCTACCCGCACTGCTGGCGCTGCCGCAAGCCGCTGATCTACATGGCGGTGTCGAGCTGGTTCGTCGAGGTGACCAAGTTCCGCGACCGCATGGTCGATCTCAACGAAGAGATCACCTGGGTGCCCGAGCACGTCAAGCACGGGCAGTTCGGCAAGTGGCTGTCCAATGCGCGTGACTGGTCGATCAGCCGGAACCGCTTCTGGGGCAGCCCTGTTCCGGTGTGGCTGTCGGACGACCCGGCCTATCCGCGGATCGACGTCTATGGTTCGTTCGCACAGCTCGAAGCCGACTTCGGGGTCCCCGTGACCGACCTCCACCGGCCGTTCATCGACCGGCTGACCCGGCCCAACCCCGACGACCCGACCGGTCGCTCGACGATGCGCCGCGTCCCGGAGGTGCTCGACGTCTGGTTCGACTCCGGCTCGATGTCGTTCGCCCAGGTCCACTACCCGTTCGAGAACGGGGAGTGGTTCGAGAACCACTTCCCGGGTGACTTCATCGTGGAGTACATCGGTCAGACCCGTGGCTGGTTCTACCTCATGCACGTCCTGGCAACCGCCCTCTTCGACCGGCCTGCGTTCTCCTCCTGCGTCAGCCACGGCATCGTCCTGGGCAACGACGGCCGGAAGATGAGCAAGTCTCTGAACAACTACCCGAGCGTGTCAGAGGTGTTCGACCGTGACGGAGCCGACGCCATGCGCTGGTTCCTCATGTCGAGCCCCATCCTTCGCGGTGGCAATCTCATCGTCACCGAACGGGGGATCCGCGACGGGGTGCGCCAGGTGCTGCTGCCACTCTGGAGCTCGTGGTACTTCTTCTCGCTGTATGCCAACGCCGCCCAGGGCGGTGCCGGCTATGAGGCCCGCTGGTCCACGTCATCTCAGGATGTCCTCGATCGCTACCTTCTGGCAAAGCTGCGCCGTTTTGTCGAGGAGGTCCAGGGTGATCTCGACACCTACGACGTGGCCTCTGCGTGCGAGTCGGTGCGAGGCTTCCTCGACGTTCTCTCCAACTGGTACATCCGCCGTTCGCGCGACCGGTTCTGGGATACGGCCAACACGGCGAGCGAGTCCCGTGACAGTGCCTTCGACACCCTCTACACGACGCTCGAAGTTGTCACCCGGGTCACCGCTCCGCTGCTCCCGTTCACGACCGAGGAGATCTGGCGCGGCCTGACCGGAGCCCGCTCCGTGCACCTGACCGACTGGCCGGACGCCTCCGATCTGCCGGCTGACGATGACCTGGTGGCGGCCATGGACCGTGCGCGCGAGATCTGCTCCGTGGCGGCGGGTCTGCGGAAGGCCGGCGGTCTGCGTAACCGCCTGCCCCTGTCGGACCTCACCGTCGTCATCACCGATGCCGCGGCACTCGAGCCCTTCGGGGCCATCGTGGCCGAGGAGGTCAATGTGCGCACCGTGACCCTGGTGGACCTGGGTTCGGCGCGCGAGGCCGACTTCGGTATCTCGACCAAGCTCACCGTGAACGCCCGGGCTGCGGGTCCGCGGCTGGGCAAGGACGTCCAGCTCGCGATCAGGGGCAGCAAGAACGGCGACTGGGCGGTCTCCGACGACGGCACCGTCACGGCGGGCGGGCTGGCGCTTGTCGAGGGGGAGTACGCCCTGGAGACGGTCGTCGCTGATGCTCTGGAAGGCAAGAACGTGGGCGACGCGGAGAGGTCGCCGGGGTCGTCGCGGGTCACCGGCATGTTGCCGCACAACGGATTTGTCGTCCTGGACACGGCCGTCACACCGGAGCTGGCCGCCGAGGGGCTGGCCAGGGACGTCATCCGGGCCGTCCAGCAGGCACGTCGTGATGCGGGTCTGGACGTCAGCGATCGGATCAGCCTGACCCTGATCGGCGATGACGAGGTCTGGGCGGCCACCCTGGCTCACCAGAAGCTGATCATGCTCGAGACCCTGACGGTGCAGTTCGGTTCTGCGGGTCCCGAACACACACTGCCGGGGGACCAGGGCGTGGAGGCCGTTGTCGGCGACAACCAGGCGATCCGCATCCTCGTCGAGAAGATCTGATGGCGCTCATCATCCGGGCGGCCGACGGCAACGACCTGAGGGCCGTTGTCGACGTGGGGCGTCGCACCTGGCCGCTGACCTACGGGCCCATCGCCGGTGAGGACTACGTGGCCATGGGTCTGGCCAAGTGGTGGACCGAGGATGCCACCATTCCCGCCATCCGGTCCGGCCGGGTCACCGTCGCCGAGGTCGATGGCGAGGTGGTCGGTATCGCGTCCGTGGGGTCGCACGAGGACTACCTCGTCCTGTGGAAGCTCTATGTGCTCCCGGAGTACCAGGGAAAGGGGATTGGCTCTGCCCTGGTGGAGTCGGTCGTGGCTGCGGCGACGGGGTTGCACCACCAGATCCGGATCTCCTATCTCGAGGGCAACACCCTGGCCGAGGCCTTCTACCGAGGCAAGGGCTTCGTCGAGATCAGCCGTGAGCCCGGCGCCGAGGGCATCCCGGACAGCATCTGGATGAAGCTCGACCTCAGGGAGCAGTGATGAGTGGACGTCCGGATGCGGCCCAGCGCGACGCCGAGCACAAGCTAGACCTCCACCGACGAATGCGCGAGGTCGAGCAGTCGATCCTCATGCGTGCTCCGGAGCACGACCTCGAGCCCTCAACGGATCGCATCGCGGCCGTGATGGAGCTGCTGGGGGACCCGCAGCACGCGTTCCCCGTGATCCACGTCACCGGGACGAACGGCAAGACCTCGACGACGCGGATGATCGAGCGCATGCTGCGCGAGATGGGCCTGTCCACGGGACGGTTCACCTCGCCTCATCTGCATAACATCCGCGAACGAATCGCGTTGAACGGCAACCCGATCGATGCTGAGAAGTTCATCGCCTCCTATGAGGACGTGCTGCCCTTCATCGAGATGGTCGACGCGAGGTCTGTGGCCGACGGCGGTCCGCGGTTGACCTACTTCGAGGTCCTGGTGGCCGTCGCGTATGCCGCGTTCGCCGATGCGCCCATCGACGTGGCTGTCGTGGAGGTCGGCATGGGTGGCTCATGGGATGCCACCAACGTCGTCACCGCCCAGGTCGCGGTCGTGACGCCGATCGCTCTCGACCACGAGAGGTTCCTGGGGCACACGCTTGAGGGCATCGCCACCGAGAAGGTCGGCATCGTCAAGACGGGCTCGCTGGTGGTCAGCGCTGTTCAGGAGCAGGAGGTCCGCGAGATCCTGGTCGCGCGGGCTCAGGAGGTGGGAACCAGTCCGGCATTCGAGGGCGACGAGTTCGGCATCCTCAGCCGGGAGGTCGCGGTCGGCGGCCAGCAGCTCGCCATACGCGGACTGGGCGGTGACTATGAGGATCTCTTCCTTCCGCTGCACGGTCCCCACCAAGGTCACAATGCTGCGCTCGCGCTTGCTGCCGTTGAGGCATTCGTCGGCGGTGGAGAACATCGGCTCGATATTGAGGTCATCCGGACCGGGCTGGCCGGGGTGACGTCACCGGGACGTCTCGAGGTCGTCCGCCGCTCTCCCACCGTCCTTGTCGACGCAGCTCACAACCCGGCCGGCGCGCTCGCCCTTCGGGCGGCGATGGAGGACTCGTTCAACTTCGCCAAGCTCGTGGGCGTCGTGGCGATCCTGGAGGACAAGGACGCGTCGACGATGCTTGAGATCCTTGAGCCGGTGCTGAACGACATCGTGGTATCCCGAACGACCTCACCGCGCGCCATCGAGCCCGAACGCCTGGGCCGGCTGGCAGTCGAGATCTATGGAGAAGGGCGGGTGACCGTCCTGCCCAACCTGCCTGACGCCCTCGACCGGGCAGCCGAGATGGCCGACGAGGGAGGACTCGGAGGGGGAGTGCTGGCAACCGGCTCGATCACCACCGCTGCGGAGATTCGCATGCTCCTGGGTGTGACGAGCGGTTGATCGGGATGAGCGCCATCACCCCTGACGTCCTGATCATGCAGGGACCTCGGGGACGGATAGGGTTGCGGTTGTGACGATACGCACCGAACGTTCGCTGGTCCTGGTCAAGCCCGACGGCTTCAGACGAGGTCTCACCGGTGAGGTCCTGCGCCGGATCGAGTCCAAGGGTTACACCCTGGTGACCCTCCTGATCTTCACTCCCGACCGTGAGCGTCTGGCCAGTCACTACGCCGAGCACGTGGGAAAGCCCTTCTACGAGCCGTTGCTGGAGTTCATGTCCAGCGGCCCGGTGACCGCCGCGGTGATCGAGGGCGAGCGATGCATCGAGGGATTCCGCGCCCTGGCCGGCGCCACCGACCCAACCCTGGCTCTGCCGGGCACGATCCGCGGTGACCTCGGCCGCGACTGGGGCCTGAAGGTCCAGCAGAACATCGTTCACGGCTCTGACTCCGTGGAGTCGTCCGAGCGCGAGATAGGGATCTGGTTCCCCGAGCTCCTCTAACCCCTGGGCGCGTTTGCCGCCATTGAGTCTGACTGCGGCCGGGTGTGAGCGCTGGAGCTAGACGGCGGGTTCATCCAGACCCTTGATCAGCAGCTCGAGGAGTGAGGCGAGGTCCTCGCGCTGATGTCGGGACAGCGGTCCCAGGACGTCCGACTCCACCACGTCGGACTCACGCACCGCAGCCTGGAAGGTCTGCCAACCCTCCTCGGTGAGCGTGATCAGCACCCGCGTGCGGTTATCGGGGTCGGCAGCTCTGGCGATCAGGTTTCGCTGTGCCATTCGGTCGAGACGGTGCGTCATCGAGGACGGCGCCACACAGCTGACCTCCGCGAGCTGTGTCGGCGTGAGTGCCTGATCCTCGTCGTTACGTGCCAGCTGGGAGAGAACCGCCCACTCGCCCGCTGAGAGGTCCAGGTCAACCAGCTGCCGCGTGTACCACTGGTCCAGCTTGCGAGCCAGCCCGTGCACAGCGGTGATCACCCGCTGGACCGACTCGTCACCACCTGCGGCGACGTAAGCCGCAACATCAGCGCGGTACTCCTCCTCAGCGCCCCGTCCTGCTCCTGCGGGGCGCTCCGCCGTTCGTCTGGCGCCTGGCGCAGCGTTTGTGGTTGCCCGCGGGTCGCGCTTCGGGGTGCCCTGCACATCGCGCTTCGTCGCTGACCTGGATGTCGTCATGGCAGCATCTTGTCATGCTAGAATTTTGATATCGAAGTATTCAATATCAAATACTGCGAAGTGCAGAACTACGAAGTGCAAAGACTTCGACAGCGACGGGAGGATCCGATGAAGCGCGCACGGCTGCTGGTGCTGGCCTCGGCGGTGAGCATGCTGGGATGGGGCGCCATCTTGCCCTACCAGTACGCCTACGCGGCGAACACCCGCCACTGGGGTGGGCTCGTCGCTGCCGCTGCCTCCAGCCTCTTCTCCGTCGGCGCACTCCTGGCGGCCCCGATGGGCGGCCGGCTGGCCGATCGTTTCAACCCTGCCGGGGTCGTCGTCGTCGCGCAGATCGTCGCCGCCGCCGCCAGCGGGTTCCTCATCCTCGCCGGGAGCCCGATGCTGTTCCTGTCGGGCATGTTCGTCTTCGGTGCAGGCATCACGGCCGCGATTCCGGTCGAGACGATCCTGGTGCTCCGCTGGGTCGAGCCGGCTGACCGCCGAAAGGTCTTTGCGCTCCTGTCCACCGGCTCCGCCATCGGTATGGCCGTCGGGGCGTTCACCGCCGGATACCTGGTCGACCTCACCGCGCTCAATGGCATGTGGCCGGCGTTCGCGACCGCGGCCATCGGCTTCCTCATCTCCGCCACCATGATCGGCATTGCTGGTCGCGGCGCACCGGCTGACGAGGTCCCCTCGCCGCAGGACGCGCCGCGTGGCTCGGCCGGAGCCGCGATCCGGATCATCGTGGCGACGCCGGCTCTGCGCTGGACTGCCGTCATCACCGTCACCCTGGCGCTCGGCTTCTATGCTCAGTTCGAGTCCGGGCTGCCGGCATATGCCATCACGGTCCTCGGCGTGTCGGAGCGCACGATCGGCACGGCCTCGGCGGTCAACTGCCTGGTGATCGTTGCGCTGCAGATGGCTGTGATGAAGTGGACGGCCGGGCGTTCCGCGCCGTCGCTGCTGGTGGTCGTCGGCTCGATCTGGGTGTTCTCATGGCTGTTGCTCGCCGCTGCGTCGTTCCTGCCGATGCTGGCCGGGGCGATGTTCGTCAGCGTGTTCGGCGTCTTCGCCGTTGGCGAGACGATGTACGCCCCGGTGCTCAACCCGCTGACCGCAAGCCTGGCTCCGTCCGGCATGGTCGGCACCACGCTGGGCATCTTCGCCGCACTCCAGACCGGGGTGTCTGCAGCGGGTCCGCTGCTCGCGGGCGTCGCCCTCAGCGCCGGACGCGGTTACCTGTTCCTTGCCGTGCACGTGGGCATCAGCCTTGTCGCCGTCTTCGCCGCCCTTCGGCTGCGAATCCTCCTCAAGGGCTCGCGCACGACCCTGACGGCGGGCATACCAGCGGCGGCTGAGGATCGGGAGGCGGGCGAAGAGCCGCGCGACCTACGACTGCC
>JBDTWH010000076.1:0-2980 GCA_040006795.1 Actinomycetota bacterium | reverse complement strand
TCGAGTCTGTGCATAGTTGACCGCGGTCTTGGGCCAGGCGACCACACTGCAGCGTTTCCTCGGCGACGGCGAGTCTGTCTCCAGGAGGGGTCATCTCCTCTCGGCTTGGCCTGTCTCGGTTATAGCTCAGTCGTCTGTGTGGGGAGATAGGCCCAGCGTGACGAGTACCTGGGGCTCGTTGGTGAAGTCGCCGATCAACACATTCACCGGAAGCGGTAGCTCCTTGAACAGGGTGGGCACAGCCAACACCCCCCGGGCGTAGACCTCTTCGGGCTCCTGGTAGATGTCGACGATCCTCAGGTCGTACCCGCCCGAAGCGTGTCGCTGGCACAGGTCGCGCAGCCGGCGCACTGCCCGGGCGGAAGTGGGTGAGGCTCCGCTAATGAACAGCGTGAGGCGCAGTCGCTGCGGGGTGGGCGTGATTTCCGGGTCCTGCGGTTTCGCGGGGGTGCTCATGACCCCGTCGTCTCCGGCTTGCTGCTGCGACGCCGCCCCTGCTCCCGCCGGTTCAGCTGCGCAGCCTCTGCGGCCCTCTCGCTCCGCTCGAGCAGTCGCTTGGCCCGGGCCTCGTCGACCTC
Source organism: Actinomycetota bacterium (assembly GCA_040006795.1). Taxonomy (GTDB): domain Bacteria; phylum Actinomycetota; class Actinomycetes; order Actinomycetales; family Dermatophilaceae; genus UBA4719. Next base: position 2,402 of record JBDTWH010000076.1, on the reverse strand, counting down.
GAACTCCGCCCGCATCGCGGCCATCTTCGCCTCAAAGGAAGCTCTTCGACGTTCCAAGTCACCGGCCAGATCCGTGGACTCGTGCGACAACTCAAGTGTGGCGGCCTGATCGGCGCTGTCCGCCGCGATCCGCGCCGAGCCCGTCAGCACCCCGTCCGGGCCGACGACCACCGGGACAAGGCTCACCCCGTCGTCGCTGAGCACGAACTCGCGGATCTGGTTCGAGTGCGCCATGCCCCGGCTCTTGAGCACATACAGCCCGCGGTTGTGCTCCCCACGAGCATCCATCGAGACGACATGCACCCAGGTGTCGACCAACGAAGAGATGTTCTGGTTGTACTGCTCCAGCCCGCCTTCCCCGTGCAGCACCGTCATCACGGCAGTGACGCCGTCGATCTTCAGATAGTAGATCTGGCGCATCAGCATGGCCGAGACGTCGAACGTGGATCCGCCGCGGGCCAGGCTGCTCACCGGGTCGAGGATCACCAGCGACGGGGTGAACTCCTGGACCAGTCGCCGAATCCGCACCAGGTGGTCCTCCAACCCGATGGTGGTCGGCCGCTCGCAGTGGAACTTCCACAGCCCGGCCGCCACCCAACCGGTGACATCCAACCCGACCGAGGCCATGTTGCGTTCGATCTCCGCCTGGGACTCCTCAAAGCTGAAGAACAGCACCTTCTCCCCACGTGCGCAGGCGGCCGCGGCAAAGCTTGCCGCGATCGTCGTCTTACCCGTGCCGGACGTCCCACTGATCAGCACACCACAGCCCCGGAACACACCTTGCCCACCGAGCATCTCATCCAGCTCGGACACCCCGGTGGAGACCCGCTGCGAGCTGGCCGGCTGATCCAGGCCCAGTGAGGTGATCGGCAGCACCTCGACGCCGCCCGCACCGACCACGAACGGGTACTCGTTCAGGCCGTGAGATGAGCCGCGGTACTTCAGCACCCGCATCCGCCGGGTGACGACATCACGTTCCACCCGGTGGTCCAGGACCACCACGCAGTCGGACAGATACTCCTCAATGCCGTGGCGGGTGAGCATGCCCACGCCACTTTCCCCGGTGATCACCGTGGTCAGCTGCTGGTCCCTGAGCCAGAGGAACAGGCCCTGCAGCTCGGAGCGGATCAGGTCCGGCTTGGCGAAAGCGGCGAACAACGCCTCCACACTGTCGATGGCGACTCGTTTCGCACCGACCTTGTCCACGGCGTAAGCCAGCCGCACCTTCAACGCCTCGAGGTTGAACTCGCCGGTCTGCACCGACCCGGGCCTCATGGGCAGCGCGTCGAGCATCAGCTGGCCGCCGCGCTCCAGGGCGTCCAGGTCGAAGCCGAGCGAGCCCACGTTGGCCACCAGGTCGTCCCGTTTCTCCTCAAAGGTCAGAAACACTCCGGGCTCGGCGAAACGGGTGGCGCCGTTGACCAGAAACTGCAACGCGAACAGGCTCTTGCCGGCGCCGGGCGGGCCGCATACCAGGGTGGGCCGTCCGGCCGGGAGCCCACCGCCGGTGATCTGGTCGAAGCCCTCGATCCCCGTTGGGCTCTTGGGCAACCACGAATGCAGCCGCTCACCCATGTCTTCGACGCCAATGTTGGTCATCATTCCCCGCTCCGGTAAGAGAGACTCCTCGGTGACGATCTCATCGTTGGTCTCACGCTAGCCAAGCAACAAGCCGTCGGGCAATGGATCGAACGACGCCGGCTCGCGGGCCAAACGCTGAGGATCATGAAGACGGGTCACCATTGCCGTCTTCCGTAAGACCCCCACGAAGTGCAACGATCAGCTGATCGGGATTCACTCTCATAGCGCGAAGAGTGCGCGTTGACACGCCCGGCCACCGATCCACTCACGAGGGTGAGTCTCCGCGAAAGTCTTTGTTTGCTTCCCTGCAAGCGAGATGATGTTGCTGTCGCAACAGGCGCTTCAGGTCAGTACGAGGGCAGTCGACGTGGGGCTCTTATCGAGATGAGCCGAACCGCAGTAGATGTCCAAGAAGTCCCCAGACGGACGCGGAGGGGTCGCTGAATGAAAGCTTCACTCGACAACAAACCGACCCGACCTCTGACAGCCGCTGACCTGTGTGACCGATGCCCAGCTCGTGCGGCGGTCGAGACTCTAATGACCCATGGCGGTTCGCTGCTCTGGTGCGCGCACCACTTCGCATTCTTCGAGGACGCACTCAACGCCTTCGGCGCCACCATCCTGGTGGACGAGCGGCGCCGGTAGCCGATCGTTGTGAGGCGGGTTGTTCAGTTTCCCTCGCTGACTTCCCGCCCATCACCATCACGGGGCTCGTTTCTTATCGGCAGGGACGAGCCGTGAGAGGCTTTCGATCTCCTTCTTCAGCTCGATCATCCTGAGCTCACGCCCGACTGAGAGCTGCTGGAACCTTTCGAGCTCCG
>JBDTWH010000075.1:0-3090 GCA_040006795.1 Actinomycetota bacterium | reverse complement strand
GTACAGACAAGGGGCAATCATGAGGGCTCGCACCAGCACCGATGAGCAGGATGCTTTCCGGAGCTCGGTGCGAGCCTTTCTGATGGATCGAGTGGTTCCGCACGTGGCCGAGTGGGAGGCCGCCAAAGGAGTCCCCAAGAGCCTGTATGCCGAGTTCGGCCGCCTCGGCGTCACCGGCATCCGGATTCCGCAGGAGTACGGCGGTGGGGGCGAGACGTCGCTCATCTACAACGTGATCCTCGCCGAGGAGATCGTTCGGACCGGCGCGGTCTCGGGGGCCCTGCTGCTGCATCTCAATGTGGTGCTGCCGTACTTCCTGGATCTCGCAACGCCGCAGCAGCGGGCCCGGTGGTTCCCTGCTTTCGTCTCCGGCGAGTCGATGACCGCGATCGCGATGACCGAGCCCGGGACCGGCTCCGACCTGGCAGGCATCTCCGCGAGCGCCGTCCTGGATGGTGACTCGTACGTTCTGAACGGCGCCAAGACCTTCATCACCGGCGGTGTCCAGGCCGATCTCGCCATCGTGGTGGCGCGTACCTCGCGCTCGGCGGATGACCGCAGGGCAGGTCTGACGCTGCTGGTCGTCGAAGAGGGGATGCCCGGTTTCAGCCGTGGCCGCAACCTGGACAAGCTGGGGCTGAAGTCTCAGGACACCGGCGAGCTCTTCTTCGACAATGTCCGGGTTCCGGTCGTCAACCGCCTGGGCGATGAGGGCAACGCTTTCGCCTACCTGACCGCCAACCTTCCGGCTGAACGGATGTCGATCGCGGTCTCGGCCCAGGCCTCCAGCGAGCGGGCGATCGAGCTGACTGTGGACTACACCCGGGAGCGCAAGGCATTCGGCACCCCGATCGCCTCCTTCCAGAACACCAAGTTCGTCCTCGCCGGACTCTCGGCCAAGGTCGAGGCGGGGCGCCAGCTGGTCGACCGCGCCCTCGAGGAGCTGGACGCCGGGACCCTCACCGTCGCCGACGCCGCGAGGGTCAAGCTGTTCACCACCGAGGTCCAGGCAGAGGTGATGGACTCCTGCCTCCAGCTGCACGGCGGGTACGGATACATGCTCGAGTACCCGATCGCCCGGATGTATGCCGATGCCCGGGTGTCGCGGATCTACGGCGGGTCGAGCGAGATCATGAAGGTCATCATCGCCAAGGACCTTGGCCTGTAGGGCTTTTGACTCGGGCGGGTCGGTCGCCTAGGTCCAGTCGGTGGCGCGGTGCGGTGTCGCAGGGCTGATGCGGCTAATATTTGGAGGCACTGGCCAGCGCTTGCGCAGCGGGCCGGAGCCACTTCCGCAGGCAACACGGTCGCAGACAGCACTGTCGTAGACAGCACGGTCGCCCACGAGACGGCCGGTCCCAGACCCGACTGCCGGCGGGCGTGCCATCTCAGTGACAACGAGGAGGCCGGCATGCCGGCGATCGTTTTGGTCGGTGCCCAGTGGGGCGACGAGGGCAAGGGCAAGGCCACGGATCTGCTCAGCAGCAGGATCGACTACGTCGTGAAGTTCAACGGCGGCAACAACGCCGGTCACACTGTGGTCATCGACGGTGAGAAGTACGCCCTTCACCTGCTACCCAGTGGCATCCTGACCCCTGGCTGCATCCCTGTCATCGGCAACGGGGTCGTCATAGACCTGGCCGTGCTCTTCGAGGAGATCGACGCGCTCAACGTGCGCGGCATCGACACCTCAAGGCTGATGGTCAGCGCCAACGCGCACCTGATCACGCCATACAACCGCGTGCTCGACAAGGTCACCGAGCGGTTCCTCGGATCCCGCAAGATCGGCACCACGGGTCGTGGCATCGGCCCGACCTACGCCGACAAGATGTCGCGCGTCGGCATCCGGGTGCAGGACGTCTTCGACGAGTCGATTCTGCGCCAGAAGGTCGAGGCCGCTCTCGAGGTCAAGAACCAGATGCTCGTCAAGATCTACAACCGGCGTCCCGTTGAGGTCGACGATGTGCTCGACGAGTTCAAGAAGTATGCCGACCGGCTGCGGCCGATGGTCGTCGACACCGGGCTGCTGCTCAACACGGCGCTCGATGAGGGCAAGACCGTCCTGTTCGAGGCCGGTCAGGCGACTCTGCTGGACGTCGACCATGGCACCTACCCGTTCGTCACGTCCTCCAGCGCTGCTGCTGCCGGCGCGTGCACCGGTTCAGGGGTTCCGCCGACCCGTATCGACCGAGTCGTTGCCATCCTCAAGGCCTACACCACGAGGGTCGGCGAAGGCCCGTTCCCGACCGAGCTGCTCGACGACTCGGGTGAGTTCCTGCGCAAGACGGGGGCCGAGTACGGCACCACGACCGGCCGTCCCCGTCGCTGCGGCTGGATGGACACCGTGGTCGGGCGCTACTCCACGCGGATCAACGGCGTCACCGACTTCGTGGTCACCAAGCTTGACGTCCTCACCGGGCTGGAAGAGATCCCGGTCTGCGTCGCCTATGAGGTTGGCGGCGTGCGGCATGACGAGATGCCGATGACCCAGAGCGACTTCCACCACGCGAAGCCGATCTACGAGAACCTCCCCGGCTGGTCGGAGGACATCTCGACGTTCCGCACGTTCGAGGAGCTGCCGCCGAACTGCCGCGCCTACATCCTGCGGGTCGAGGAGCTCATCGGCGCCCGGATCTCGGCGATCGGTGTCGGCCCCGGCCGCGACGAGATCATCGAGCGCTACTCGTTCATGGGCTGATCGGCGAGCAGATCATCGAGCGCTACCCGTCCATGGGCTGATCTGGGACGAGATCTTCGAGCATTATTCGTTCATGGGCTGGTCGCTGAGTCGGACTCGAGCAGGATCGAGCAGAATTGCCGGCCTTGATGAGCACTGGGCCCTTGCTGTCGGCACAGACAGGGTTCGCGTCCTGATCGAATGACGTGGCGTCCCGATGCGCGTGTCTGTGCAACCCGCCCGGTGTGGGTGGGTTGTGGGGCTGGGCAGTCAGAGGTGCCAGGTGACTTCGCTGGCGGTGGCGGTCGCCGTCCAGCCCCGCTGATGGGCGATCGTGTGGTGCCGCCCGCACAGCAGCGCCGCGTTGGTCAGGGCGGTCGGTCCGCCGTCGACCCAGTGGATGAGGTGATGCG
>JBDTWH010000074.1:0-10425 GCA_040006795.1 Actinomycetota bacterium | reverse complement strand
GAGCCCCCTGCGCGGCGCCCTCATTCCGGGTACGGCGATCTTCGTGTGCGAGAAGGCGTGAACGGCGCCGTGGTGGAGTGGGCTCGGGCTCAGAGCTGCCGACGGTGGCTTGCCCAGGTCCTGGCCGAGAACTCGCCCACGGCGTGGCTCGCCGGCGTGATGGCTACCCCTGTGCGACCGGGAACTCCTCGGGGGTGTACGTCGGATCGGTCGTCGAGGCCTTGACCTTCGAGCCTCCCAGGACGAGGAACCCACCCAAGACCATCAGGAGCAGGCCGAGCACGATACCGATCGGGGTCAGGGGCCCGTTGATGAAGCCAAGCTGCGAGCCCTTCGAGCCGAGGTCCTTGATGTTCTGCTTGATGGTTGCGTCGGTGTAGCCGATGGTGCCGATGGTGATCGGCACAGCGGTGTAGCCAGTCGCCTCCAGCCGCTTGTTCTGCTGCTCGACGCCCTTGATGATGAGGCCGGAGTTGGGCTCGACGTAGAGAGTGCGGGTGTTCTGGTAGACCAGATTGGCATCGACCGGCTTGTTCGCGTTGAAAAGCTCGCCCGGCAACCCCTTCTGCTTGTCGTAGACCTCGGGACCGCTCTTCTGCTGGAACACGTAGGTCTGCACGCCCTGGACCTTCTCCGTGCGCAGGTACTTCATCGGCTCCGTGCGCCCAAGGTCGCCGTCCCACCACTGGTAGGTGATCTTCTGGGTGTCGAACGGGAACTTGAAGAACAGCCCACTGTGCTTGAACTCCTCGTTGATGGCGTTGACGTCATCAGCAGTTGGCGCGGCCTTGTAGTCCCCGCAGCAGTTGGTGGCCTCACCGCTTACCCGGTCGAACGACACACCTTCCTGACTCTGATCCAGGATCTTCCCACCGGACTCTTTTGCCTCTTTCGAGACAACCACGTACTGCCAGAAGGCGTTGTTGCCCTTGGCCTTGCCGGGGATGCCCACCACGATCTTCGAGTTCTCCAGCGTGGCATCGTTGATCACCTTCACACCGACCTTGGAGATCTCCAGTGCCGACATGTGCTCACCGACGGAGTTCAGTGTCGTCTTCTGGTCCAACGGGACCGTGGCGAGGTTGTGGTAGAGCACCGGCTTTGCCATGATGCCCACCAGCAGCAAGAGAGCGCCCAGAAAGAGACACACATAGCCAAGTACGCGACGCATGCCGACTCCCCTACGTTGTGACGGTTCTGGCCGGACCCTACCAGTGAGTAGGGCGCGCAGGTGGGTAACGCGCGCGGCAAGTTCCCCGGATTTCGCAGGACGCGGCGGGTAGCCTCGCCGTGTCACAGTTCGAAAGCTGCCTGGGCCCCTGGCTCAGACCAGTACGCCCGACGAAAGGACCTGCGGTGGTTCCGGTTTCAGGGCTGGGCGTTGGACAATCAACCCCAACCGAGGTGACCTCGAGCGAGCTAGCTGACGAGACTTCAACCGGACAGGGCCTGGCCGAGACGGCGCTGACAGGGACCGCGCGAGCAGACGCCGTCCCTGCAACGCGTTCTGCAGCTGCCGCCCGCCGACGTCGCTTCGGGGGGCTCGACGGCCTCCGCGCGATCGGGGCCCTCGCGGTCATGGGTACTCACGTCGGGTTCGACAGCGGGGACGCGCTACGCGGACCGTTCAGCGGGCTTCTCTCACGGCTGGACGTCGGGGTGGCCATCTTCTTCGTCATCTCAGGTTTCCTGCTCTATCGTCCCCACCTGATCGCGATGGCCGAGGCTAGGCCGCGCCCGGCAACGGGCAACTACCTCTGGCACCGCGCGCTGCGCATCCTGCCTCCGCTGTGGATCGCCACGGCGTCGGCGGCATTCCTGCTTCCTCAGCCCCCGCAGGTGAACCTCGGGTTCTTCCTCCGGCAAGCAGCGCTGATCCAGATCTACTTCCCGGCACACCAGGTTGCCGGCCTGACCCAGATGTGGAGCCTGGCCACCGAGGGCGCCTTCTACATCTCCCTACCTCTGCTGGCCTGGTTCATGAGCCGTCGTGGCTTCTCGAACCGCACAGAGGTCTATCGGCAGGTGACTGTCCTGGGAGCCTTCGCCCTTGGCGGGCCGCTCTGGAAAGCTGTGATGTCCTCCCCCGACCACGTCACAGCCGCCGTCTGGCTCCCGGGTTACCTCGGATGGTTCGGGGCGGGGATGTTGCTTGCCGTCTGGCAGGTCGCCAGATCCGAGGGACTGATCCCGGACGGGGTCCTCGGGAAGCTGGCCGGCAGCCCCGGGACCGTATGGGCGGGTGCGCTGGCGGTCTTCGCCCTGGCGACCTCGACCATGGCGGGCCCCTACGACCTCTCTCCCTCCTCGCCAGGCCAGGCCGCGGCCAAGAGCGTGCTCTATGCCCTTCTGGCCGTCCTCGTGGTCTTTCCCGCGGTCGCGTCCGTGGACGAGGCCAGCGAGCCTGCTTGGGTACGGGCGCTCGGAGGGCGTGTTGGTCACTTCCTCGGGGACATCTCCTATGGCGTCTTCGCCTACCATGTGGTCGTTCTGGGCATGGTCGAGATCCTGATCGGCCACATCGTCTTCACCGGAGGATTCGCAACGCTTTTCGGGTTGACCTTGTCGATCTCGGTCGTGCTCGCGACCCTCAGCTACCGCCTGGTCGAGCGGCCCATCATGCGGCGAGGTCGCAGGGACCGCCGCTTTGACGTCTCGCCATCGCGGGGGGTGGATCCGCCGGATGCCGCGTTGACCAAGGCCGCGATGCAGGCCAGGGTGAATGCCAGCAACACCAGTGCCTGAACCGCGATCGACTGAAGACCCGCCGAGCCCTGAAGCCAGGGCTGCCGCGCAGCCAGCACGCCAGCGGCCAGTCCCAGCGCCAGAACCAGAACCGGGACGTAGGCGCCCGGCCACCGCCTGAACCCGGGAAGCACTCCGCTCAGGCCGAACACCAGAAGGCCGGCGACGACGCAGGCGGCCACGCCCGCCCACCCTGACATGAACGCCAGCGCAAGCGCGCCACCGCCGATGACAAGGGCTGCCGGCAGCTTTGCCTCACCGGGGGGCAGGCGCGCTGCCCGGCCACGTCCCCTGCGCCGGGAGAGCGGCACGAGCGCTGCCGCGCCGAGAAGGACAAGCAGGCCCGCGAGAAGCCCGCCCCGATACCAGCTGTCGGGCGTGAACCGGGCAGTCACGACTGTGGCCGGTCCGCCCGGCAGAACCCAACCCTGCTTCCAGCCGTCCAGGCGGATCGACACCAGCGGGTTTCCCTCACCGTCTCGCGCCGCCCAGCCCTCGTTGAAGTTCTGTGCCACGGTCAGGACGGACTGCTGCGACCGCGGCGCCACGGTGATCCGCATAGTGCCGGGGTCCGGACGAAGCAGGGAGGCGGGCACCGGCGGGGTTGGCACGCCGTCTCCCTCGCGGGGTGTCGTGAAGGAGATCTGCAGGGGCTCGAACTCACCCGTTGGCCCGGCGAAGATGGCGTGTGACCCGGCGGACAGGCCCACGATCCCGGCCGCCCCTCCTTTCTCGTTGGAAGCGCAGGCCACCCATCGAAGGGGTTGCCGGTGCAACAGGTCCTGCAGGGTCCCCTCGACCCGGGTGGGGATCGATCGACCGTCCACCACGAGAGTCGGACCGAACCCGCAGGGAGCTCCCGTCTGCTGGGTCAGGTTCACCGGTTCGCGCAGATCGTCGGCGCCCAGGACCCGGACCTCCGAGACCCCTACCGGCAGGATCTGTTGCAGGCCGGAGGCCCGGTCGATGCTGGTGACCGGAGTCACCTTGGTGAAGCCGATGTCCAGGGTGCGAGTGGCCCGGACCGGGAACCTCGCGTAACCCTGGTCGTCCACCGCGACGGCCGCGACCTCGCCCGAGTCGAACCGCACCGTGACGCGGGCGGGACGCGACGCCGCCAGGTACTGTTCGTTCAGCAGCTGAACTCCATCCACCCCTCTCGTTCGCGGCAGGGTGAGCTTGAGCCGGGGAGAGCTGTCCAGCCCGGATGCGACCCAACCGGTGGTGAGGTTGGTGTCCACGGCAGCGTCCGGGCGACCCTCCGGCGCTGTGACGGCCCGTGATGACGCCGACGCGGAGATGGCAGACGGATTCGCCAGCAGCTTCTCCAGGGCATCGCCGTCCCGGGCAAGGACCTCGCCGCTGAACGTGTAAGGCCGTCCAGAAGGCAGGCGGAACAGACGTCGCAGCCCTGACGACTCCTCGCTCATCAGCGCAACGGACTCCCGGCACAGCGGATGATCGCCCACATGCAGGCATGGCGAGCGTCCGGGCATCTGGTCCCGCAGGAGGATGGCGGCAACACCGGTCTCGCTCGATGGAGGGAGCTTGAGACTTGCGGCAGGGGTAACCCCCGGAATGCTCAGATCAGCGATCGAGAACCCGTTCACAGGACCTGCGGAAACGGCCGCGAGCGTGACCCGGACCCGGCTGGTGAGCCCGGGCGGCGTCTGCACGACCTGTTCCGCCCCGGAAGCGACCACGCTGGCCGAGCGAGTGCCGCGGTCCGTGGTCACGGCGACCGTTCGCGGCGCAGCGCCGATGGGCGTCTCGCCCGAGAGCTGAAGCCCGATCCTTTGCAGGTCGACCTGTTTGCTGAACGTGACCTCGAGCCACTCACCGGTTGCCTCGCCGAAGCTCCCGGAGACCCATCGGGTTCCCGGATCGCCATCGACCGCGGCCTCAGGCGAGTACGCCGTGCCAAGGCGCAGGCCCGCGTTCGCGTCCGAAGCCGACGACGAGGCCTGGACACCGCTGACCCCGCCCCACTGCAGGGTCGTCTGGCCCGCCTTCGCGTCCGAGATGTAGTCAAGCGTCCGCCGATGCTGCTCTCCGGTGTCGCCGGCGACCAGCACCTGCGACGTGTTGTGTGTCGCACGACCGAAGAAGACCTCGCGCCGTCTCTGCCCGTCGGTGAGTACCTCTGGTGCCGCCGCGAGCAGGTCGCCATGACCCCGCACGTCCGAGCCGAGCACAGCCGCCCCGTCCACGCCATACAGGGCGGCCAGACCGCCGACATCCTCCGGCCCCGCCGTCGCGGTGACAAGCTGAGAACGGGGGATGACGCGCACGTCCTGGATCGCACCGACGTCAAAGATCTCGACGCTCGGGTATGGCACGAACGTCCGCTCGTCGACCGTGAACGTCGGGCTCTCGACAGGGCTGCCCGCCGGCGGCCCGAAGTCAGCGACCCGCAGGATGCCGGATTCCGCCAGGCTCTGGTGGAGGGCGATCAGCGGGTCACCCTGCGCGCTCTGCCGAAGGTCGTCGCGCACCACGACGTAGCGCACACCCGCGCGGACGAGCAGTGCCTGCAGCTCCGGGCCTCCGAGTCCCAGACCGAGCCGACGCTCTATCTCATCGAGCTGCCTGGTGGAGCCGGCCGATCCCAGCGGGAGCGCATCGCGGACCGCCATGGGCCGGTGCAGAAGGGCCTGCAAGGGCTCGTCCTTGGTCGATCCCCAGGTGAAGTCGGCGAAGGATGACGCCGGGACAACGAGCACCGTGCCCGGCCCGCGCTGGTGGTCCAGCCATTCAGCCGTCTGATACCAGTGTGCGGGGATGGCGGCGTACCCCTCGGGCAACGCCATGCCGCCTACAATCGCGGGGGCAGTCACCAGAGTCACCAGGCTGGTCAGCAGGACCGGCGCCAGCAGACGCGGCACCTTCATGGCGTGCAGGCGCACCCCCACCAGCGTCAGAGCCTGGGCAGCAGCAAGCATCAGCGGCACCCGCAGGACGAGCTCGAACTTGTGCGCGTTGCGCAGGGCGGCGAGCGGGCCGTCCAACAAGTGCTGCAGGGGGCCGGACAGCGGTGAGCCCGCCACGCCAGAATGACCGAGGGTGAGCAGCAACAGGCCGACGACCGCCGCTATCACCAGGAATCGCTGATGGGGGGTTGACCGCAGGGAAAGACCCACGAGGCCTGCCGTCGCAACCACCACGGTGCCGAAGATCAGCACCGGTGCCGTCACAAACTGCCAGCCCGCCGGCCAGCTCGGCCCCGCTGATCCTGCCAGGAAGCCGAGCCAGGCGGACGTGCCGCGGAACGACTCGAAGACGCTGGCCGTCCGGGTCGTCACGGCCGCGTTCTCGATCCAGTCCAGGAACGGCGGGCCGTACCTGCCGAGCTGCAGCAGAGGCAGGAACCACCACAGGGACACCGCGGTAACGAGGCCGAGCCAGCCGATACCTGCCAACGCGGTCCGCCGTTCGCCGCGCCGGGTGAGGAACCACAGCGTGGGCAGGATGAGAGCGGCTCCGGTTGCGACCGCGTTCACGCCGCCGATCAGGGCGAAGGCCAACGCCGAGCGGCTGACTCTCCACAGCCACGTCCGCTGCGAAGGCACGACCAGGGGAAGCAGCACCCATGGCGCCATGGCCATCGGCCACACCTCTATCGAGCTGACCGACACCTCAGAAAGCATCCGCGGGCTCAGGGCGTACAGAAGCGACACCGTGAACTGCGCCCACGGGGCACCGATCCCGAGCGCACGGGCCAGGCGCCAGAAGCCCACGAAAGCGACACAGAGGATCAGCGACCACCACAGCCTCTGAATGATCCACGGGTGCACGCCTATGGACGAGAGCAGCCAGTGGAACGGCCCCATCGGAAGCAGGTAGCCGTAGGCCTGGTCCTGCAGCCGGCCGAAGGCACCCTGCGGATCCCAGAGGTGCAGCGCTCGCAGAAGGAAGCCGCCGGGGTTCGCTGTCATGTCCAGCTTCGTGTCAGGCACCACGAGGCCGGGCGACTGGTGAAAGCTGAGCGCCGAAAGAGCGATACACATGACGACGACCCTGGAGCGCCAGACCACGTCGCTGGTTGACCGGTCGGCTCGTGCGGCGCTCACCCCCGGGGACGGCGACCGGTGCAACACGTCCCGCGCCAGACTCACTTTCGAACCCTAACCCGGCTACTCTTCGGTAACAATCGGATCCGGCCCACGCCACTCGGAGCACACGTGCGCATCGCCATTCTGAACTGGCGCGACCTGACACATCCCGATGGAGGGGGCGCCGAACGGTATGCCGTCAATGTCGCCGCCGGGCTGGTCCGTCGTGGCCACGAGGTGACGTTGCTGTGCGCCGACCATGGTCTGGCGCCCCAGGATGAGACAGTCGACGGTGTCCGGCTCCGGCGTCGCGGCGGCAGGGTCGGGGTCTACCCGAAGGCGCTGCGCGGACTTCGCCGGCTCGAACGCACGGAGAGCCCGTTCGATGTCGTGGTGGATGTCCAGAATGGGCTGCCCTTCTTCTCGCCACTGGCGACCAGGACGCCGGTGATCTCTCTGGTCCATCACGTTCATCGTGAGCAGTGGCCCGTGGTCTTCGGCCCTGTGGCCGCGAAGATCGGCTGGGGGATCGAGTCCCGGCTGTCACCCCGGGTCTACCGAGGCCGTCAGTACGTCGCCGTATCGGGTCGCACCAAAGACGAGCTCGCCGAGCTGGGCGTCGACCCTGCCAACATCGCCGTGATCCACAACGGCACGGACGAACCCCTGTCCACGGGTGTTGCCAGGTCCCCTCATCCCACCATCGTCATCCTCGGCCGCCTGGTGCCGCACAAGAGGGTGGAGCATGCAATCGAGGTGCTGGCCAGTCTCGCCGAGACACACCCGGATGTGCGGCTGCGCATCATCGGCGACGGCTGGTGGGCCCCCACCGTCCGCGCGCATGCCGAGGCGTGCGGCGTGTCTGACCGGGTTGACCACCTGGGTTTCATCCCTGAGGCAGAGAAGCACGCTGAGCTCGCGGCCGCGTGGGTTGCCCTGGCGCCCAGCATCAAGGAGGGCTGGGGCCTCAACGTCGTGGACGCAGCCAGCCACGGGGTCCCCACCGTGGCCTACCACGGAGCTGGGGGGCTCTCGGAGTCGATCGAGGACGGCCGCACGGGGTTGCTCGTTCACGACCTCGACGCCATGGTGGCTGCCGTCTCGTTGTTGCTGTCGGATCCGATTCTGCGAGACACCCTGGGCGACGCTGCACGCGAACATGCGCGAAAGTTCACCTGGGAGGGGACAGTCACGGGCTGGGAGGATCTCCTGGCAAGCACTGCCGGGCACGGTTCAATGGTCTCGACCACTGATGCCGGCTCAACCCTCGCTCCCGACCCCGCGTGGCTCCCGGCGCCCGCCGAGCTGGCCCCAGCCGGTGGAGATGCTCAGCCGCCGCCGCCGTAGATGAGGATCGTGTTGGGCTCAATGGGGCCGCTGGGGCCGTTCTGAACGGCAACCTGGTCGTTGGGCGCTGCGCTGCTGATCACCGACTGCACGGCGAGAACGGCCGCCCCTCCTCCCAACAGCAGACTGAGCACCCCGATGGCGAGCGTGGACGCGACAAAGCCCTGATCTAAGCGGCGGGGCAGGGGCATCATGTCCTCCAAGAAGTGATGAACGGATCGTAGCCGATCTGAGCGCCAAGATGAGGTAAGGGAGGAGAAAACGCTTAACCGACCCGCCATACGCGCCAATGTCCGCCGTCCAGCACCTTCGTCAGCCCTTTGTGCTCCGTTGGCAGAATGCCGGGGCTGTCCACCCACTCGATGAGCCAGCTGATCCCGATCCGGCTCAGCCCTGCACCGTCAACCCGGCCGCGACGCCATTGCGGGGCCTGCGGCGGATCCTCACCGCCCACCCACAGGGAACGCCCCCCCTGAGCCACCAACAGGTCGCGGGCACTGACGACATCGGCATCCAGTGCAAGGGGCAGAGGGTCCTGGAATGACCGCGGCCCGGCCCACGGGGTTTGTCGAAAGGGCTGCCAGGGCAAGATCAGCACCGAGCCGCCGGCCCGCGGGTGATCCACTGCTGCGAGCACCTGCGTCCACTGCCCCGGAAAAGCCACCGGCGCAAGCTCGCTGTTGAGCCGGGCCGCCAGATCGGGAGCTGACAGCAGCCCCACGCTGACGAGCGCCACCACCCCGGCGACAGACGGCAGCCAACTGCGCGACCCGTCCCAGCGAGCCATCGCCGCAACCGCCAGGGAGGCCGCGAGGCCGCAGAGCAGGGCCACGGACATCGCCGCGAAGCCAAGGAGCCGATGGGTATCCCGAAGTATCGCTACGCCCGGAACCACCTGGAGCGAGCGCCACCACGACGACGCCGGCCCGGCAGCGAGAAGGACGGCAGACACCGTCAGCGCGTATGCCGCGAACGCCAGGTCGGCGGTGCGGCGGAGCCTCGGATCGCGCCTGAGCCCCCACCAGGCGCAGATCGCGACCAGCACCAGGACCAGCTCGGCCAGCAGGGCGGAAGGGGTGGCTCGTGATGCCAGCCAGGCGCCTGGCGCCCAGATGCCACCGAGCGTCATCACCGAGCCGATCACGCCGGCGGGCGAGTCCGCGGCGACCGCAAATGCTGTCGCGCCCGAACGCGTCGCCCCGAGGGTCGGGTCTCGCAGGCCCGCGACGACCCATGGCATCCACAGGACGAGCACGGGCAGGCAGAGCAGGCAGGTCTCAGCGAGGTGCCCGCCGGTGAAACCCCCGCCAGCGCGGCGCAAGACGGTGGAGCGCCGCCTTTTCGACGCCGCGGTCCGCGCCAGTGCGTCACCGGGCGGGCGGAGATCGCCATCGAGCTCCGAAGCCGGCCGCATCAGGCTGGCTGCGGCGATGGCGACCGTCAGCAGCGCCATCACTCCCCCGACCGGGGTGAGAGCCGCGGGCAGCGCCGCGAGGGTGACCAGCGCGATACGCCATCGCAGCGATCGCCGCGATCGAACCGCTGCGATCAACCACGGAATCATCGCGTAGCCAAGCAACGTCGGCGACTGGCCCAGGAGCAGCCGTTCCGCAACATAGGGGTTCCAGACCGCCAGGGCCGAGGCGACGACCGTGGCCGCGACACCTCTGTGACTGAGAAGGAACGAGACTCCGGAGCCGGCCAGGAGCAGGGGCGCAACAAGGAGGGCCTTCTGCACCAGCCAGGAGGGAATGAGCCAGGTCGTCACAGCGGTGACGACATCCAGCGGCACCGCCCGCGGCGCCCCTCCCGCCCCGAACGCCGCAGCATTGAGCAGCGGATCCGGCACCGCAACGAAGTCGCGGTAGAGCAGGTATCCCGGTGCCAGGGCCCCCCAGGTGACCAGTGCCGTCAGTGCGATGGTGACCGTCACTCCGGCCAGGAAGGCGGTCCGCACAGGAGACCTGATCATGGGCTTAGCCTGCGCCAACCCGGCCCCACCAAGAGCGCGGACTTCTCGGCGGCCGTCATGGTGATCCCGTAGACGGGCCTTGCGCCACTGCCAGCATGGGAGCAACCAGCGAGCAGCACGGATCCCATAGCCATGAGCGCGACAAAGGGGGTCCTGCATCCGCGCGTCATAAAGTCTGTCGGCTCATGGACAGACAGTACTCATCAGCACAAGGACGGAACGTGCCCAAGAAGACTCAAATCGATCAGTGGACTGCGTCGTGCCAGGACCCGCCGACCCCGACACTGACCTCGAGCGGGACATCCATCT
>JBDTWH010000073.1:0-12090 GCA_040006795.1 Actinomycetota bacterium | reverse complement strand
GGTCACGTCTTCGAGGGCGAGGGCTATGACGTCCCTACCGACCAGCGATACTGCATCAACAGCATCAGCCTCCGACTCGAACCTGCGTCTGAGTAGGCATGTCGGCAGGACACTCCCAATCGGTAGGTTGAGATCATGACGACCCCGGCTGAGAGCCAGTTCCGCAGCGACCCACCCCGCGTGGCTGAAGAGCGCGCCATGTATCAGAGCTGGCTGGAGTTCCATCGCGGAACGCTGTTGTGGAAGTGCTCGGGCCTGACCGACGACCAGCTCAGGACGGCCTCGGTCAGTCCCTCGAGGCTGACCCTCCTGGGCCTGGTGCGGCACATGGCCGAGGTGGAGCGATCGTGGTTCCGCTCCAGGTCAGCCGGTCTCAGGCTGCCGTATCTGTACTGTTCGGATGACGATGCGGACGGTGACTTCGACAACGTCGCGGATGCCGTCGTCGAGCAGGACTTCGCGACCTTCAAGGATGAGTGCCGCGCCGCTGACGAAGCAGTCCGTGAGATATCCCTGGACGCCACGTTCGACGGCAGAAATGGTCCGATCTCCCTACGCTGGGTCTACGTCCACATGATCGAGGAGTATGCCCGCCACAATGGTCATGCGGACCTTATCCGCGAGCGCATCGACGGAGCCACCGGCGACTGACCCGGCGGCAGTCGATCAGGGCAGGGAGTCGACCAGTGCAGTGACCTCGACCCGGGGGCCGGTGTAGAACGGCACCTCTTCGCGGACATGACGGCGGGTCTCCGAGCCCCGAAGGTGCCGCATGAGGTCGACGATGCGGGTCAGGTCGTCGGCCTCGAACGCCAGGATCCACTCGTAGTCACCGAGGGCGAAGGACGCGATCGTGTTCGCGCGAACGTCCGGGTAGTCTCGCGCCATCTGCCCGTGCTCGGACAAGAGGCCACGGCGTTCCTCGTCCTCGAGCAGGTACCACTCGTAGGAACGCACGAACGGGTAGACGCAGATGAAGTCCTTGGGGAGCTCATCGGCCATGAACGCCGGGATGTGTCCCTTGTTGAACTCGGCCGGCCGGTGCAGTGCCGCAGCCGACCAGACCGAGGTCAGGTGGGTGCCGAGCTCGGTGCGGACCAGGCGGTGGTATGCCGCCTGCACCTTCCGGATGTCCTGCGCATGCCACCAGATCATGAAGTCCGCGTCGGCGCGCAGCCCGGCGACGTCGTAGACGCCTCGCACCACGACACCCTCCCCTGCGAGGTCGGCGAACAGTGCCTCGACCTCGGCAGCAACCTTTTCGCGGTCATTCGGCAGTGGACTCGTAACTTTGAATACGGACCACATCGCGTAGCGGACGCTGTCGTTGATCTCTCGAATCTGGCCAGCGGATGGCTTTGGGCTCATGCCTTCATCCTGACCGATGGTGTGACCGTTTGCGTAGGTGGGTCGGGTGCAGCCGCGGCACTTGTGGCTGGGCCTCGTGACCAAACTGACACCTCAAGGGATGGAACCAGGGTGAAGGCGCGCACCTCCAAGAGGCAGATGGTTCAACAACCGCTCGTCCCCCGGAGGTCTGTCATGCAAAGCCCGTTCACCCACATCACCTCCCCCTGGATCACCCGGGCGACCGGACACCTCATTGCCGTCAGCGCCCTCTGCGCATTGTTGCTCGCCGGTTGCGGCGGTGGCGGTAGCTCAAGCACAAGTGCCGACAACGGCACCAGCGGCGGGTCTCCCGCCCTGGGGAGCGCCAGCGGCGGGGCCCCAGGGCGGGACAGCGCCGGAGCCAAGAGCGGCGTGGCCGTTGCCCCGTCCGCCCCCGGCACTTCTGCCGGGACATCCGAGATCTCCAAACCCGGGGCGCCTGTGCCGGGGGTTGGTCCCAAGCTGACCAAGAGCGCCAGCCTCTCGGTCCAGGTCAAGAACATCGACGCCGCGGCCGCCCAGGTGCGCGCCATCGCAACAGGGCTTCAGGCCCAGGTGCTCAATGAGCAGATCGGAACGGGCAGTCCAGGTGGCCCGGCGCCGCTCGAGAACACGTCCGACGCCTCGACAGGGTTCGCCACACTGACCCTGTCGGTGCCGGCCGAAAAGCTCGACACCGCGCTGGACCAGCTCTCAGGTTCCAGGATCGGGACCGTGCTGCAGCGCAACGTGTCCACCCAGGACGTCACCGCCCAGTACATCGACACCACGAGCCGGCTCAAGACCATGCGTGCCAGCGTCGACCGCGTGCGCGCCCTGATGGTCCAGGCCAAGGACCTCGGCCAGGTGGTGGCCCTGGAGAGCGAGCTGAGTCGGCGAGAGGCCGACCTGGAGTCGCTGGAGTCTCAGCTAGCGGCCCTGAACAACAGCGTCGAGCGCTCGACGTTGAGCGTCTCGCTGAGCACGCCCCTGAACGAACCGGTAACCCAGGCAGGTTTCGTAGCCGGCCTGCGCTCGGGCTGGGACGCGTTCACAGCATCTGCCCGCGGACTCTTCATGGCTCTCGGGACCGTGGTGCCGTTCGCCCTGTTCGTCGCTCTGGTGGCAGCGCCCATCGTGTGGTGGCTACGCAGACGCAGCCAGGCGGGGTCAACGACCGTGCTCAAACCATGAGGTCAGCGGGCGGATGCCTCGTGCACGACCTCAACGACGCGGGTCAGCACCCCGGGGTCGGTGGTTGGCAGTACCCCGTGACCGAGGTTGAAGATGTGTCCTGGCTCCTGCGCCCCCTCAGCCACGATCGATCGGACAGCCTCTTCCAAGGCCGGCCATGGTGCGAACAGCAACGCCGGGTCGAGGTTGCCCTGCACCGCGTAATGATCTCCGAGGCGAGCGCGTGCATCGGTCAGCGAGGTGCGGAAGTCAACACCCACGACATCGGCGCCGGCGGCGCCCATCGAGGCCAGGAGCTCGCCGGTCCCCACGCCGAAGTGGATCGTCGGGATGTCAAGATCGGCCACGGCGGACAACGCCACCCGTGAGTGTGGCTGAACGAAGGTCTCATAGTCCTTGCGCGACAGCACGCCCACCCACGAGTCGAACAGCTGCACAATCGATGCCCCGGCCTGCGCCTGCACGCGCATCATCGCTCCAGAGATCTGTGCCAGCCGCCCGCACAGGTCGTTCCACAGCTCGGGGTCACCGTGCATCATGGCCTTGGTGTTCTCGTGGTTCTTCGAGGGTCCGCCCTCGACCAGGTAGGACGCGAGGGTGAACGGCGCCCCCGCGAATCCGATCAGCGGGGTCGCGCCAAGCTCATCGAGCACCAGGTGCACGGCCTCCGTGATGTAGGGGAGGTGTTCCGGCGTCAGCTCCGGAAGTCGGGCAAGATCGGCTCGTTCCCTGAACGGCTGGGCCACCACCGGCCCGACCCCGGCGACGATGTCGAGGTCGACGCCTACAGCAGCCAACGGCACCACGATATCGCTGAAGAGGATCGCCGCATCCACACCGTGACGGCGAACGGGCTGCATGGTGATCTCGGCGACCAGGTCCGGCGTACGACACGAGTCGAGCATCCCCACGCCCTCACGCACCTTGCGGTACTCGGGCAGCGACCTGCCCGCCTGACGCATGAACCAGACCGGCGTGTGTGACACGCTCTGACGTCGGGCTGCGCGGATCAGGGCACTATCGCGGGGGGTCTGCGGAGAGGTCGTCACCCGCAGATTCTCGCACGGGGTACCTGCCCCCAGCGCAGGGGTCACAGTGCGATGGCGACCACCCCGACCAGGGTCAGTACGACGCCGATGCTCTGGACGTTGCGCAACCTCTCCCCCAGCAGCACCCTGGCCCAGAAGACGGTGGCGACCGGGTACAGCGAGCCGAGCACGCTGGCCACGCTGACCATGCCGCGCGATGACGCGAAAGCGAAGAGCCCGTTCGCCGTGACGTCGGCCAGGCCGATCGCGGCGAGGGCAGGCAGGTCGCGCCCGCGGGTGCCGCCAACCGAGTGGGCCACGAGCCCCGCGATGAGGAAGAGGGCGACGGTGGTTACCCGCATCCCGAACAGTGTCTCCAAGAGCGCGTATCGCGCCCCGCGGTCCAGGCAGTAGAGCGCCGTCCCAAAACACGCCGCGGCGAGGGCAGCCAGCATCACCGGGCGCTTAGGGATGGCACCGGTCAGCTCTGGCCCCGAAGCCAGTGCCGCACCCGCCACCGCCACGGCCATCCCGGCCCAGGCGAGAGTGCTCGGCTGCTCCCCGGTGAGCAGACCGAGGAACACCGGCACGAGCGCTCCCAGGGATGAGATCGGCGCGACCACCCCCATCGTTCCCGAAGCCAGGGCGGTGTAGAAGCTGACCAGACCGAGGGCGCCGGCAGCCCCGGCCGCAATCGCCCACAATGGTCCGTTGCCGATGAAGGACGGCGAGAAGCCGGTATTCCGGACCAGCAGGATGACGCTCAGCGCTATCAACGCAAAGCCCTGCGTGACTGCCACAACGGCGGGCGGCGAGACGGTGCGGGACTTGAGCCCGGCAAAGAAGTCCGAGGTCCCCCAGACCACGCTCGAGGCCAGAGCGATCAAAGCCAACATCGCCGAACCGTATCCCGGCGCGCCCCGACGTGATCAGGAGACCGGCCGACATACGCTCTGGTTGTGGCAAGTCGTATCGTCTCAGGCGAGGACTCGGCAGAGTTTGCACAGGCACTTCGGGACCTGCGCGCCGTTCGGCTGCGTCCGGAAGTTCACCTCACCGAGGTCCCCGCCCCGAACCGGATCGCGCCGCACGCGGTGGCCATGGAAGCTGAGGTCATCAGCTCCGCCGGACCAGGCGAGGGCGATGAGATGGCTTCGGGCCGCTTCGTCCTGCTGTTCGACCCTTCCGAGCCTGAGCCGTGGGAGGGGATGTGGCGTGTCGTCACCTTCTCGCGCGCTGTCTTCGATCCGGAGCTGGCCAGCGACCCGATGCTCGGCGCGGTGGGGTGGTCCTGGCTGAAGGAAGCCCTCAGTCACCGGGCCGCGGACCACGTTGCTGATGCCGGAACGGTGACCCGGGTGGTCTCCGAGAGCTTTGCCGGCCTGGCAGATCGCGGTGCCACCGTAGAGATGGAGATCAGGGCTTCCTGGACGCCGGCCGGGCCCAACCTGGGTTTCCACCTGCAGGCCTGGGCCGATCTGTTGTGCACGGTGGCCGGTCTGCCGCCCCTGCCCGACGGGGTCACGGCCCTTCCACGACCTCGTCGCTGACGGGCCGCTGGTGCCCCGCGCAGCCGCCCGGCCAATCCTCCAGACGCTCCTGTCAATAGATTGACCCTGTGAGCATCGGATCGAGCGACATCCCTCAGCCATCAGATGTGCCTGCCCAGACCCCGCCGGAACCCGAGGTTGCTGAGCGGGTCATGGTGGCCCTGAACATGCCCGCCGAGGGTGTTCCGGACGTGACCGTGACCGAACGCGGTCTTGCCCGCGCGACCGAGGCCCTGGCTGCCGGCACCGGACCTGTGGCCATCGACGCCGAGCGCGCGTCCGGCTACCGCTACGGGCAGCGGGCCTATCTCATCCAGCTCCGCCGCGAGGGCTCAGGAACCTGGCTGATCGACCCGATTGCCTGCCCGGACCTCACGGCCATCGGTGAGGTTCTCTCGGATGTCGAGTGGATCCTGCACGCCGCGACTCAGGACCTGCCCTGCCTTGCCGAGGTGGGCATGCGTCCCACCCGCCTCTTCGACACCGAGCTCGGAGGCCGGCTGGTGGGCTTACCCCGGGTGGGCCTCGCTGCGGTTGTGGAGCACTACCTCGGTCTCACCCTTGCCAAGGAGCACTCAGCCGTTGACTGGTCGACCCGGCCCCTGCCGGAGCCCTGGCTGCGCTACGCAGCACTCGACGTCGAAGTGCTCGTGCAGGTCCGTGACCAGATGGCGGATGACCTGTCAGCACAGCACAAGACCCTGTGGGCCGAGCAGGAGTTCGACTCGCTCACCAGGTTCACCGGCCCCCCTGTCCGGCTCGAGCCATGGCGTCGCACCTCGGGGCTGCACAAGGTGCGCAACCGGCGCGGCGCGGCCATGGTCCGTGAGCTGTGGCAGGCCCGCGATGCGAAAGCCAGCGAGAATGACATCGCGCCCGGCCGGATCCTGCCGGATGCAGCACTGGTCGACCTGGCCCTGCGGGCCCCTAAGACGGAGGCTGAGATCGCACAAGGAGGCCCCGGCCGGGTCTCGAAGTCAGTGCGTCGCTACCAGGCTGAGTGGTTCGGGGCGCTGGAACGTGCCCGCGCGATACCCGACGGCGAGCTTCCTGCTCTCACCGTGCGCTCCGACGGCCCACCACCGGCGAGGGCCTGGGCCGAGCGTGATCCGGTCGCCGCCGCCCGTCTGGCGCAAGCCCGGGCAGCCCTGGGCGAGTTCGCACAGGCTCACCGCATACCCGTCGAGAACCTGCTGTCTCCGGACTTCTTGCGCCGGATGCTGTGGGTTCCGGGGCAGCTCGCCGCCGAACCGACTCCCGACTTCATCTCGGCCGCCCTGTTCAAGCTGGGGGCCCGCCAGTGGCAGATCGACATCGCGGGTCCCATCATCGAAGAGGCCATCAACCGCCCTTCGAAGCCGGCCGCAGCGCCCGTCGCTTAGTCCCTGGCCCGATCCGCCCAGCCCGTCGAGCCCGCTCCCCGGCCGGCCGCCCGCAGATCGCGGGGTTTACGAGCGATGTTACTGGCGGGTAGCATCATGTCTCAAGGTCACTGTCCCTCCGTGACCGGTCCCCCAGGGAAGGCTCCCCGTGTCCCGCACTCTGCGTGAAGTCGTGTTCGTCGATGGCGTTCGTACCCCGTTCGGCAGGGCCGGTGACAAGGGCATGTATGCCCAGACTCGCGCCGATGACCTCGTCGTCAACTGCATCCGCGAGCTGCTGCGCCGCTACCCACAGCTGCCCCCTCACCGGGTCGAGGAGGTCGCCATCGCCGCGACCACCCAGATCGGTGACCAGGGCCTGACCCTCGGCCGGGTCGCGGCGTTGCTGGCGGGTCTGCCCAACACCACCCCGGGCTACTCCATCGACCGCATGTGCGCCGGGGCGATGACTGCGGTGACCAACGTTGCCTCAGCCATCGCCTTCGGGTCGTCGCAGATCGCGATCGCGGGCGGGGTCGAGCACATGGGCCGCCATCCGATGGGTGAGGGCGTTGACCCCAACCCGCGGATCATCTCCGAGGGGATCGTTGACCCGTCCGCCCTGGTGATGGGCTCCACCGCCGAGAACCTGCACGACCGGTTCCCCGGCCTGACCAAGGAACGCTGCGACGCGTACGCCGTCGCGAGCCAGAGCAAGCTCGAGAAGGCGTACGCCGACGGCAAGATCCAGCCCGACCTGATCACCGTCGCCACCCGCCATGCCGAGCTCGGATACGGCCTGGCCACCACGGACGAACCACCGCGCCCAGGCACCACCCTGGAGAACCTCGCCGGACTGAAGACACCCTTCCGGGCTCACGGCAAGGTCACCGCCGGGAACAGCGCGGGCCTGACCGACGGTGCCACGGCGTGCATCGTGGCCTCGGCTGACGCTGCAGCCGAGCTTGGGCTGCCGGTGCGGATGCGCCTGGCTGCCTATTCCTTCGTCGGGGTCGAGCCCGAGGTCATGGGCATCGGCCCGGTGCCTGCCACCGAGAAGGCCCTGCGCCAAGCCGGTCTGAGCATCGCGGACATCGGCCTGCTAGAGGTGAACGAGGCCTTTGCGGTCCAGGTTCTCGCCTTCCTCGACCACTTCGGCATCGCCGACGATGACCCCCGGGTGAACAAGTACGGCGGGGCGATCGCCACGGGCCACCCGCTGGCCAGCTCTGGCGTCCGGCTGATGACCCAGCTCGCGCGACAGTTCGAGGAGAACCCCCAGGTGAGGTACGGACTGACCGCCATGTGCATCGGTATCGGCATGGGTGGTGCCGTGATCTGGGAGAACCCTCACCACAGCGACTACGGCAAGGAGCGCGACGTGAGGGGCTACGACATGGCAGACACAGATGCGACGCTGGGAGCGATGGCCTGATGAGCACCGATTTCACTGCCCTGTTCCCCGACGAGGTCATCACCAGGGCTCTGGCCCGCGATATCGCCCTGCCCGGCAACGCGGGCACCCTGGTGCTGATCACCCTGGACAACGGATTCGACCACACGAAGCCCAACACCTTCGGCCCGGCCACCCTCTCCGCCCTGTCCGAAGTGCTCAGCGCCGTGCGCGCCCGGGCTCAGTCGGGTGAGATCGTTGGTGTCGGCGTGACTGGCAAGCCATTCATCTTCGCGGTCGGGGCAGACCTGACGGGCGTCCCCAAGGTGACCACGCGGGAGCAGGCTCTGGCCATCGGCCGGCTCGGACACCACACGTTCGAGCAGCTCCGGACGCTCCCGGTTCCGACCTTTGCGTTCATCAACGGCGCGGCCATGGGTGGCGGCGTCGAGATCGCGCTCAGCGCGGCATACCGGAGCATCTCTGCCGGCGTTCCCGCCGTCGCGCTACCCGAGTGCTTCCTGGGTCTCATACCCGGCTGGGGCGGCAGCTTCATGCTGCCGAACCTCGTTGGCGTCGAGCGCGCGCTGAAGGTCATCATCGAGAACCCGCTGAACACCAACCGCATGCTGAAGGGGCCTGCGGCCTTCGAGCTCGGGATCGCCGACGTCATGTTCGAGCCGGCCACCTTCCTGGAGGACTCTCTGTCGTGGGCTGCCGACGTGATCACGGGCAGAACCGTGGTGACACAGCAGTCGGTGGACCGCGACGAGACGCTCTGGGAGGGTGCCGTCACCGCAGCCAGGCGACTGGTCAGGACCAAGACCGGTGGCGCTGCGCCTGCACCGCTTCGGGCCCTGGAGCTCGTGTCAGCTGCCCGCACCGCCACCCGTGAGGATGCCTACGCAGCCGAGGACGAGGCGGAGGCGGACCTGTTGATGGGCGACGAGCTGCGAAGCAGCCTCTACGCCTTCGACCTGGTGCAGAAGCGCGCCAAGCGTCCTGCCGGAGCTCCCGACCGCTCGCTGGCCCGCCGGGTCACCAAGGTGGGTATCGTCGGCGCCGGGCTGATGGCAAGCCAGCTGGCCATGCTGTTCGCCCAGCGGCTCGAGGTTCCGATCGTGATGACCGACCTCGATCAGTCCAGGGTCGACAAGGGGGTCGGCTACGTCCACGCCGAGGTCGACAAGCTTCTCGGCAAAGGGCGGATCGGCCAGGACCGGGCCAACCGGCTGAAGGCCCTCGTCAGCGGGTCCACGGGCAAAGCCGGCTTCGCCGATGCCGACTTCGTCATCGAGGCGGTGTTCGAGGAGATCAAGATCAAGAAGCAGGTGTTCGCCGAGGTTGAGGCTGTCGTGGCTGCCGACTGCGTGCTGGCGACCAACACATCTTCCCTTTCGATAACCGAGATGGCCGCAGATCTGAAGAACCCCGAGCGAGTCGTGGGCTTTCACTTCTTCAACCCCGTCGCGGTGATGCCATTGCTCGAGATCATCCAGGGTGCTGCCACAGACGAAGCCACCCTCGCGACGGCGTTCGCAACCGGCAAGAAGCTGAGGAAGACGGCCATCCTGGCCAAGGACTCACCCTCCTTCGTCGCGAACCGGCTGCTGGGAAGGTTCCTGGGCGAGGTGGGCCGGATCGTGGATGAAGGTACCCCGATGGAGGTCGCCGACCGCGCCTTCGCCGGAATCGCCCCGATGCCTCCATTCGTCCTTCTGGGCATGGTCGGTCCAGCAGTCGCACTGCATAACAACGAGACGCTTCACGGGGCCTTCCCGGAACGTTTCTACGTGCCGGAGAGTCTGCGACGGCTGGTCGCTGCCGGCAAGCCCGGGTTCTACGTCTACCCCGAAGGCAGACCCGTTCCGGACCCCGAGGTCCTGGCCCTGATGGAGGCGCCGGCCAACCCTGTGACTCTCGACACCGACCAGGTGCGCGAGCAGGTGCTGTCGGCCATGGCACAAGAGGCCAGGCTGATGCTGGACGAGGGTGTTATCGCGGCTCCGATGGACATCGACCTCGCCATGATCACAGGGGCAGGGTTTGCCTTCTGGAACGGCGGGCTCACACCCCTGCTGGATCGCACCGGTATCTCAGACAAGGTCAACGGGGAGCGGTTCCTGCCCCCTGGCGTCGCCAGTGTCCCCGCCTGACCCCGGCCTGGCCACGCATGCCCGGACGCGGGTACCAGAATACACCTCGCGCGCGCCCCGACAGCTTCGCGACCGTCATTGGGCCCGTGATCTAAGGTTGCAGGCATGACTGAGGACTACCCCGCACGGATCGGCACGCTGATCAGGGACGCTCGGCGGCACCAAAACCTGTCCCAGAGCGAGCTTGGCGAGCTGCTGGGCACCAGCCAGAGCGCTGTTGCGCGCATCGAGCAGGGAAAGCAGAATCTCAGCCTGGAGATGCTCGCCCGGATCGGCGCGAGCCTGGACTCCGAGTTCGTCTCCGTGGGTCATCCCGGTGTTCAGCATCTGCGCATCGTCGGGGGGACGAAGCTGTCCGGCGCGATCGACGTCAAGACCAGTAAGAACGCTGCCGTTGCGCTGTTGTGCGCCTCTCTGCTCAACCACGGGCGCACGACCCTCCGCAGCCTCGCCCGGATCGAAGAGGTCAACAGAATCGTCGAGGTGCTCGTCAGCATCGGTGTCAAGACAAGGTGGCTGCCGGACAGCAACGACCTCGAGATCACTCCCCCGGCCCGCCTGGACCTCGAGGGGATGGACCTGGAGGCAGCGCGCCGTACCCGCAGCGTGATCATGTTCCTGGGGCCCCTCCTCCATGAGCTGAAGGAGTTTCGCCTCCCCTACTCCGGAGGCTGTGATCTCGGCAACCGCACGGTGGACCCGCATCTGAACGCCCTGCGGGCGTTCGGCCTCAACGTCAGCGCCACCACCGGCTTCTACGACGTCAAGGTCGACAGCTCGGTCAGCCCCGGCTCCGCCATCGTGCTGACCGAACGCGGCGACACCGTCACCCAGAACGCGGTGATGGCCGCAGCCCGGCACGACGGTGTGACTGTCATCCGCAACGCCAGCCCGAACTACATGGTTCAGGACGTCTGCTTCTTCCTGGGCAAGCTCGGAGTGGTCATCGAGGGGATCGGCAGCACGACGCTGACCATCCACGGCAAGCCGAAGATCGACGTCGACGTCGAGTTCTACCCGTCTGAGGACCCGATCGAGGCGATGAGCCTGCTGGCCGCGGCAGTCGTCACCGAGTCCGCGATCACGATCCGCCGGGTGCCCATCGAGTTCATGGAGATCGAGCTCGCGCTGCTTGAGGGCATGGGCATGAAGTACCTGATCACGCCGGAGTACCGCTCCGCAAACGGCCTGACGCGCCTCGTCGACCTGACCACCATCGCCGGCCCCCTGGTCGCCCCCGTCGACAAGATCCACCCGATGCCGTTCCCGGGTCTGAACATCGACAACCTGCCCTTCTTCGCGATCATCGCGGCCAGCGCGACCGGAACGACGATGATCCACGACTGGGTCTACGACAACCGTGCCATCTATCTCACCGAACTCACCAAGGTCGGCGTCAAGGTCCAGCTGCTTGACCCCCACCGGGTGCTGATCACCGGGCCTACCCGATGGCGCGCCGCAGAGGTCATCTGCCCGCCGGCACTTCGTCCCGCGGTCGTCATCCTCGTGGCGATGCTCGCGGCTCCGGGCACGTCATTCCTGCGCAACGTCTACGTCATCAACCGCGGCTACGAGGACCTGGCCCTTCGTCTCAACGCGCTGGGCGCAACCATCGAGACCTTCCGGGACATCTGACCTCACGTAACCCATGGACGCTCCGACAGACTCAAGCACAACCTAGGGCCGGTGCAGCAGCTCAGGCGCAAGCCTGGGGAAGTGCGCCCGACCTTCTCGTAAACCCGGGCACGCTGCGCCCGACCTTCTCGTAAACCCGGGCACGCTGCGCCCGACCTTCTCGTAAACCCGGGCACGCTGCGGGCTTTGGGAACTCCCTCTTTTCACAACAGGTTTCGTGGAGTTTGAAGACCGGTGGGTTGTCGGTGGTGGCGGATAGGTTTAGGGCATGTCAGGGACGTTGAACATCGAGGCGGCGCGGTCCGCGGTGGCCGCGGCGACCGCTTCCCTGACCGGTTTGGCGACCTCGGTGTTCGCGGTGGGCAACACCGAGCTGGAGCCGTTCTTCCGCGAGGTCGATGACCT
>JBDTWH010000072.1:0-3917 GCA_040006795.1 Actinomycetota bacterium | reverse complement strand
GGCGGCGCGAGCAGCGGCGGCCCGGGCGTTGGCGGCGCGAGTGTCGGCCTCCGCCCGAGCCTGTGCCGCTGCGCGAGCCTGTGCCGCGGCCTGCCGGTCGGCCTCTGCCTGAAGACCGGCCTGCCGCTGTCGCTCGAGGGCGATCGTCGTGTTGCGCAAGGTTGCCAGCTGGGCCAGCATCACGTCTTGCTCCGTCTGGATCTTTGCGGTCTCGGCGGCCGCTGATGCCATCTGGGTCTCAGCGTCGGACCTGGCAGTCTCGGCCAGCTGTGCCCCTGCCAGTCGCTGAGCCTGCGCCTGGGCTGCCTGCCGCCTCAGGCCCTGGGCCACCGCAGAGGTCCCGGTGGCGTCCTGAAGGATCCGGGTGCGGATGTCACTGAGCATGTGGACTGCGTCGGCCCGGTCAAGGACCTCCTGTGGTCCCTTGCTCGAGAGGAAGACCTCCAGCTCTGCCAGGCTCCCGCCCGCCCGGTAGGTTGCGGCGGCCGCCTGGCCCAGCTTGTCCGAGGCGACGTCGGCGGTCTTCTGTGCTTTCGCGGCCAGCAGGGTGGCGGCCTCGGCCGCATCCGTGCGCTCCTTGAGCAGGATGCGCGCCAGGTTGTACCTTTCGCTTGCCGCCTCGGCAGCCGAGCGCACCGTCTGCAGGCGGGTCTTGGACGCCTTCAGCCTTCCTTCGACGGTGGCTATCTGCGCTGCCTTGGCCCCGTCGGCGTCGTGGGCCGCCTTGACCTGACCTGCTGATGGGTACACCGGATCCGCGTAGGCGTTCAGCGCCGTGGCGCCGGTCCCCATCGCAAGGGCCAGGCCTGCCGTGAGGAAGACCTGAAGCCTGACGGTCTTGCGTGCGTTCGGCACGAGGTAACACCTTTCATGGACGAAATTCGCCTGCCGGCGGGCAGTGGCGGCGTTACGAGCTGACGTTGCCGCCCTGGCGGGCTGCCTCCCGGGCGGCCCGCTGCGCTCTGCCGATCTCCTGGGCCTTGCCCATCTTGAAGCGAACCCGGACGACGATCGCGACGGCGAACAGCAGGAAGCCCACCGGGACCCCGGCCCAGCCCCAGATGAGGAAGCCACCGACGACGGCCACCACCAACCCGGTGATCTGGATGACGTTCTCTCGGGTGTTGCGGTTCACGGGCGGTGGCTCCTTGGACGGTTCACGGACGAGCGGGCGTGTTCGAGTAACTCATCGGCAGATTGCCGGCAGTTGTTGAGTGCGTGACAGGTCCCCCAGCATGAGATTTCGACGCCCCTGCCCACATCGTATGGGTCACCCTGGGCCGGGAGCACCCTGGATGCACTGCCGCCGGGGAAGTGAGCTGAAGTCTGAGACCAGTTGTGCCGATGACCAAACCAAGAACACTGACCTTTGCCACGATGGGATAGAAGGACCGTGCTACGAGCGATCGCCGGCTCCCTGCTGCTTTTGGTATGCACCGCTGCCGCGATCTTCTACCTCAGGTCCTACCGTCCGACCCGGGTCCCCGTCGTCGAGCGAGCCCGAACCTCTCACGACCTGAGGGCGAGGGTTCGCGCAGCCCGGCAGCGGCTGCGACTGCGCAGGCAGCGACATGCCGGACGGAACCAGGCCCAACCCCAGGCGCCCCGCCAGCAGCCTCCGGCCCGGCGGATCCTCAAGGTCACCGCCGTGAACCCGGCCACTCCTGCCCCGCCAGCACCATTCGCACACCCCTGGCCCCTGGTACAGCCCGTCCTGGCCCACCAGGCCAAGGGCGCCCCGCAACCGGGAAGCTCCTTCCGCACCGTTGAGGCAACCTGCCCCGAGAGCCTCACAAGCGACGTGAGAGGGCCGTGGGCCGCACAGATCGTCGACGTGGACGGACGGATCACCCTTCCGGACAACGGCCTTGACGTCGCCTTGACGTGGCGCCATGCCGAAGACGCGCCGCCGGCCGACTTCTTCCTGAGCTGAACGCCAAGGCAGCAGAATGCCAAGCCTTAACGACGATGGATCTGGCCCAGCCCGCTCTCCGAAGTGGACGCAGGGCGGCCTCGCGGCTGCTTTACCTGGTTGGCGAGGGTGCCGTCAGAGCACGCAGCAACGCGTCACCCATCATGTCCGCACCGGCCGGCCCGGCGGAGCCCGCTGGACTGTGCGGACGCGTCACGATCCCTGCCATCGCCTGAAGCTCGGCGACGGTCCCGCCGAACACGTTCAGGTCCATGCTGGTTCCGGGAACCTGCCCCGGCAGACCCCGGCCCTGCGAGGAGTACTGCCAGAACGTCCAGGTGGTCCAGGGCGCGGGCACGAAGGGTGAGCTCAGCTCCAGGCCGTAGTTCGCGATCCACAACGGGTATGTGGCGAGCTCGGGGCTTGGGGCCACCTCACTGCCGAAGAACGCCGGATAGGTGTAGAAGATGGACTGCCGGCCGGTGAGCCGTGACGTCTCCTTGAGCCAGGTCAACGCCCAGGTGGCCATCTCCTGCGGGGTCAGCGCGTTGGGGTTCAGCTCGAAGTCCAGGACCATCGGCAGCTGGCCCGGTGTGAGCTTCCCGGTCTGGGCGAAGGCGAACCTCGCCTGAGCCAGTGCCGAGCTGTTGACCGGCCTCGCCGGGATGGCGTAGTGATATCCGCCATACACCGTCTTCTGCGCCTTCAGCGCGGCCCGGTCGGCGACCCCGCTGGCGTTGGTGAAGTCGAGCCCCTCGCTGATCTTCACGAATGCGAAGCTCGCCCCGGACCGGGTCTCGGCCAGGTCGCCCCAGCCCAGGAGAGCGCCGTCCGGGTGCTGCCAGGAGGCAACGTCAACCCCCCAGAGCTTGGACGGGAACGGGCCTTCTGCCGGGGTGTGCGCCTCAGGGATGACAACGCCCGGCAGCTGACCGGCTTTGGCTGCGTCGGCGGCGGCTTTCCTGGCGAGGGCCGCATCAGAGGCGGCCTTTGCCGCGGCTGCGGCCGCCGCCGAGACCGTCTGCCTGGGCGCTGGTGTTGACGGCCCGGGAACGGGCGCGGGGACCGTCCGAGTCGGCGCAGGGGCCGGCGCTGAGGTGAGCGGCGAGGTGCTCGTGGGAGCAGGCACTGGAGTAGTGGTGGGAGCAGGCACCGGAGTGATCGTGGGGGCGGGCGATGCGGTGACCTGCGTATCCGTCGGTTGCGGAGTCCCCTCAGCAGCTGAGGCAACCGGGGCAGCCACCATTGCTGTCACCGATACCAGGACCAGTGACACCACCGACCGAACCGCGCCATCGCGCATGACGAGCAACCCATTTCGTGGTTGAAGGGACAAGGAGCGTCCAACTGCGGAGCTGTCAGACTCTTTTGTCATCGGCACCGTGCAACCTCGGGTTGAGGAGTCGGCGCAGGTTGCGGAACACGCGCCCGGCATGGGTGGGGCAGCGGGCTCGGCAGCCGATACCTCCCTCATGCAGACGTTCACTCACACATGGCCGTGGAAGATCCAGGAGATGGCCATCATCGTGATCCTCCTGGTGCTGTGCGCTCTTCCCGTGCTCATGGCCCTTCCCGTGTCTGGTGGGAGCGAGCCGGCCGGCGCGGGAAAGTACACCCTGGCTGGTGTCGGTGCTCTCTTCTCAGCCCTCCTGTGGTGGACCGGGTACAGCCGAAAGTCCAAGTCCCAGATCCGGGCCACCCTGGACGGCGACATTCTCCGTGTGCAGAGCCTCCGGCATGGAGAGACCTCCGGTGACCTCTCTGATGTGGGTGAGGTCCGCGAATACCTGCACAAGGTCACGGGGGAGACCATGGTCGTCGTTCGGACCCAGGCGGGCGCCGTGACCATCCCCGTCCGGCTGCTCGACGGCAACCCTGCCCTGGCAGCCTTTGTCGCCGCGCGCACCGGTTACGGGCTACAAGCCCCGGCTGCTGCTGCCGGCTAGGCAGACGAGATGGCGCCAACGCGCCCCGATCCCAGCCCAGCGGTGGACCCAGCGGTGGA
>JBDTWH010000071.1:0-4049 GCA_040006795.1 Actinomycetota bacterium | reverse complement strand
CGGGAGGCGGCCTTGCTTCATCCTGGGTGACTAACTGAGTGACTTCGCCTCATGATCGAAGATCAGGTCCATCATCGTTGCGCCAGACGGGCGCTCCGCCGAGAAATGGCTTCGATCAGCAAGCCGCCCGAGGGTTGTAACGGGCCTATTTGGCAGGTCGCGCCGCCGGTCCCCAAACCGATTCCATTCGCAGGGCAGTGTCGATAAAGTTATGTCGTGTCACCTGCACCGAGCGGGACCATCCGGGGTCATACGCGGAGCACGTTAAACGCGTACTGCCCTCCATGAAGAGCGTCGCTGACGCCCGTTCCACTAGATCGCGCGAGGGGAATGAGCCATGACGTTCCAAAAGGCCAATTTCGACGCGATCTACGACCAACCGGATCCAGGGGCGTACTTCTCGACGCTCGAGCAGCTCGACTACATGATCCCCCAGCATGGGGCGGACGTGTTCGAACAGATTCTAAAAGTCCGGGCCTCTGACAACAACCACGTACCCAAGATCCTCGATGTCTGTTGCTCATACGGCGTCGTGGCAACGTTGCTGAAGACCGACCTCGAGATCGGGGACATCTACGCGCACTACCGCGACGCTGCCACCCAGTCCCTCTCGTCCGAACAACTTGCCACGGCGGACCAACGCCTCCTGCTCGAGCACTACAGACCAGGTGCACCCCACGTCGTCGGCCTGGACGTAGCCCGGAACGCCGTCGACTACGCCGTCGCGACCGGGGCGCTGGACGCCGGCATCGTCGAAAACCTCGAGCTCGACGACCCCTCTGCACAGCTGACGGAGCTCTTGTCCGACGTCGACCTCATTACGACAACCGGTGGCGTCGGGTACGTGACCCACCGGACCTTCAAGCGGCTTCTCGAGGTGACTTCGGGTTCCGCCTGGGTGGCCGCGTTCTGTTTACGGACATACGACTACGAGCCCATCGCCGAGACCCTCAGCTCGCACGGGTTACGCACTGAGCGCGTGACGCGGACTTTTCCCCAGCGCCGGTTCACAGGGCCAGAGGAGAAGCAGTGGGCGGTCTCTGAGGTCCGGTCCCGCGGGGTCGACCCGACAGGCAAGGAGGAGGACGGTTTCTACCACGCAGAGCTTTACTTGTCGCGTCCCGTGGGGGAAGTCACCGCGCGACCACTGGCCCAGTTGCTGCCCGGGTTGTCGTGACCTGAACGCCACATGACGCTGACGTGTACCGCACTGAGCGGGGTCGGCACCGCCAACAGCTCGGTCGCGATCCACCGGGATACTACGAGCCCGGTGCTCGATGGCTCACCATCCATCTTTCGGTACGGCACTGATCTCGATCGGCTGAGGGCGCGTGTCGGCACCATCACCGGTCGAGCAGGTATCGGTGCAGTCCTCTTCGCACCCGCACCCATCCGTGTCGTCAGCGACCGGTGAGACCGGCCCGCAGCTGCAGGCCTCTCCGCGCCACGCCTCTCGCCCTTCCTTGACTGCGACGGCGGCGATGACGAGCCCGGCGATCGGGTCGGCCCAGTCCCAGCCCAGGGTCGCGTTCAGGACGAGCCCGACCAGGAGCACCGCAGACAAGTAGGTACACAGCAGGGTCTGGGTCGAGTCGGCTACCACCGCGCCCGAGCCGAGAGCTCTGCCGGTGCGCCGCTGCGCCCATGACAAGAACGGCATGATGACCAGCGACGCGATCGCCAGGCCGATCCCGATGCTGGACGGGGCCGCTTCGCTGCCGCCGAGCAGGGCGCGCCCGGACTCGAAGGCAACGTAGGCAGCCAAAGCGAAGAACGACCAGGCCATCAGTCGCAGAGCCTGACGCTCCCGGCTTTCAGGTATGCGGTGTTTGAACTGCCACATGATGATCAGCCCGCTGGTGACCTCCACGACCGAGTCGAGTCCGAAGCCGACGAGCGCGACCGAACCTGCTACCAGTCCAGCGGTGATCGCGATCCCGGCCTCGAAGACGTTGTAGCCCGCGCTCACGCCTGCTAGAACCTGGGCCCGGCGGCCGAGCCGCGCGCGGTCCTGCGCCGAAAGTGCAGCGACCACACCCTGGGTGCAGGCGCTCATCGGTGGGCCGCCTGGCCGTAGGTCGGACACAAGGCGACCGCGTTCCCGGTGGCAGTCAGCAGACGTTCGGCGGCGGTGAGCACGCCGAGGATCTCGGGGCTCGCGGCCAGCGACCATAGTGTCGCCCGGCCCTGCGGCCGGAACGTCACCAACCCGCAGTCCCGCAAACAGGCCAGATGTGCCGACACCGTGGACTGCGCCAGGCCGAGGTGGGCGGTCAGGTCCTTCACGTTATGCTCACCGATCAAGAGATTGCGCAAGATCGCAAGCCTCGCCGGATCCCCGAGACTGCGAAACATGCACGCTGCTACGGGCAGCTCCTGCGGCTCATCGCCCCGCACCCCAGCAGCGGTCTCAAGCATGTTGTTGATCGTCATAACCCGATGTTATCGGTATTCGTGACTTCAACGTTGCCATCCAACCCCCAGAAGCTCGTTGGGGAGCTAGGCCGCTTGGGCCTGCAGCCCAGCGACCCGGCATAGCGCAGCAAACCCATCCGGGGTGCCCAGCCAATGCCGGCGCAAGCATTCGAGACCAACACGACGGACCACGCTACGCAGAACAAAGACGGCCACGATGGCGTCGTCGGCGTAGCCCAAGACCGGGATGAAGTCAGGGATCAGGTCGATGGGCAACGCGAGGTACACCATCAGCAGGGCGAGCCGAACCCTGACGCCACGGGGCAGGGTGGGGTCGGTAGTCAGATTCTTCAGTAGCCGGAGCATGTCGGGAAGAATCCGCAGCGACTCGCGTAGCAGGCTTCCCTTGGGGCGAATCACCACCAGGGACACGATCAGGGCCAACCAGCCGACCGCGATGGCACCGCCCATGGCAATCAGGATCTCGCGCCACATCTAATGGTTCTCCTGCGGTTTGTTGACGATCGCAGCCGCCGCGGATGGGGGCCGCTAGACACAATGCCATCTCGTGAGGTCTGGAGGCAGCCAGAAGGTACACAGCAGGAACGTGCCTTCCTCACCGCTAGGCCGTCCACGCCGCGCCTGGTTCAAACTGAAGTAGAACTCAACCTGTCGTCACCGGTGAACAGATCAAACGCGAAGCACTACCAGAAGTCTGCGGCGACCACTGACTTCTGCGAGTTCCCTGGCGGCGGGCACTACACCCAGATGCAGAGCAGCGGTTAGCGGTCGACGCGGGCGCCGCCGCCCCCGGCCAGTTTGAGGACTTCTGCTTTGGTTGCCATGGTGGTGTCGCCTGGCGTGGTCATTGCCAGTGCGCCGTGTGCGGCGCCGTACTCCACTGCGGTCTGCAAGGGCTCGCCTGCCAACAGACCGTAGATCAGCCCGGACGCGAAGGAGTCGCCACCGCCGACGCGGTCGAGGATCTCCAGACGCTCGCGGTGTGTGGCCTGTACGACGCCGGTGGACGGGGACCAGGCGATCGCACCCCAGTCGTTGATGCTGGCCGTGCGCACGGTGCGCATCGTCGTACCAATGACGGTGAAGTTCGGGTAGGCGGCGGCCGCCTTCTCGATCATCGCGGCGAACTTGTCCACCTGAAGGGTCGAGAGGTTCTCGTCCATGCCTTCCACCTCGAACCCGAGGCTCGCGGTGAAGTCCTCTTCGTTGCCGATCATGACGTCGATGAAACGGGCGATCTCCCGGTTGACCTCCTGGGCCTTTGCCTGACCGCCGATCGCTTTCCACAGGCTGGGGCGGTAGTTGAGGTCATAGGACACGACCGTGCCGTACTTCTTCGCGGCAGTGACTGCCTCGATAACGGTCTGCGCGGTGGACTCGCTCAGCGCAGCGAAGATCCCGCCCGTGTGCAGCCAGCGCACCCCGAGCTCGCCGAACAGGTGGTCCCAGTCAACGTCCCCGGGCTTGAGCCGGGACACGGCGGTGTGGCCGCGGTCGGAGACGCCGACCGCCCCTCGCACGCCGAAGCCGCGCTCGGTGAAGTTCAGCCCGTTGCGCACCCCGCGGCCGATCCCGTCGTAGGGCAGCCACTGGATGAACGAGGTGTCCAGCCC
>JBDTWH010000070.1:0-2192 GCA_040006795.1 Actinomycetota bacterium | reverse complement strand
CAGCAGTGACCCCATCACGGCGCGGATGTCCGACATCGAGGCCGAGGTCGTGCGCCTGAGCGCCCTCGGGGCAACGGTCATGGGCCGGGTCACCGACCATGACCATTTCCACGTCACGATGGGTGACCCGGAGGGCAACGAGTTCGACCTGCGCTGAGCGCGTCAAGAGACGGGTGAGTGTGCCGTCCGGCTCAGACTCGGGCGTGCGGGTACTCGGGGGACCGGCCGTGGAACGAGAGGATCTTCGGGTTCTGCACGACGCCCGCCCGGATCTCGATGGCCTCGTGGATCGTCTGGTTCTGGTCCCATGCCGAGGGGCCGTCCATCACAGGGCGAAGGTAGGGGATCAGCGCCTCGCTGATCCCCCAGGTCGCGCTGTTCCAGAGATAGGACGGGCTGTGATCCACGCCGTAGTACGCGATGCCGTCACCCACCGTCAGCATCGGCTCCTCGAAGCTGGTGGGTCGGGCGAAGTCGAAGCCCATGGCCAGGTCGCAGGAGACGTCGACGATCAGGCTGCCGGGGGTGAACTCGGCCAGCTCAGCCCCGGAGACGAACATCAGTGGCGCGTCGGTGTCCTGCAGCACGCAGTTGACCACGATGTCGTGCTGGGCGAGGAACTGGGCGGTCGGCACCTTGCCGGCGTGGGTCTGGACCGTCGTGTGGCTCGGGTCGGCCTCCAGGCGGTCCAGATGGTCGAAGACCACCGACGGCACCGGTGAGGCCACCGCGGTGACATCGCGCATGGTCAACACCGTCACGTCGTGGACCCCGAGTGACTTCAACGCCGTGATGGCACCTCGCGCCGTGTTCCCGAAGCCGATGACCACCGCGGTCAGAGGACGGCCGTAGTGACCGGTTGAACCGATCAGGGTCAGGCCGTGAAGCACCGAGCTGTAGCCGGCGAGCTCGTTGTTCAGATGGAAGACATGGACGGCGAACCCACCCGAAGGAGTCCAGTGGTTCATCGCCTCCCACGCGATCAGCGTCAGATGTCTGTCGATGCAGATCTGGGTGAGCTCGGGGTCCTGGACGGCGTGCGGCCAGCCCCACAGCACCTGCCCCTCGCGGAGGCTGGTGACATCGGCCAGCGTGGGCTTGGGCAGCAGCACCACGTCACTGGTCGCGATGATCTCATCACGCGAGCGAATACCCGCGACCATGGTGGCGAGGTGTTCGTCGGAGACGCCGTAGCGCTCGCCGTAGCCCTGCTCGAGGACCATTCGCGCGCGCAGGTCGGCGTCGATCCGGTCGAAGTGCTGAGGATGGATCGGCAGCCTGAACTCGTTCTCCTTGCTCGAGGTGGCAAGTACTCCAAGATTGAGCGGGTTCATCTGAGTCCTGTCGGTCGACCTGGCCTCCCCGGCTCGCCGCCTTCGCCGTGAGA
Organism: Actinomycetota bacterium; assembly: GCA_040006795.1. Lineage (GTDB taxonomy): Bacteria > Actinomycetota > Actinomycetes > Actinomycetales > Dermatophilaceae > UBA4719. The sequence continues at coordinate 805 of JBDTWH010000070.1, read as the reverse complement.
GATTCCCGTGAGCGTTGATTAAAGCATCACCCGTCGGGCACCTCCCTGACCCAGGACATGACTCAGGCACTCACCGCCCCCGATCGGTGAACGCTTGTGCCTGAGACCTCCCCCCGGGAGTCAGCCTTGCGCCAGGGTCAGCTTTGCGCCGGGGTCAGCTTCGCGCCGGTGGACCGTGCGCGCCCGTTGGCCGCTGAGCTGCCCGCGCCCAGCTCTGCGTCCGGCGAGACCCGCCGCAGGTGCGCGAAGCCGAGCAGCGAGAGGACGAGCATCACGGCGGCACCGATGAAGGCACCGATCGACGCGATGCCGGCGATCCGGCCCATGGTGTCGAAGGCGTAGGCGTTGAGCAGCAGGCCGCGAAGGGTCTCACCCCGGAACGCCGTGTCGACCTGACCCGCCAGCTTGGTGTCCGTGGGGTTTGCCCGTGCCTTGGCGCTGAGCTGGGCGTAGGTCTGGCCGCCGTTGATCTCCTTGAGGTGCACCGCGATGAAGTGGTTGGCGTAGGCCTCAGCCTGTTGGCCGTTCACCATCTGCTGGCCCGCGTACTGGTTGATGTAGGGGCCGATCTCAGGGCTGGTCGTCGCCTCTCCCTTGGGCGGGAAGAAGATCTGTTGCTGGCTCAGCTGGGTCGTCACCTGGTTGCTGACGAAGGAGTGCGCCCACCACAGCAGTCCGCCCGAGGTGAGCAGGACGATGGCGAGAACGAGTCCTCCACCGGTAAGCAGGGCATCGAAAGTCTTGCGTCGCATTGCTCCCAACCTCCGCGAGAACCAACTGGCCGCCTCTGTAACGACCTTCACGG
>JBDTWH010000069.1:0-6859 GCA_040006795.1 Actinomycetota bacterium | reverse complement strand
GCTGTGCAATCAGCACTGTTTCTTTCCTTCCCACGGGCGACCGCTATTTGACGCCGCGTGATGCTGCGGGACACGACTCCCGCGACCGTCGCACCTCTGTCCGTGCCGACGACCCTGTCAAAGTCCGTATGCCGGGTGGCCGGTTGCCCAGCCACCCGGCATACAGGTGTTCAGTTCTTCGAGTAGAGCTCGACGATCAGCTGCTCCTGAACCTGCGTGTCGATGACCTGACGCGCGGGCAGGGAGTGGATGAGGATCTTCATCTGCGTCGGGATGGCTTCAATCCATGCCGGCACTGAACGCTCGCCAGCCTGTGCGCGGGCGACGACGAACGGTGTCATCTCCACGGACTTGCCACGAACCTCGATGATGTCGTGCTCGGACACCCGGAAGCTGGGGATGTCCACCTTGTGTCCGTTGACCACGAAGTGGCCGTGACGAACCAGCTGGCGGGCCATGTCACGGGAGGAGGCGAATCCTGCCCGGTACACGACGTTGTCCAGACGGGTCTCCAGGATGCGCAGGAGGTTCTCGCCGGTCTTACCCGGGCGACGGTGCGCCTCCTGGTAGTACCCGCGGAACTGCTTCTCCAGGACGCCGTAGATGCGGGCGGCCTTCTGCTTCTCACGCATCTGGAGCAGGTACTCGCTGTCCTTGGTCCGCGCTCGGCCGTGGACGCCCGGGGGGTACGGGCGAAGCTCGATCGGGCACTTCGGGGAGTCACACTTGGCTCCCTTGAGGTACAGCTTGGTCTTCTCGCGACGGCAGCGCCTGCAGTCGGGACCGGTATAACGCGCCATAAGTCTCTATCTCCTCTTGCTGCGCGTGGTCAGACGCGGCGGCGCTTGGAAGGGCGGACGCCGTTGTGCGGCGTTGGGGTCACGTCACTGATCGCACCGACCTCGAGGCCGGTAGCGGTGAGCGAGCGGATTGCGGTCTCACGGCCAGAACCCGGGCCCTTGACGAAGACGTCGACCTTGCGCATGCCGTGCTCCATGGCCCGGCGGGCGGCGGCCTCAGCGGCCATCTGCGCAGCGAACGGGGTCGACTTGCGCGAACCCTTGAAGCCGACCTGGCCGGCTGATGCCCAAGCGATCACGGCACCGCCGGGATCGGTGATGGACACGATGGTGTTGTTGAACGTGCTCTTGATGTGAGCATGCCCGTGAGCGATGTTCTTCTTCTCCTTGCGGCGCACCTTCTTGGCGCCCGCAGCCGTACGGCTCTTCGGAGGCATTTGGCTGGTTTCTCCTACTTAGACAATAGAAAAGCGGGTAAGTGGTCCGAGCTCGATCTCTCGCGGATCACTGTTTGATCGTGAAGATCGATGGACTACTTGGCAGCCCTCTTCTTGCCGGCGACGGTGCGCTTGGGGCCCTTGCGGGTGCGCGCGTTGGTCTTGGTGCGCTGACCGCGAACGGGAAGACCGCGGCGGTGACGGATGCCCTGGTAGCTGCCGATCTCAACCTTGCGGCGGATGTCAGCGGCCACCTCACGACGGAGGTCACCCTCGATCTTGTAGTTGCCTGCGAGATAGTCGCGGAGCTTGACCAGCTCCTCGTCACCCAGGTCCTTGACGCGAGTGTCAGGGCTGATGCCCGTCTCGGCCAGTGCCTTCTGGGCGCGGGTGCGACCCACGCCGAAAATATAGGTAAGTGCGATCTCGATGCGCTTTTCGCGCGGGAGGTCTACACCAACAAGACGTGCCATCTTGTGCGGTTCTCCTGATTCATGACGGAGGTCTGAAGCAACACCGTTCTCGAGGAGCGGTAGCACTCGGGCTGGTCGCCGTCGTGCTGTTCTCTCGAGTCCCCAGCCTCCTGCCGGGGGTGACGTCCTGCGCTGGAACCGGTTCGAGATCCATCGCTGTCAGCGACATCTTGGACATCTTGCGGTTCGGCCCACAGGGGCCGGGTGCTGCTTTCGTGCTACTTATCGCGTGCCGTCAGTAGACCCGCGACCCGTGCCGGACGATCAGCCCTGACGCTGCTTGTGGCGCAGGTTCTCGCAGATCACCATGACCCGGCCATGACGGCGGATCACTTTGCACTTGTCGCAGATCTTCTTGACGCTGGGATGAACCTTCATCTGCCTGCTGTCTGGATCGGGCTCTTCGTGAGTGACCCGCGGTTGCGAGCTTCGTGAAGAGCCAGTCGGAGTGGCTACACCTATCTATGGAGCTGTGGTCCCGGCGGGCAACGGTCCGCAGACCTCGCCCGAACGTTCAGCGGTAACGGAAGACGATGCGACCGCGGGTCAGGTCATACGGGCTGAGCTCCACCACCACACGGTCCTCAGGAAGGATCCGGATGTAGTGCTGACGCATCTTGCCCGAAATGTGAGCGAGGACCTTGTGGCCGTTGGTGAGCTCCACGCGGAACATAGCGTTCGGCAGAGCCTCCACGATCACACCCTCGATCTCGATGACACCGTCCTTCTTCGCCATGTCCTCCGCATTCCATGAACGGTCACACCCTTGCTGGGCATGACGGGGTTCTTACAGGTACTTCCCTAGTAGGTGTCGCCTCTTGCTGGGCGCACGTGTGACGACGACCTGCACCACCACAACCAGCCGCAGGGGTGTGCAGGAACACAATGCTCGTGAGCCGCCGCTCTAGACTACGGCATCACCCCAGAGGGAACGAAATCGAGGTGACACCAACCGGGTCAGCGCCCCACCGGGTCAGGATGGTGTCAGGGGGGCGTATGCCGTACCCAGGGCACCCAGACGTTCCTCGCCGCCGTCCAGTGCGGTCAGCACCCAGACCCCGGCGTCAGTGACGGCAACGGAGTGCTCCCAGTGGGCGGCCCGCGAGCCGTCCTGGGTAACGACCGTCCACTCGTCCTGCAGGACGTCGGTCTCGGCCGAGCCCAGGGTGATCATCGGCTCGATGGCGACGGTGACTCCGGACCTGAGCACCGGCCCGCGGTCCCGGACCCGATAGTTGGGCACCTGAGGGTCCTGGTGCATCTCGGTACCGATGCCGTGACCCACATAGTCCTCAATGATGCCGTAGGTGAGACCGTCGGCGCGGGCGGCATCGACGATGCAGTCCTCCACTGCTGCGCCCACGTCATACAACGGAGAGCCAACGGCCAGCGCGGAGATCCCGGCCCACAGGGAGGCCTGGGTAGCGTCCATCAGGGCCAGGTCCCGGGCAGATCCTGCTTCGCGCCCGCCGACGATCAGCGAGATCGCCGCGTCACCATGCCAGCCGTCCACGATCGCACCACAGTCGATCGACACGAGGTCGCCCTGGCTCAGGGTCCGAGACCCAGGTATGCCGTGCACGACTTCTTCGTTGACGCTGACACAGAGGCTGCCGGTGAAGCCGTGGTAGCCGAGAAACGAGGGAGTCGCACCCCTGCTGCGGATGTACTCCTCGGCAGTCCGGTCGAGGTCGCCCGTCGTGATGCCGTCGCTCACCTGGCCCCGGATGAGCTCCAGGGTCTCCCCCACCACGACCCCGGCGATCCGCATCTTGCGGATCTGGTCGGGAGTCTTGACGTCGAGTGCCTTGCGACCGAACACCTAGCCAGACCCTCAGCTCTGTGAGGTGGCAAGGACCGCTTGGATTCGCTGGGCGACCTGATCCATCTCGCCCATCCCGTCAACCTGCCGCAGGAGGCCGCGCTCACGGTACAGAGCCGCGAGAGGCGCGGTCTCCTCTTCGTAGACCTCCATCCGGTGCCGGATGACGTCCTCGGTGTCATCGGCGCGGCCATCGATCTCGGCTCGCTTGAGCAGACGCTGGACCACCTCGTCGGTGTCAACGGTCAGCTCCAGCACGGCGTCCAGCGAAGTTCCCTGCGCGGCCAGCATGTCGTCCAGCTCAACCACCTGAGCCTTGGTGCGAGGGTAGCCGTCTAGCAGGAAACCCTCGACCGCATCCGGCTGGGCGAGCCGGTCCCGCACGATGGCATTGGTCAGCTCGTCGGGCACGTAGGCACCCGAGGCGAGGATCTCCTTGACCTGTTGGCCGAGCGCCGTCTCGTTCTTGATGTTGGCGCGAAAGATGTCACCGGTGGAGATGGCAGGGATACCAAAGGCAGCCGCGATACGCGTTGCCTGAGTGCCTTTGCCGGCGCCTGGGGCGCCAAAGATGATCAGACGGCTCAACGGAGGAACCCTTCGTAGTGTCGCTGCTGCAGCTGGGACTCGATCTGCTTGACCGTGTCAAGGCCGACGCTCACGACGATCAGGATGGACGTGCCACCGAACGGGAAGTTCTGGTCGGCACCGACAAGTATCAACGCAATGAGCGGGATCAGAGAGATCACCGCGAGATAGATGGCCCCGGGCACGGTGATCCGGTTCAGGACATAGGCGAGGTACTCAGCCGTGGGTCGCCCTGCCCTGATGCCCGGGATGAAACCACCGTACTTCTTCATGTTGTCGGCGACTTCAACCGGGTTGAACGTGATGGAGACGTAGAAGAACGTGAAGAAGATGATCAGCCCCACGTAGACGGCCATATAGATCGGGTGGTCACCACGGCTGAGGTACTGCTGGATGAAGGTCACCCACCACGGTGGACGCGCCTGGCCCTGGTTGAACGACGCGACAACTCCGGGCAGTGCCAGCATCGATGACGCGAAGATCACCGGGATGACACCGGCCATGTTCACCTTCAGCGGGATATACGTACTGGTGCCGCCGTACATCCGCCTGCCGATCATCCTCTTGGCATACTGCACCGGAATGCGACGCTGCGACTGCTCGACGAACACGACCAGGGCGATCACCAGGAACCCGATGAGGATGACCAGGATGAAAGTGTCCCATCGGCCGCTCTGGGTGTGGATCGCCATCAGGGAGTCGGGGAAGCGCGCGGCGATCGAGGTGAAGATCAGCAGCGACATGCCGTTACCGATCCCGCGGTCCGTGATCAGCTCGCCCATCCACATGATGACGCCCGTGCCGGCCGTCATCGTCAGGACCATGATCAGAATCGTGCCCAGGCTCTTGTCCGGCATGATGCTCGTGCATGACTGGCCGAACAGCGTCTGCGGGTTGCGGGCTGCCGTGACCAGCGTGGAGGACTGCAGGACCGCCAGGCCGATCGTCAGGTACCGCGTGTACTGAGTGAGCTTCGCGGTGCCGGACTGGCCCTCCTGCTTGAGGGTCTCGAAGCGGGGGATCACCACGACGAGCAGCTGGATGATGATGCTCGCGGTGATGTACGGCATGATCCCGAGCGCGAATACCGACAGCTGCAAGAGGGCTCCGCCGCTGAACAGGTTGGCGAGGCCCAACACCCCCCCGTTGCCCGTACCCGGCGCGGGCTGGCACTTCTGGATGTCCACGTAGCTCACGCCTGGGGTGGGAACGTGCGACCCCAGGCGGAAGAGCGAGATGATCGCAAGCGTGAACAGCAGCTTCTTGCGCAGGTCCGGCGTCTTGAACGCCCGCATGAAAGCCTTGAGCACGTGATCCTCCTGGTTTGGTCCGGGGACTCGTGTCTCCACAAAAACAGTCCGACGGACGATAACACCCCGGGCCCGGGACCCGGGCGCCGGGGTGCTAACGATAGAGCACTATTGGTCAGACTGTGGTGGCCGAACCACCGGCAGCCTCGATCTTGTCCTTGGCGGTCACCGAGAACTTGTGGGCAGTGACATTGACCTTGACGGTGACCTCGCCGGTGCCCAGCACCTTGACGAGCTCGCCATCGCGGACGGCACCCTTGGCCACGAGGTCCTCGATGGTGACGTCGCCACCCTGCGGGAACAGCAACGATATGCGGTCGAGGTTGACGACCTGGTACTCCTTGCGGAACGGGTTCTTGAAGCCACGGAGCTTCGGAAGCCGTATATGCATCGGCATCTGCCCACCTTCGAAGCTCTCCGAAACCTGGTACCGGGCCGACGTGCCCTTGGTGCCGCGGCCGGCCGTCTTGCCCCTCTTGCCGCCCTCACCGCGACCCACGCGGGTCTTGGCGGTCTTGGCGCCGGGCGCCGGGCGAAGGTGGTGAATCTTCAGCGCAGTTGGTTCTTTGGCCATGTTCAGTCAACCTCCTCGACGGTAACCAGGTGCCTGACCGCGTTGACCATCCCGCGGATCTCGGGACGGTCCTCCTGGACGACCACGTCATGGACGTGCTTCAGGCCTAGGGTGCGCAACGTCTCACGCTGGTTCTGCAGCCCACCGATACCGGAACGGGTCTGGGTCACTTTCAAACGTGTCATCAGGCATCAATCCCTGCGGCGCGAGCGCGCAGCATGGCCGCCGGAGCAACGTGCTCAAGCGGCAGTCCGCGGCGCGCGGCGACCTCTTCGGGACGCTCCAGCCCGCGAAGTGCTGCCACGGTCGCGTGGACCACGTTGATGGCGTTGTCCGAGCCGAGGGACTTGGACAGCACGTCCTTGATCCCTGCGCACTCCAGCACGGCCCGCACCGGGCCACCGGCGATGACGCCGGTACCAGGAGCGGCCGGACGCAGCAGGACGACGCCCGCTGCCGCCTCTCCCTGGACCGGGTGCGGAATCGTGCCCTGGATGCGCGGAACCTTGAAGAACTCCTTCTTGGCCTCCTCGACACCCTTGGCGATGGCCGCCGGAACTTCCTTGGCCTTGCCATAGCCGACACCCACGGTGCCATCGCCATCTCCGACCACGACGAGGGCGGTGAAGCTGAAGCGACGACCACCCTTGACAACCTTGGAGACGCGGTTGATGGTCACGACGCGTTCAACAAAAGCATTCTTGTCGGGAGCGTTGTCGCGGCCGCGGTTGTCGCGGCCTCCGCCACGCCGGTCGTTTCGCTCGCCACCGCTTGCACCGCTGGCGGCACCGGTACCGACTCCGGTTCCTCGACGCTGGGGTCCAGGCATCAGACGTTCCTCTTCTCAGAAATCTC
>JBDTWH010000068.1:0-3426 GCA_040006795.1 Actinomycetota bacterium | reverse complement strand
TCGGGAACCTGCTCATCATCAACGCGGTCGCACTCATCGTGGGGCAGCGGGTTGAACGCGAGGCACACGCACGGTTGCGCGCCGAAGAAGCACTGCGAGGCAGCGAGGTCGCCGAGGCTCGCTACCGCGCCCTGTTCGACGAGCAGCACGCGCCGGTACTGGTCACCGACTCTGCAGGGGTGGTCACCGAGGCCAACGCGGCAGCCACATCCCTGCTCGGGGCTAGTGCACCGGGCCGACGGCTGTCGGACCTCGTCGATGCTGCGGTCACTGCGATCCTGGAAGGCGCAGTGTCGCGGATTCCGGTGGGGGATCGAGTGTTCGTGCCCAAGGCCCGGACGCTCGAGATCGGCTTGGCCGAACGCCTCGTGCAGATCGTTCTCATCGAGGTGACCGAGGAGGAGCATCGCGCACTCGAACAACGCGCCTACGCCGCTCACCTTGTCACCGTGCAGGAGGACGAGCGGCGCCGGCTGGCCCGAGACCTGCATGACGACCCGGTTCAGCTGCTGATCCACCACACGCGGATGCTCAAGCAGCTCGGCGACGACCCACGGCTGGCATCGGAGCTCGTCCCACTGGTACGCGAGGGTGGCCAGCTGGCCACGGAGGTTGTCGACGTGCTGCGCACGGTGATCCGGGGCCTGCGGCCACCCGCCCTCGACGACCTTGGCGTGGTCGCCGCCCTCGGGCAGCTGGTCGCCGAGTGCGACGCCCGGCACCCGATCTCTATCCGGCTGCGGGTCAGCGGGGACCAGATACGGCAGTCGCCGGACAACGAGCTCACCGTGTACCGGGTGGCGCAGGAGTCGTTGAGCAATGTCGTGCGTCACGCCAGCGCCACGCGCGCCCTGGTCGACCTGCAGTTCGGCCAGGAGGTGGTGCTGACCATCACCGACGACGGCTGCGGGATCCCCGCCTCAAGCACCATGTCGGTAACTCCTGGCGGCCACCTGGGACTGATCGGTATGCGCGAGCGGGTCAACCTGGTCGGGGGCAGTCTCGAGATCGGCGCGAACTCCCCGCACGGCACCCTGGTCAGAGCCACGCTGCAGTGCGCGCTGCCCAAGTCACAACCCGTTGCCGACGGGCTCGTGGTCTAGCTCGCTTTCTCGAAGCTGCTCCGCGGGTGGTATCGGACCATCAGGGGCAGCCCGGCTGCCCAACGCCTGCCCCGGCTAAGCCGCATACGAGGTGGCTCACGTCTGTCCTTTGCGAGCCTTCTGTCGGATGCGTTCTATCGCGATCATCACTCGTGTCGCCAGGGCGAACGATGTGATCAGGACCAGACCACTGACTGCTACCCGCAATCCGGTTAACGGGCTTGGTGGCGCGGCCAACGCGCTGCTCAGCGATCCGGTGGCCAGTACGGCGACCACGACGAGAAACCAGAACGATCGGTGCGCCGAGTGGTGGACCACGCGAGCGACCCTTGGTGGCCGGGAGGGATCTGGCATGGGCTGCTACATCCCCAGGTGCTGCTTGGCCGGCGTGATCGCCATCAGGGCGGTCAGGGCGATCAAGGCGAGCAACAGAACGAGCCCCAAGCTCATGACGACTGGGCGTTTGCGCCAGTAACGGTTGGGGTTGCGGTCCACGAAGGGCAGGATCGCCAGCAGCGCGAAGAAGAACAGTTCGCCGTAGAGGATGCCTACCAGGCCGACCCAGTTCTCCAGGGTGAACATCCACCAGAAGTTCCACGGCGGTTTGGTGATCTCGATGCCCTCCACCGGCGGCGGGCCGATCTCCGGGGGAAGTACCACGGCGAGAATCCCGAGCAGCCCGAACAGTCCTAGTCCGAAGGCCGCGATCCGGCGCAGGTGGTGGGTGAACGGCTCGGTGGGTTCCTCGGCCGGGGCCTGCGACCCGGACTCATCGGTGGGAAGCAGGGGATGTGGGGAGATCTTGTGCCTCTTGACGAGCAGGAAGTGCAGGACGACCATGGCGAGGATCAGACCGGGCACGATGACGACGTGGGCGCCGTAGAGCCTGACGAGGATGGGGACCTGATCGGCGAAGTCTGGTGAGAACCAGACACCTGCGCCGCCGAGGAGATCGCCGATCTCGATGTTGTGGCCCAGGGCCTCGAAGCCCTCCTGATCCCACTTCAGCACCGTGCCGGTGAACACACCCAGGGTCACCAGGCCGAACATGCCCACGCCGATGAGCCAGTTGGCTTCCCGTGGCTTCTTGTAGGAGCCGGTGAAGAAGACCCGTGCCAGGTGTAGGAACGCGATCACATACATGGCCTGGGAAGCCCAGGAGTGCACTCCGCGCACGAACCAGCCTCCAGGCACGCCGGTCACGATGTGGCGAACCGACTCGTTCGCGGTTTCCGGGACCGGGCTGTAGAACTGGACCAGGATCAAACCCGTGACGATCAGGATTCCAAAGGCGCCGGCGGTCACCCCGCCCAGACTCCACGCAAGGTTGTTGGCATGCGCGGGGACGGGGTACTCCAGCGCGGTGATGCCCAGACGCTCGTCGAGGGCATCCAAGGCTTTGCGGCCACGGCTACGAGGCTGGGCTTCAAGGGCGCGCGACGGGGAGGTCGATGTGGTCATGATGCGTCCGTTGTGGGTGTGACCGGCGGGGCAGTTACCTGTGGGTGTGTCGGGTTGCCCAGTCGCTCACGCAGCTGATCGATGGTGTACTGCGGCCTAAAGCGATATGCGAGACCAACACCGAGCAGGACAAAGAGCAGCGAGGCGGCCAAGAACGCCAAACCAGTCCCGCCCAGAGCGCCTCGACCCGGAAGCGGATCGAGCACCACCTTGGTGCCTGTCTCCTCACCGGTCGCCGGCGGGAGCTTGCTCACGGCCTCGGTGATCGAATGCTGAAGAAGAGCCTGGGCCTGGGTCGCCTGGCCGGCCTCCAGGGCTGCCTTGGCCTGCTGGACTTCCGCAATATTGACGCCCGCCTGGTCCTCTGTGGCCAGGACGTCGCCGATCTTCTCCATCGCGGAATCCATCCCGGAGCTGGTCTTGTCGTGCGCCAGGTGACCCAGAGCCTGCTGCACCAGCAGGTATCCGACCTCGGTCTCCCCAGGCTCATCGGCCCACGCCGGCGCTGCTGAGGTCAAGCCGCCGACGACCACTACGCCAGCGACAAGGATGCGGATCCAGATTCGTCGGCCATAAGCAGCTCGGTTGGGTGTATCCATCACATGCCTCCATAGTGGGTCCCAAAGCCCGCGAAATGACGTGGGCGTTGTGCTCCAGCAGGATGCACGATGTCCGCTGGCTCCTCGGCTGAGGCGGACGCCGCACAGATGTTCCGATACCAGCCTTGTCGCGTCGACAGGCGGGCGGAACCGCGATCCTCGCCATCTTGGATGGCGCGTTTTACGCGGCGATGGCGCGTTTTACGCGGCGATATGGCTGGTTCTACCCGATATGTCGCTCAGATTCGTGCGTAGCCTGATGA
>JBDTWH010000067.1:0-4588 GCA_040006795.1 Actinomycetota bacterium | reverse complement strand
GCGACACCGGCTTCGGGATGGGGTTGCCTGCTGGTTGGCTCATGGTCCCAGTGTCGGGGATTCTGAGCCCGGCCCCGACACCGGGACGCCCAGAGGTGCGAGGAGACAGGGTCCGTCAGGATCCACGCCCTGTGGTCCGGACCGGTCGACTTCACCAAACGTTGACCGTTTCCCCGGGGTGATCTTCACCACGATGATCCACCGTTGGTCCAGGACGCAGTACGGGATGGGTCACCACTCCTGGCTGTGCCTGGCAACGAACGGAGAAACACGTGCGGCCCGTCCTGTTCTCGGTATTTGGCTTTGACATCCAGTCCTACGGGGTGAGCAAGGCACTGGCCGCGCTGGTGGCCGCCTTCCTGCTTGCCCGCGCCTTCGAACGGCTGGCCCTCAAACGGGACTCGGCCTACTCCCTGGTGATGTGGGCAACCATCTGGGGCTTCGTCGGCGCCAAGATCTACTACCTGCTCGAGCAGCTACCCAGCTTCGATCTTCACCACCTGGGCGGGATGGGCTTCACCTGGTACGGCGGCCTCATCGGCGGCGTCGTGGCCGCGCTGGTCATCGTGCGCCGCCACCGACTCCCGCTCCCGGCGGTGGCCGGTGCCGCCGCGGTACCGCTCAGTGTTGCCTACGGCATCGGCAGGCTCGGCTGCCTGCTCTCCGGTGACGGTACCTACGGCAGACCCACATCGCTGCCCTGGGCGATGACCTTCCCCCACGGCGTGGTGCCCACCAACGTGCCCGTCCACCCCACCCCGTTGTACGAAGCGCTGGCTGCCGTCCTGATCGCTGCCATCTTGTGGACGCTGGGCAAGCACTGGAACCCGGCCGCAGTATTCGGCGCCTACCTTGCGCTGAGCGGGATCTCCCGGTTCCTCGTGGAGTTCCTGCGCATCAACGAACCTGCCCTGCTCGGGCTGACCCAGCCGCAGCTCTGGGCACTGGTCAGCCTGATAGCCGGCGTCGTCCTGATTGTTCGGACCCAATACCTCAACCGTCCAAGACGAGCAGCAGTGCAAGCGGCCACCCACGAAGAGGTAGTGACAGCAGGGTCACCCATCTGAAGCTTGCGCACTTTTCACCAGTCCGAACACCGATGAGCGTGGGTTCGAGGTCCACATCTGACGACAGAAACCCCGGAAGGAGACACCTGATGGCGATGAGCACCTGGATGGTCCTCGGCGTGATCTGCCTGCTCTATGTCGCCTTCGGGATCTGGGCGGTGTCCCAGATCTTCCCCCGCACCCCAGCCGCCAGAAGCCGATCCGACCCGGATCAACATCAGGAAAAGCCCAAGACCTGAACCGTTGCTTCCCCGACTGGGTCTTGCGCAAACCTTTACCAGAAGATTTCCAAGATCCTCATGCGTCTGGCGGACCGTGAAGGCATGACTCGAGCTGATACAACCCCCGCAACGGGGAGGCAAGACCCGGACCGTGACGGCCCGCCGACCCATGAGGCCGGCATTCCACCGGTGGTGATCACGGTGGTGGAGGCAGCAGCGTGCCACCTGTGTGAGGACGCGAAGTCCGCCTTGGCCGTCCTGGCGCAGTCCTATCCGATGACCGTCCGCGTGTTGTCGATCGGCGATGAGCCTGGTCGGGCACTGATGGATCAGCATCGGGCGCCGATGAGTCCCCTGGTCCTGCTGGACGGGCAGTACTTCAGCTCGGGTCGCCTTCCCCGGCGCAAGCTTGAGCGCCGGCTGTCGAAGGCAATGCGGGGTGAGACCAATGGGTGACCTGCTGACCACTGGCTCGGTGCTGGCGGCCTTCTTCGCCGGTGGCGTGGCACTGTTCGCGCCGTGCTGCATCGTGTTCCTGGCTCCGTCCTACCTTGCCGTGGCCGTCAAGAACCGCCGGTGGCGGCTACTGCCACTCACCTTCATCTTCGCCGCCGGGCTGGCCGTGATCCTGATCCCGATCACCCTGGGGGTCAGCCTGATCGCCGGGACCATCGCCAACTACCACGAGCCGTTGTACTACGCCGGCGGGGTGCTGATGCTGGTCCTGGCCGTGTTCACCCTGTCCGGCCGGATGGTCAGCCTGCCCAACTTCGTGCGGGCCCCGGACACCAGTCGTGGGGACTCGGCCAGCTTCTTCGCCCTGGGCGTGTTCTCCGGTCTGGCCAGCAGCTGCTGCGCCCCGGTCCTGGTCGGGGTCATGACCCTGTCGGCGCTGTCAGGGTCGCCCGTCGGCGGCGTGCTCCTGGGGCTGGCCTACGTCTTCGGCATGGCGTTTCCGCTGTTCGCCATGGCGCTGTTGTGGGACCGGTTCCACCTCGGCGAACGCAAGTTCCTCAAGGCGCGGCCGGTCCGGATCCACCTGGGCGGCCACATCCTGGCCACCAACACCGTCAACCTCGTGGTCGCGGCCGGGTTCACCGTGATGGGCCTGTTCGTGATGTATCTGGCCGGCAGCGGGACGATGACCGCCGGCGGGGGGTTCCAGGTGGCTTTCGGCAAACGTCTGGCCTCGACCTTCGGCTGGGTGGAGAAGGTCACCGCCCCTGTCCCGGAGGCCATCCTCGGCCTGTTCGTCCTGGCGTTGGCCGGCGTGTTCGTCTACGCCACGCTGCGCAACCGCCCCAGCCGAGGGCAGCTGTGCTCGTCAGCGGACGACCCCGAAGACGAGGACACACCCTCCCCCGACGAGGACACCATCGACGCAACCTCGACCCACAAGTAAGGACCCCCGATGACCACAGGAACCAGCAGACAACGCCCGGCCCAGACAAGCCACGAGCACATCAACGCGTTACGAGAGGCCCAGTCCGAACAGGCACGGCGTAAGAGGCTGTGGGTCCGGCTCGCGTCGGTGGGCGCCACCCTGGCTGTGATCGGGGTCATCGTGGCGATGATGATGACCTCGGGTCAGGAGTCCTCGGCCACAACCCGGGTCGCCCCCGACTTCACCCTCACCGACACCTCCGGGACGCAGGTGAGCCTGGCAGCCCTGCGCGGCAAGAACGTGCTGATCTACTTCAGCGAGGGGGCCGGCTGCGAGGCCTGCATCACCCAGATGGGACTGATCGAGAAGGACCCGCGGTTCGCTGCCGAAGGCCTCACGGTGCTGCCCATCGTGATGGACCCCAAGGATGACATCAGCGCCGCCATGGCAGCCAACGGAATACGAACACCGTTCCTGCTCGACGACGGCAGCGTGTCCAAGGCCTACGGGACCCTCGGCAAGGGCATGCACTCCGACCTGCCCGGACACAGCTTCATCCTGGTCGACAAGACCGGCAAGCAGCGCTGGTACGGCGAATACCCCTCGATGTTCATCTCATCGGACGACCTGCTCAACGAGGTCCACAGCCACCTGGCCAGCTGAGCCACCGCGTGGTCGACAGCCTCTCGGTAGTCGATCCGCAGCAGTTGAGCGTCAAAGCACCACGGTCACGTCCGGGTGCCCACGTAAGCAGAGACGGGAAGAGAAGCATGAGTCGTCATCCGGTATCCGTGGAGGATCGCGCTGACACCGCCGAGCTCAAGCAGGAGCTTCTCAGGCGCTTCGGCCTTCCCGCCGATGCAAGCGACCGGGACATCGAGGCGGCCCACAACGTGCTGGTGGAGTTCCTCGAGCTGGCACCGCACAAGGTCAACTCGTGGGCCGCGGCCCAGAGCGCCGACATGGATGAAGCGTTCGCGCTGTTATCGGCGCCTGAGCAGCTTCTGACTTCGGCAGGCCAGAGGGCCTTGAGGCTTCAGCCCCGGCTGGATGAGACCCCCGAGGGTCATGGCACTGCACCTGTCACTGCCGTGGCATCCGCCGCCACCGCCCCACGCAAGCCGCGGCGGGCCCAGATGATGTGGGCGATCGCGCCCCCGCTCATCATCGCCGGTGTCTTCCTGGTCTTCCAGATGGGCAACAGCTCCACGGCCCCCGACGCCTCAGGGACACCAACGGCCCAGCAGACCACAGCGCCGTCGGGGGCTCCCAGCACAGTCCCGGTCGACAAGACCAAGGTCGCCGCCCTGAGGAAGAAGATCGCCGCGAGCCCCAAGGACACGGCCTCACTCCTGGCACTCGGCGACATCTACTTCGCCGCCGCCGACTACAAGAACGCGAGCCTCTGGGAGCAGAAGGCGCTGGACGTCGACCCCAAGAACCAGGTGGCGCTCCTGTCGATCGGCGCGGCGCAGTTCAACCTCGGCAACACGGTCGAGGCCAAGAAGCACTGGCTCACGGCCGTGGCGCTCGACCCCAAGTCAGCTAAGGGCCACTACGACCTTGGCTTCCTCTACCTGAGCCAGACCCCGCCCGACACGGTCAACATGACCGCGGAGTGGAACAAGGTCGTCGCGATCGACCCCAGCTCCGAACTTGCCAGGTCGGTCGCCACCCACCTGAAGTCGACTCCTACCCCCACGGCCAGGTAGAGCACATGACCATCCTGACCATCCTGTTGGCGTTCCTGGCTGGAATCGTGTCCTTCGCGTCCCCGTGCTGTCTGCCACTGGTCCCTGCCTACCTGAGCTACATGGTCGGGACGACGCCTGCCGACTCCCCCAAGGCACGCCGAGTCGCTTTCCACCACTCACTGGCCTTCGTTCTCGGGTTCACCATCGTGTTCGTCGCGCTGT
>JBDTWH010000066.1:0-3770 GCA_040006795.1 Actinomycetota bacterium | reverse complement strand
CAGCAACAGACGCCGCCAGATCCTGGGCTTGCAGCCCCGCAGCTCGATGGTGAGCTTGAGCAGGCTCGGCTCGTCCGGGGGCGGCGCGAGGTCGATCTCGCGGTTGCGCGGACCAAGCTCCTCGAGCGCCCCGAGGCGGCCGGTCAACGCGCCGCTGGCCACCTGCTGCGTCAGCGCCATGAGCTCGTCCCTGCTCAGGCTCGCGACCCAGGCCTTGAGGGCGGCGGGATCAGTGGGGACAGGTCGCATCTCGGTCACCGAGCCAGTGAACCAGCCGAGCAGGTCCGCCCGCCAGCGGATGCCGCTCGGTCGGCCGAACCCGTACTGACCAAGTACCACACATCGCGCGAGCGACTCTCCGCATGAAGCCACCGACGCAACCGAACACCACCGGATCGCCTCGGAAGCTTATGGCCGCCCACCGGACGGTAGGCGGAAAGACTCGCTCGACCGCGTGATTGACCGTGGCGGCTCTGGGCCATCTTCGAGTAGGATTGAGTCCTACTCGAAAGGAACGGTGTGTTGTGCGGACGACAAGGCAAATGAGCGTGACGTTACCCCACGAGATGGCCGACCTAGTGCGCTCAAAGGTCGCCTCGGGGGAGTACGCGTCCGAGAGCGAGGTCATCCGCGATGGCCTCCGCGCGCTCGCCGCCCGTGACCGGGCCGTCGAGGCATGGCTCCTCGAAAGGGTCGCCCCCGCGTACGACCGCCTCCAGGCCGACCCGGACAGCGCGCTCACCCCGCAACAGCTGCGTGCTCGCCTCGCCCCACTGCGCGACCGGTGAACTATCTGGTGCGCTTCGCACCGGAGGCCGCCGATCAGCTCGAGGAACTGCATGCCTTCGTCAGTAAGGCTGCGACGTCGGGGATCGCCTCGGACTACCTCGACGCGATCGTGGGCTACTGCGAAGGGCTGGCGGTGTTCCCGATTCGTGGCACTCCACGTGAGGACATCCGGCCCGGGCTGCGCACCGTCGCCTACAAGAAGAGGGTGATCATCGCGTTCAACGTCAACGAGCACGCCAAGGCAATCGAGATCCTCGGAGTCTTCTACGGCGGCCAGGACTACGAATCCGCGCTCATCGACCCCGACGACTAACTAACCCCGACCTCGTCCGCCCAGACCAGTGGCCGGCTCGCGGCGAAAAGGGGCGGGTCCGTCCGGCCCCCGAGCGCGTAGTCCCGGCGGATCGGCGCACACCCTTGTCTGCAGCCGGGAGGCGCGCTAACGATCGGCGCGTTCACAGGGTGTTGGTGACACCGAGCAGTGTGGCTTGGGCCAATCGTGTGAGCAGCGCGGGGTCGACGGCCAGGTGTCCGCCTTCCATTGACTCCAGCACGTCAAGCGTCGACCGTGAGCCGCGGCTCGCATCCGACGCGCTGACCCCCGAGCTGCCATCGGTGCGCCAGCCGCGGTCGGTCAGCATCTGCCCCACCCCTGCGTCGAGGGCCGCACCGGACTCTCCGGCCGCCAGACCGAGCAGCAGCAACCACCCCGCGTCTGCCTCGAACCCCTTGCCGAGCGGCAGTCGCTTGAGCACCCCGGCGACGAGCGCGGGGGTGGTCTGCGGCGGCGCGGGTGCGAGCGGTCGGGACCAACGTGCCCTTGGGCGCGCGCAGCAGTCCGACTTCTTGCGCGTTCTCACGAAGTGTGGCGACCGGCCAGGTGAGGTCCTCGCCGACGTGCGTGCCTTCACAGTCGCCCCCAAACGAGAAACGGGCCACCATGGGATATGACTTTCGCCATGCACACGGCTGCAGAGCGGCCCGATCTCTGGGAGCGCAGCATTCCGTCGAAGTCGGTGTGGCCCGAATACAATCTTCATGGGGATGTTTTGAATCTTTGGTGGGGACATCTGGACGAGGAACTGGCCGAGTTTCAGTTCGTTCTCTACGACGAGCAGAACGATGAGGTGGTGGCAGAGGGGCACACCGGCCCGCTCTGGTGGAACGGCTCGGATGGGACGTTGCCGGAGGGGATCGACGCAGCGATCCAGCAGATCTTCGGTCAACACCGGCGGCGAGAATCGGTGAACACTCTTTGCGCGCTGGCTGCCGTGAGCCCGCGAGAGGGTCGACACCGTGGGCTGGCGCCGCTACTCCTTCATGCTATGCGCACGATCGGCCAGCGCCATGGGCTGACTCATCTGGTCGCTCCGGTGCGACCCTCTTTCAAGGATCGCTATCCGTTGACCGCCATTGATCGCTACGTCACCTGGCGACGGGAAGACGGACAACTGCTGGACCCGTGGATGCGGGTGCAGGAGCGTCTGGGCGCCCGGGTGGCGACCTCGTTGCCCAGATCTCTGCAGATCACAGGATCGGTCGGCGAATGGGAGAGTTGGACGGGGATCACCTTCCCCGAGTCAGGTGACTACGTCTTCCCCGAGGGATTGGCCACTGTTCATATCGACCGGTCAACAGATCGCGGGTTGTACTGGGAGCCCAACGTCTGGATGGTCCATCCCGATCTACATCCCTGAGCCGGCCCGGCGACAGGTAGTGCTCGACGTCCTGGACGGGTCTCTCTGCGCGGCGCTTTCGAGGGATGGATAGCTGGTGGGGGAGGCGCTGCTGCGGTCTCGTGGGCTGGCGGTCAGAGCGAGCCTGGCCACGGCTGCAGGACCTGGCTCAACATTGAAAGCGGCACATCGCCCCATTCGGTCAGTTCCTCTATCGTGGTTTGGCGGGTGGCGGACCACCATGTCAACGAACGGTTCACTGGCAGGGTGACCATTGCGGCCGCGACCAGATGGTCAAACTCGGCACGGGTGACCACGTCACTCCAGACCTCTGCATAGGCCGCGAAAACCGTCCGCCATGGGTGGTGCGTCCTTCGGGTGAGCCATCCCCACACTGCCCCGAGGACCTCGGGTGCGGCGGCCCACTGGGCGTCACCGAAGTCGAAGAGGCGAAGGCCGCCGTCTACGGTGAGCACGTTGCCAGGGTGCAGGTCTCCGTGGTTGACCGTCGAAGGTAAGGGGGACTGCTCCAAGGCAGCGGCGGCGTCGATGACGGCCGGTCGGACGGCCTGGAACTGCTTGAGCTGTGTTGCCGTGACGTGCGAAGGGTGCTCAACCTCGAGCGCGGCATACCGGGCCAGGAGGGCGTCGAACCGGTCGGGCACGGTTTTGGGCGAGCAGTCGTGCACGCCGATCGACAGCACCTGATCCCGCTCGCTAGCGGCGCGACGCTGCACATCCCCGGCCTCCTGCACGATTTCGCACCATTCGGCGAGCGTCGGCTCGTGACGCTCGGCGAGGGTGTCACCCCGGTCCCAGGTCAGCATCCAGCCGCGCGAGCCCTCCACGGCGATCGGGGTGTCGACGCTGCCGGGGGCCAGCAGGGCAAGCAACTCCTGCAGAGCAGGCTCAAACGACAGGTCCGGGCAGTTCGCCTTGAACCAGACGCGGCCACCGCTGGTGGGCACGACCTGCTGGGTAGACCACGGCCGGATGCGCCGTTGCTCCGGCGGACCGACCGGGCTCAGCCCCGCTTCCTGCAGCGCGGTGACGATCCATCGATCGGCTTCGGCACGCCAACCAGGCTCGCTCACAAGAACCGAGAACGCCAGCACGACGCCACCCTAGCGGTAGGACCGTTGCAACCCACGTGACGTTCACGGTCCCCCTTCGGCGGCCAAGTCGGACGAGCGTACCGATCCCAACGCGGCTACGAGAGTAAGTCCGATAGAGGAACCTACGGCGACAGTCACGAGGTTCGAAAAGGGTCGTCGGCGACTGGCCTTAGCAGGCGCAGATGGGGAT
>JBDTWH010000065.1:0-4039 GCA_040006795.1 Actinomycetota bacterium | reverse complement strand
GCGTGAGATTCACGGAGGCGGTCGTCATACGAGCAGGTCCTCGTCGGCACGCAGGGCCCAGGTCGCGAAGCGCTCGCCTGGCTCACGGTTGGCCGCGAAGTTGCGGACCACCCGCTCGACATACGCCGGCAGCTCTTCCGCCGTGGTCTTGAGGCCGCGGACCTTGCGGCCGAAGCTCGCCTCCAGACCCAGTGTCCCGCCGAGGTGCACCTGGAAGCCGCCGACCTGGTTGCCCGCGTCGTCGGTGACCAGCTGGCCCTTGAGGCCGATGTCGGCGACCTGGATGCGGGCGCACGAGTTGGGGCAGCCGTTGATGTTGAGCGTGACCGGGACATCGATCTCCTTGATGATGTCCGCGAGCCGTTCCTCGAGGATGGCCACGGTCCTGGCCGCCAGGCCCTTGGTCTCGACGATCGCGAGCTTGCAGTACTCGATGCCGGTGCACGCCATCGTATTTCGGCGGAAGAGAGACGGTCGGGCTTCGAGGCCTATGCCCTGCAACGCCTCGACCAGCGGCTCCACCTGCGCCTGCCCGACGTCCAGGACCAGGAGCTTCTGGTGGGGCGTGAGCCGGACCCTCGCGGAGCCGTGGGACTCCACCAGATCGGCCAGCGCAACCAGCGTCGTGCCCGACACCCGGCCGACCGTCGGGGCAGCCCCGATGTAGAACCTGCCGTCCTTCTGCTCGTGAACCCCGATGTGGTCGCCCCGCTCGGCAGAGGGCGCCGGAGCCGGCCCGTCCGGGAGCGCGCGATGGAGATACTCCTGCTCGAGGACCTGTCTGAACTTCGGGGCGCCCCAGTCGGCCAGCAGGAACTTCATCCTGGCCTTGGACCGCAGCCGGCGGTACCCGTAGTCACGAAAGAGCGAGGTCACCCCGGCCCAGACGTCGGGCACCTCGCGCTCGGTGACGAAGACGCCGAGGCGCTCTGCCAGGCGAGGGTTCGTTGACAGGCCGCCGCCGACCCACAGGTCGAAGCCCGGCCCCAGCTCGGGGTGCTCGACCCCGACGAACGAGATGTCGTTGATCTCGTGCACGACGTCGTTGGTGAGCATGCCGCTCAGCGCGGTCTTGAACTTGCGGGGGAGGTTGGAGAACTCGGGGTTGCCGATGAACCGGCGTTTGATCTCGTCGATCGCCCAGGTCGGGTCGATCAGCTCATCTTTGGAGATTCCGGCGACCGGGGAGCCCAGGACGACCCGGGGGCAGTCGCCGCAGGCTTCCGTGGTCTGCAGCCCTACGGCCTCCAGCCGCGACCAGATCTGCGGGGCGTCCTCGATGCGCACCCAGTGCAGCTGGATGTTCTGCCGGTCGGTGATGTCAGCGCTGTCACGGGCGAGGTCGCGGGAGATCTCGCCGATGACCCGTAGCTGCCTGGTCGTCAGCGCACCACCGTCGATGCGGACCCGGAGCATGAAGTACTTGTCCTGCAGCTCGTGCGGCTCAAGAGTGGCGGTCCGGCCGCCATCGATCCCCTGTTTTCGCTGGGTATAGAGCCCCCACCAGCGCAGGCGACCACTCAGATCCTCTTCCGGGATCGAGTCGAAGCCTTGCTTGGAGTAGATCTGCTCGACACGCGCCCGCACGTTGAGCGCATCGTCCTCGAGCTTGAGCTTCTCGTTGGCGTTCAGCGGTTCGAGCTCACCGAGCGCCCACTGACCCTGGCCGCCCGCACCAGGGGTGGCTCGCACCGTGTTGAGGTTCATAACTCAAAGTTTGGCATATCCAAACACATGCTAATGAGTCGTGTCAGGATCCGGACTCTTCCGTCGTCCCTCTGACGAGCCCGGTGAGCCAGAATGAGGTCATGACCCCGCCAAGGAAACAGGCCAGGAACCGGGCGACCACCCCGGCCATGGCCCAGGCCGCCACCCGCCATGACCCGGTCCTCATCAGCGGCTGCTCGTCGGGGATCGGCGCCGCCACCGCTGCCGCACTCGTCCAGGCCGGGCACACCGTCTACGCCACGGCCCGCAAGGTCGAGACCCTTGCCGACCTGGAGGCGCTCGGCGCTCACACGCTCGCGCTGGACGTGAACTCCGAGGACTCGATGATCGCAGCGGTGAAGACGGTCGAGGATGAGCATGGGCAGGTCGGCACCCTGATCAACAACGCCGGCTTCGGCGACTACGGACCGATCGAGGAGTCCGACCTCGAACGGGTGCGGGCCATGTTCGAGACCAACGTGTTCGGGCTGGCGCGGCTCACCCAGCTCGTCCTGCCCGCGATGCGCCGGGCGCGATCCGGACGGATCGTCAACATCGGGTCGATGGGCGGTCGGATCACCTTCCCGGTCGGCGGTTTCTACCACGCCACCAAGTACGCCGTGGAAGCCATCAGCGACGTCCTGCGGGTAGAGGTCAGGCCCTTCGGGATCGACGTCATCCTGGTGGAGCCGGGACTGATCCGCAGCAACTTCGAGAGCCGGGTGAACGAGAGCCTCGAGGTGGACGCGGCCAGCCCGGGCGCAGTCAGCGCCTATGCGGACCTGCTCTCGGCGAGCGAGAAGCGGACCACCAGCAGCTACGCGAACGACTTCCTCGCGACCGGCCCGGAGACGGTCGCAGCAGTGATCGTCAAGGCGGTCCAGTCCTCACGGCCTCGTTCGCGCTATGTGGTCACCCCGGCGGCCAGGTTCATGATCAACCTGCGGCGCTTCGGCGGAGACCGGATCTGGGACCGGACCATACGCAGCCAGTACGGTCAGTGACCGTGGGCACGCCACTGTCGCCGTATGACGCCCTGCGCCGGATCGCCTACCTGCTTGAGCGTTCGCGCGCGGGCACCTTTCGCGTCAAGGCCTTCCGTGCGGCGGCGGCAACGGCGCTCGCGACCGACCCCGGCGAGCTGCGATCACGAGCGGACGCAGGAACGCTCAGCGACCTGCGCGGCATCGGCCCGGCGACCGAGGCGGTCATCCGGGAGGCACTCGAAGGGAAGATCCCGGCATACCTGACGTCCCTGGAGGACAAGGCCCAGGAGCCGCTGGTCGCCGGCGGGCTCGAGGTTCGCGCGGCCTTGCGCGGCGATCTGCACTCGCACTCGGACTGGTCCGACGGCGGCTCGTCCATCCAGGAGATGGCTGTGACGGCGATGGACCTCGGGCACCAGTACCAGGTGCTGACCGATCACTCGCCGCGCCTCAGGATAGCGAACGGACTCTCGTCAGAGCGCCTCCTGCAGCAGCTCCGCGTCATCGAGGAGATCAACTCGGCCGTCGGGGACTTCGACCTGAGCAAGCAGGGTGAGTTCCGCCTTCTCAAGGGCATCGAGGTCGACATCCTCGATGACGGCTCGCTGGACCAGAGCGTTGAGATGCTCTCGCGGCTGGACCTACGGGTCGCATCGGTCCACTCCAAGCTGGCGATGTCCTCAGCGCCGATGACCCGCCGGATGATCGCCGCCGTCGAGAACCCGCACACCAATGTCCTCGGCCACTGCACGGGTCGCCTGATTGAGGGCGAACGGGGCACCCGCGGCCAGAGCTCGTTCGATGCCGCCGCCGTATTCGCGGCCTGCGCCGCCCATCAGGTCGCTGTCGAGATCAATGCGCGCCCCGAGCGCGCCGACCCACCCGATGAGCTGATGATCCTGGCCCTCGATGCGGGGTGCCTGTTCTCGATCGACAGTGACGCCCACGCGCCGGGGCAGCTGGACTTCCTCATCTATGGGTGTGTCCGCGCGGAGCGAGTCGGCGTGCCATTGGACCGGATCGTCAACACCTGGAAGATGGACCGACTGCTGGCGTGGGCCAACCCGCCTGAGGCGGCCCGCCGCTTTGGTGATTGAGCACCATCTCCCCTATGCTTCCCTAGTCCTCGACGGATCCGAGCTGCTGCTCGCTAGCGGCGAGGGGTCCGGTTGAGCACAAATATTCCGGGTCCCCATCGTCTAGCGGCCCAGGACCCCGCCCTTTCACGGCGGTAGCACGGGTTCGAATCCCGTTGGGGATACGAACGTAAATCCCGTAGGGGATATGCACGAAGGCCTTACCCAAGGCCCCGTAGCGCAGTTGGTTAGCGCGCCGCCCTGTCACGG